>NZ_CP114058.1:927859-1237145 GCF_026967475.1 Rouxiella chamberiensis | reverse complement strand
ATGCAGCAGCGTGTTAAAGCCTCCGACGACCACGTATTTGATAAAGACTTTAATCATGTTGCACCTCTCCGTGCCGAGTCAGGCAAACCGTACATATTAACGCGCGCCGATTATTCAACATTTATACTTTTGATACCTATTGCCAGCATGCGTGAATCCATACCCAGACCTGCATTGAGCGGAATAATCGCATCAGGAAGTTCAAAGTGAAGGCTCACGGTTTTACGGCCCTGAATCAAGGCGTGCGGAAGCGCAATCTCCTGGGTCGCACCCGCGCCGTCGGCACTCGAGAATTCAGCCAGCGTTTTACCCTCGAGCGTGACGATAACGTGCTGAACAGGCGTTTTTGAGGAGATAAACGGGTTATAGGCCAGCGTGATTTTGTGTGCTCCCGGTTTTATCGGCAACGTAATCGCCGTTTCGCGGTTGCTGCTCCATACGCCCCAGGGTTCCTGAACCGACCAGCCATCGGCCAGCAGCAAGGTGTTTTTACCCTGCTCCCTAAAGTCGAAGAAACTCTCTACCGTATTTTTCGGCTGAACCACTTCACAGGCAGCACATGCCGCATCACCTGGCGCAAGCACATATACGCCGTCAATTTTGGCATACAAATCCTGCGGTCGGAGATTGAATAATGAACTCCAGTCTCTGTCCATGACATACAGGGTGTCTTTTTGATAATTGCCTTCCAGCAGGGATTCAAGCACGGCCTGATTCATCTCCCCTGCTTTTTTGCTGTCAAAGCGCGCCATGTACACCGCATCCGTAGCCTTGTTGCCTTTGGACGCATAATAGGAAAGCTCTTTCCAATACTTCTCGGAGGAGTTGTCGAAAGGCACCCAGCGAATATATTTGTATTTAGCGACCGCATCGCGCCAGAAGGCGTTTTTCAGATGAGGGGTCCAGTCAGGTTGTTCAGACGCGCTGTACTGCTTGTGAATCGCCACCCAACCGCTACTGGTATCGACAATCTGCACAAATGCGCAAAACGCCAGCAGGAAACCGGCTGTGCTGCGGCTGTTGTTCTTGATAGTCCGTACGACCAGGAAAATAATCAGGAAATAGGTGACAGGCCACATGAGTCGACCTGACGCCCTGAATATGGCGCAGATTTTAAGCACGAAATCCGGCAGAGGATAATGTACGACGTAAGGACCAATACCTATCTGATTGCTCAGGGAGTAGATAAACAAGAAGGCAACGGCAAAGATGACAGCGCCATGCTGTTTGACTTTCGAGGCCGTGAAGTAGCGAACCACGCTTCTGACATTCAACAGCAGCAGGAATATTACGCCAAGTCCCAGGAAGTTGAAGCCTTCTCCCTCGGTCGGGTAATAGGAATGCGTATTGATAAGCAGTGACCAGCCATTAGCCAGTACAGGTGAAAGCAGGTTGGCCCGATATGCGCCGAATCCTTGCGCCGCCACACCATGACTTACGGAAAAATAGCCGGTGACATAGGCCAGCAGTGCGACACAGACAAAAATAGGCACCATCTCGAAGAGAATCATTTTAGGTGCTTTTTTAATGTCTTTAATCGCCCTGAACAACATGATGCTTCCCCAGAACCACGCAGACCATAAGGGAAAGATAGAGGTGAACCAAAATCGAAAAGCAGATGAGAATCCCCCACTTCAGCGCATTTTCTCTGTGTTTGGGATTCAGGGTGAGGTAAGCGGCGGCCAGTATAAAGAAGTTTGCCATAAGGTTGATGTGATAGATGCGGTTTATCCACGCAGGTATAAACATCAGCAGCAAGGTTCCCGCAAGCTTGATAACGATACTTTCGGAATACAATCGGATAATTTTCCAGGCGAAAATAGCCTGCAATACACAGCAACCCAACAACCAGATCCCAAAATACTGGAAATCGGCAGGCAGGAAAGAGTTAAATATTTTAAAGATTATGGCCAACAGTGGATTTGAATCCGAGTAGACCACGGCATTGCTCACTTCCATACCAAAATCAGGGGTCAAGCCAATGACAGGAAAGCGCCAGGGTGTGTTTCTAAAGAATTCCCACCCTAGATACGCCTGCGCCGTATCACCATGACTCAACCAGGCGATATTAGCGGGATTGATGATTTCGGTGCCAAAAATTGCAAAATAAAACACGATGCCAATAAAAATTGAAAGCAGAAAACCGCGATAGTTATCCCCTTGCTCGGGACTACTTAGCAACATGTAACATCCTTAAATATAATTGTATTTTTACCGTATGGAATCAGTAAGGAAGTTTACAGAGGTTGGCGAAGCGTGTCCAAACGTTAACGGCGTTTTAAGCATTGTCCTGTGCCTGCCGCCTCGGGAGGCTTGAAAAACGTATAAAAAAAGCCCCGGAGTAAAACTCCGGGGCCTTGATTGGCTGGACAGTATGACTGTCCGCAATAGGTCAGTTCACTGCTGAACTTATTCCATCCACTCGGTGTGGAAGACGCCTTCTTTGTCGGTACGCTTGTACGTGTGAGCACCGAAGTAGTCGCGCTGAGCCTGGATCAGGTTCGCTGGCAGAACCGCACTGCGGTAGCTGTCGTAGTAGTTGATAGCAGCGGAGAAGGTTGGCGTCGGGATACCGTTCTGTACAGCGTAGGAAACCACGTCACGCAGCGCCTGCTGGTATTCGTCAGCGATGTTTTTGAAGTAAGGCGCCAGCAGCAGGTTCGCGATGGACGCATCTTCCGCGTAGGCATCGGTGATTTTCTGCAGGAACTGGGCACGGATGATACAGCCCGCGCGGAAGATCTTGGCGATTTCGCCGTATTGCAGATCCCAGTTGTTCTCGTCGGACGCCGCTTTCAGCTGTGAGAAGCCCTGTGCATAGGACACGATTTTACCCAGGTACAGTGCACGACGGATTTTCTCGATGAACTCGGCTTTTTCGCCTTCGAAGGCTTTCACGGTTGGACCGGTCAGCACTTTCGAGGCAGCAACGCGCTGGTCTTTCAGGGAAGACAGGTAGCGAGCGAAGACGGATTCAGTGATAAGAGACAACGGTTCGCCGAGGTCCAGAGAGCTCTGGCTGGTCCACTTACCGGTACCTTTGTTGGCAGCTTCGTCAAGAATGACGTCAACCAGGTAGTTACCCGCTTCGTCTTTCTTGGTGAAGATATCTTTGGTGATGTCGATAAGGTAGCTGCTCAGCTCGCCTTCGTTCCACTCGACGAAGGTTTTGGCCAGCTCTTCATTGCTCAGGTTCAGAGACTGTTTCAGCAGGGAATAGGCTTCGGCGATAAGCTGCATGTCGCCGTATTCGATACCGTTGTGAACCATTTTAACGTAGTGACCCGCACCATCGGCGCCAATGTAGGCAACGCAAGGTTCGCCGTCTTCGGCCAGTGCCGCGATTTCGGTCAGGATTGGAGCAACCAGTTCGTAAGCTTCTTTCTGACCACCAGGCATGATGGATGGGCCTTTCAGTGCGCCCTCTTCGCCACCGGAAACGCCGGTACCGATAAAGTTGAAGCCCTGCTCGGAAAGTTCTTTGTTACGACGGATGGTATCTTTGTAGAAGGTGTTGCCGCCATCGATGAGGATGTCACCTTTATCAAGGTGCGGTGTGAGGGAGGCGATGGTTTTATCGGTCGCTTCGCCTGCTTTCACCATCAGCAGAATACGGCGTGGTTTTTCCAGTGACTCAACAAACTCTTCAACTGTGTAGTACGGTACCAAATTCTTACCCGGATTCTCGGCAACGACTTCTTCAGTCTTGTCGCCGGAACGGTTAAAAATAGCAACGGAATAACCACGGCTTTCAATGTTAAGCGCCAGGTTACGACCCATTACCGCCATACCCACTACGCCGATCTGTTGTTTGGACATTAGCAACTCCTGTCTGAAATAGTTGATAGCCCGGTGCAACGTAATCCCATGTTATTAGTGGGTTTATCGCCACCGCGCCATACAAATGAACCCAAGCATTGTACATCAGAATGACTGAGGGTGTACCTATCACAGCTATAACTAGCACAACCAGTACGTGGTCATTGCAGCCAAGCCTCAGCCACCATGCTGAGCACGAAACACTTTACCGGTAACAGCGGTAAATTGCAGGTCAAAAAGAGCGATGAAATGTTTTCTGCCGGAGTTTTCACCAGTTGGAATGGCTTCAGCGGCCCGAGATAAGTCTTTCATAGATTTGCGCGTACTGTTCGACCATCTTTTCGGCGGTAAACAGTTGATCAAAACGTATTTTGGAAGCCTCGCCAAAGCGCTGCGCCTCTTCGGGATTTGACCAGATTCGGTCCATCGCCACGCGTAGAGCCTTGGGATCGTCGGGTGGAACCACCAAACCGGTGGACTCGGCGATATTGATAAAGGTCGTGCCCGTACCGATTTCGCAAGAGATCAACGGCTTGCCATACAAGGAAGCTTCAATCAGCGAGATACCAAAGGCTTCCGAACGGAGGTGCGAAGGAAACACCAGGCACGTCGAAAGCTCGAGCAAGGCGGCTTTGTCTTCATCGCCCAACGCCCCCAGGAAATCGATATTGGTGACGCCGCTGGCGCTTGCCTGCTCTTTCAGTTCAGCTTCGATAGGCCCGCCACCGATAAGCACGATGGGGTACTGTGAATTTCTCGCCGCCTCAATGAGAATGTGCAGCCCTTTATAATAACGAAAAGCGCCGACGAACAGGAAAAAGCCGTTGGGATAGCGCTGTTTCCATTGGGCTTTCACATCAATCGAGGCGTTATTATAAAATTTCCGGTCGAGGCCATAAGGAATGACGGCGACTTTGTCCTTGAAATTCTGTAATACGCTGCTGCTTTCCACATAGTTGGGCGAGGCGGCAACGATGACATCGACATCAGACAAAAACTTGTTCATCAAGGGCGTATAAAGGCTTAGCAGATATTTTTGCTTCACGATATCAGAGTGATAACTGACTACGCTCGGCTTCTTGATACCCGCTCCGTAATGCAGAAAATCCATAAACGGATACGGGAAGTGATAGTGAATAATATCTGCTTGTTCGGCCAGCTTCTTGAATTCGTTGAAGGCTTTCAGAGAAAAAGGCGTCGAGGCCACTTCAAGCTGGGTCTTGATGCGGTAGCTTGAATGGTGCTCAATCTGGCGCGGGTTTGGTCCAATTTCGTTGGAGGTCAGCGTGAAAACGGTGGAAGCGATCCCACGTTGCGCGCCCCCTTCGGATAACTGATAGATAACCTGTTCAATGCCGCCAAAAGAGTCCGGGTAATAGGTTTTATAACAATGTAAGACGTTAATCATAGCGTTCCGAAACCTGATGATAGGCCTGAATGGTTTTATCCGCGCAATGCTTCCAGGAAAATTGGCTGGCCCTTTCAATACCGGCAGTTATCATGCGTTGTTCAATCGAGGGATCCTGAATAAGTCGATCGATCGATTCAGAAAAACGAGGAACGTCATAAGGGTCGTGCATGAGCGCCGCCTCTCCCACCACTTCCGGAAGTGAACTGGCGTTGGAACAGATGACCGGCACGCCTGAGGCCATCGCCTCAAGCACAGGCAATCCGAAACCTTCATAAATCGAAGGAAACAGAAAACCTTTGGCTGCGGCATAAAGCTTGGGTAAATCTTCCGAGGCCGTAAAGCCGAGATAGTTAAGCCAGCCTTCGTCGCTACCTTTCTTGAACAGCTTGAACAACTCTTCGTTTTCCCAGCCTTTATACCCGCTAATGACCAGCGGGAAGTTTCTCTTTGTCACCGCATCCAACCTATCGTAAGCCTGCAACAGACTCAGAATATTTTTACGCGGTTCGATGGTGCCGGTGTACAAGAAGAACTGCTTATAACCCAGCTTGTATTTGTTCAATACGGAATGCACGTCGGCGGGTTGTCGCGGCATGAAGAATCCGCTGCTCGCCAGTGGCGCAACCACAACGTCGCTGGCATCCAGACAGAAATACTCGACCAGCTCGGTTTTGGTATATTCCGAATCGGTGATAAGCACTTTCGCACGGGCTACCGTCTTCTTTAACTCTTTCTGCATAAGATGCACACGACCGGCAGGATGAAACTCCGGCCAGTGGAACACGGAAAGGTCATGGAAGGTCGCCACGCTTTTGCCGATATTGGGCGGAATATAGTAATTGGGGCTATGGAAGATGTGCTCTTGCTGTTTTTTCAGTACATAGGATTTGGCGTAAGGATAGGTGACACGGTAAATGTCACTGACCAGACGGCTTTTCTGTAACTGCCTTTTCAATCCTTGTCCGCTATTACCCGTTTCGCTGGCCACGGGCAATGTCTTCGTAATCGATAAGCCATTGAGGTAGGACAGGTCAACACTCTGGCTGTTTTCGAGCTGTTTGGCCAGCTCGAATGCATAGCGCCCAATACCGGTTAGCGGGAACTTTACGCAGTCAGTGGAAAGGATTATTTTCAACATTAGTTATTCAGCATCCAACGCAGGGTCTCTTCCAATTCGATTTTTTCGGCAACACGTGACAGGTTGACTGCAAACCACCTGTATCGCCGCAGAGTTCCTTGATTTCGTTTTGCCTGACGAACAGAGGATTCACCTGGACATCGATTTTATGGCCGGTTATTTTTTCGCAAAGCGAAATCACGTCACGCAGCGAATACATTTCGCCGGAAGCCACATTATAGGTGCCGCCAAAAGCCTGCGCGTTGATCAACGCATGATAAACGGCCGTAACATATCTGACATCGGAGAAATCGCGCCACACATCGATATTGCCCAACTCGATGGTCGGAGAACGTCTCTTGAAGTGATCGACGATTTTCGGGATCAGGAAATTGTTCGCCTGCCCTGCACCGGTATAGTTAAACGGACGTGTAACGATAATCGGCAATTTGCTCGCGTAAAGCTTAGCCACGTACTCCATGGCAATTTTACTGACGGCATAATCGTTGGCAGGGTTCAGCTCGGTCTCTTCGCTCAACCGCCCTTCTGCCGCGTTGCCATAGACATTGGCGCTGCTGGCAATGAGCACGGCTTCGGGTTGATGCGAGCATTCAACCAGTGCCTGCAACAGATTGCGGGTGCCGCACACATTCACGTTGTAGAAAGCGTTGATGTCGGCGTGGCCTACAAAGGCTATTGCGGCCAGATGCACGACAACATCGGGTTTGATGCTTTCTATAATGGATTTCGTCGCCTCGAAATCGGTCAGATCGGCGACGGCATAGTTAACCAGCGATGGGGATGGCTGCGTGCCCAGGCCATGAACCTGGTATCCGGCAGCCGATAACTCGGCTGCCATGAAATGGCCTGTAAATCCCTTAATCCCGGTGATTAAAGCTATTTTGCCATTTGTTGTCATTAGAAGGAGAAGCCCTGTTTGTTGCGACGCAGATCTTCTTCAACCATCATTTTGCACAGCTGCTCGAGGTTGGTTTTTGGTTCCCAGCCCAGCACTTCCTTCGCTTTTGCCGGGTCGCCGATCAGCAGCTCGACTTCCGCAGGACGGTAGAACTTAGGATTCACTTTCACCAGCGTTTTGTTGGTTGCGGTGTCGATACCTACTTCGTTCTCGTTTTCGCCTTCAAAGCGCAGAGTGATGCCTGCTGCCTTGAACGCCATGGAGACGAAATCACGCACGGTTTCGGTACGGTTGGTCGCCAGCACGAAGGTGTCTGGTTTGTCGGCCTGCAGCATGCGCCACATGCCTTCAACGTACTCTTTGGCGAAGCCCCAGTCACGTTTGGCATCCATGTTACCCAGCTCGAGCACGTCCAGTTTGCCCAGATGGATTTTCGCCACGGAATCGGTGATTTTACGGGTAACGAATTCCTGACCACGCAGTGGAGATTCGTGGTTGAACAGAATGCCGCTTGACGCAAAGATGTCGTAGCTTTCGCGGTAGTTGATGGTCATCCAGTGTGCGTACAGTTTTGCTACGCCGTATGGGCTGCGCGGGTAGAAAGGCGTGTCTTCCTTCTGAGGAATTGCCTGGACTTCGCCGAACATCTCGGAAGTGGATGCCTGATAGAAACGGGCTTTCGGATTAACGATACGAATCGCTTCCAGCAGGTTTACCGCACCCAGACCGGTAATTTCGGCCGTGGTGATAGGCTGTTCGAAGGACACGCCCACGAAGCTCTGTGCGGCCAGGTTGTACACCTCGGTAGCACCCGTGTTTTGCAGCAGACGGATGCTGGCTGACAGGTCGGTCAGGTCATATTCGGTCAGATGCAGGTTAGGATTACCTTTAATTCCCAGTTCTTCGATACGCCAGAAGTTAACAGAACTGGTACGGCGGTAGGTTCCGTAAACGGTATAGCCTTTCTCCAGCAGAAGCTCAGCCAAATACGCGCCATCTTGTCCGGTAATACCCGTAATAATCGCTACTTTATTAGTCATCATGAAATCCATCTAGGTTTACAAATGTTATAGTTTATTGATTATCAATCAAAAGTGCATTAATAAGTTGTTGAGTACTTTCAGCGTAAATCGGTACAACAATTCCCTTTGCATGACGATTTTTCTTTTGCCGAGGAGCAAGAGTGTGACGCAGGCAAAGCGATAATAAAATCGGATTTTTACAGCTTTTTATAAGCCTTGAGAGTCTCGTCCGCACAATGTGCCCAGGAGAACCCTCCGGCCTGATGAAGTCCGGCGGTGATGGCCTCACTGCGCCAGACCGTGTCTTCAATCGCGCGCTGAATCGCCTGAGTAAACCCCTCGACATCGAGAGGTTCACAAACCAGTGCCGCCTCGCCCACGACCTCGGGTAATGAAGCCGCATTCGAGCACACCACAGGCACTTCGGAAGACATGGCTTCAAGAACCGGCAAGCCAAAACCTTCATAAAGCGAAGGGAACAAAAACGCACGCGCGCCGGCAAACAGCAACGGCAGATCCTGCGAAGCCATATAGCCCAGATACTTGATCCACCCTTCGCGCTCGCCGCGCTCAAAGCGCTGGTGAATCGCCTCGCTGCCCCATCCTGAATATCCGCATAACACTAGCGGATAGTGCGCCCTGAGTGAAATCGGTAATTTCTCATAGGCATCCAGAAGTGTGCCAATATTTTTACGTGGCTCGATAGTGCCCGTATACAGGCAATAGTGACCATGTTTCAAACCCAGTCGACGCATGAGATCGGCTGTTTCTGCGCTCGAGCGTGCATAAAACTGACCGCTGCTCGCCAGGGGCGCCATATCGATTTTATCCAGCGGATAATTGAAATAGCTGGCTATCTCCTGTCGCGAGAATTCCGAGATAGTCACCAGCCGTTGCGCACGACGCAGCGACAGCAATAATTCCTTGCGCATAAATGCGATACGGTCGGCGGGATGACACTCGGGCCAGGTAAAAATCGACAGGTCATGAAACGTCGCGATGGCGCGGTCAACGCTTGGCGGCAAAAAGTAGTTGGGTGAATGAAATATAGCCCCTTCGGCCTGCTTCAAGGTGCGCGACTTGAGCCACGGGTAGACAAACCGATAGGCTCCGGTAATCAACGGATTCTTGCGTAACATGCCCCGCATCTTCGGCTCGACCTCACCGCTCTCGACCGGCACGGGCAACTTTTCTACCAGTGTTCGTCCGTTGAGATAACGCAGCGAGGTAATGTCGCTGCGGGTTTCAAGCTGCGTGGCTAACTCCAGCGCATAACGCCCAATCCCGGTCAGGGGATACTTTATGCAGTCTGACGCAAAGACTAGCTTCATGGTTAACACCTTTATGCCCTCGCTCGACCCCGCCCTATAAGGGGCGGGCGATTAAGGGATTGCATTCATATCGTGATCCTGGCGCGCGGGAAACTCGTCACGCAGGGAGTCAGTCGTCATGCTTATAAAGGCAATTGCCTGACCAGTAATTCCGTGCTTTCGCGCCATGTCAACCAGTTGATATCCGAAGACCGAGGGATGTTTCCGGTCTTGGCCTGCTCAATCCAGGTTACGATGGCATCGCTCAGAATGGCCGGATCTGACCCGTTGAAGTAGGTCGCATGATCGCCCGCGATTTCACGGAATACCGGAATATCACGAATAATGACCGGTAAATTTTTCTGCGCCGCTTCAATCACCGGCAGGCCGAAACCTTCGGCAAAAGATGACACCAGCAACGCGCTCGACTGGGCATACAGCATTTCAAGGAATTCGTCGCTTATTCCGTTCAACCAGAACAGTTGTTTGTCCAGTTCAGGATGGTTACGGATTCTCTCGACCAATTCTTCAACGGCCCAGCCCTGCTTGCCGACGATAATCAGATTGCACTTGACGCCCCGACGCCAAAGGAGGTCGAAGGCTTCGAAGGCCTGCTGATATCCCTTGCGTGGCTCGACGGTACTGACCATCAGGAACGAGTCGTTCTGCTTCATGGTCGCCAGAATCTGTGCCGCGTTTTCCGGCATGCCCTTGCTTGGCATACTGGCGTCGAGATCCGCACCGAGCAGGAAGTTTTTTACCGTCAGGTAAGGGTTGACGGGAATGCTGTCACGCTGCTCGTCGAGCCAGGTGCGCACTTCGTTCGCGACACTGTTGGAGATGCAGACGATACCGTCGGCATGCTGAGCCAGAGAGGCCAGCCACCCCGGGAACACTTGCTGAATGCTCTCCGCGGCCCATTTTGGCTGCGAAATCGGAATAATGTCATACACCACAAAGTGGACCTGGGTCCCGGTGCGGCGAATTTTGTCGAGCTGCGTATTCAGATAAGGGAACAGGTGCGCCGTAAGGTCCAGCACCAGCAGCAGGTCGCCCTTGCAGAACAGTACCGCGTCATCTTCGCCGTGGTGCGAACCAAACTTGCGGTCCTGATAGGTATTGGCGTAATGGTAGTTCTTGCCCATATGGCAATAAACCGGGCGCACGTCGTAGTCCGGCAGATTCATTTCCAGCAGACAAGACAACACACTACGCGCAACACGCTGAATACCGGTTCCGGCGTCGTGTTCGACCAGCACCGAGACATCCACCAGCAGTTTTTTCTTGTGGCGGGCAAAGCTGTTCTGAGCCAAGGCCCAGGCCGTTCCAAGCCGGTCTTCTTCCGTAAACGCCGGAATGGCGTTGATATGTTCAATCGCGTGGTCAAGACTTACCGCGTTGGAAACCGGTTCGATTTCAGCGGGCGCTGCCAGCGCTTGTTCAAAGGCAGCCAGTGAAAGCTCGGCGCTGCGCTCCCAGGAGAATTTGGTTGCCTGCTGGGTGGCGTGAGTGACCAGTTCGGCGTGGAAAGCTTCATCGGTCAACGCGCGCTCCATGAGCGCCGCCATTGCGCGGGTATCGCGAGGGTCAAACATCCCGGCTTCCCACCCCATGACTTCCGGCAGGCTGGTGGCATTGGAGGTAATGGTCGCCGCACCGCATTTCATCGCTTCAAGCGGAGGCAGGCCAAAGCCTTCATGCAATGACGGGAAAACAAACAGTCGACAAATATTGTAAAGGCCAATCAGGTCTTCATCGGAGAGATAACCGGTAAAGACGATTTGCTCCATCGGCACGCCATGCTTCCTGGCCACTTCCAGCAGATAGGTGCGGTTGTGCGGCTTAATCTGACAGGCCAGCACCAGGCTATATTGCGCACGCACACCTTCCGGCAGCAAACCGTAGGCTTCGATCAGCGCATCGATATTCTTGCGCGGTTCAACGACCCCGATGGTCATCAGGAAATCGCCCGGAATATGATATTTAGCTCGCAGTGCATCGCGTTCGACGTCACTTAATCCCAAAACATGGAATTCGTCGTCTACCGCAGAAGAAATATGCACTACTTTTTCCGGCACGACCTGCGTATGTTTTTTAACTTCCTCAACCACAGAATAAGAGATAGCCAGCACGCCGTCGTAATTCTCGTATTCTTTAATCTTGCTCATGTAGAACTGCTTGAATAACGCATCGCTAAGATAGACGGCAGGGTTAATCAGCGGGATCAGGTCATAACAAATGCAGAAGCTCTTCCATGAATGTTTGGATTCAGGAATCGACACCACGAAATTATCTGAAAAACCTTCAAAGAAAGAGGTCACAAAAACAATATCGGGATTAATATTGGCAATTGCGTGATCGCGGTTAATCTGTGCGGCTTTCAAACGGCCGTGGTTTGTCGTGTCGCTGTAATTGGTCGGCATATGCGCAGAGAATATATACATATCGGCCGGGTCAATCACATCGCGATAAAGCTTTTTAACGGCATTGATATTATCGATATCATACATGCCGTTAATTAGAATAGAAATTTTATGCTGCGGAGCAATGCGGATGAGCGCCTTGGTGAGAGAAACACTGTAACGCCCTATTCCACGCAAGCGACTTTCAGATTGACAACCTTGAAGGTCAATTAAAATATGCAAAGTATCTTTCCTCAAATTATCTTTATTTAAGCTTCGAGAATATTTCTTTAACTTCAACCGGGAGCAACGCAGGATCGTGGAGTTGATTCACGAGATCCTGATGCTGTAAGACTTCAGCGGTTGAAACAACATGAGGAGTACTTTGCGCCTTCACATAAATACGTCGGGCGATTTTCTCGAGACCGGCTTTTTTCACACCCTTGACCAGCTTCGCTTTAATATCGGGATAGCGATTGAGCCTGTGGTTCAGTGCGACGAGGATGCGCTTGATAATCTGTTTGGAGCGATTGACCGGACCATGCTGGGCAACGTATCTGAACTGTTGGCCTGCGAAACGATAGGGTTTGGTCATCTTCCACGAACGGCTGTACACGACATGGTGATGCGCGGTACTGACGTCAATGTATTCGCGGGTTTTCTGTTCCAGCGCGGCCTTGAGCTGCTCATTTTCGCTTTCGAGCGCAGCTTTAATCTGGTTGTTTTTGAAACCCAGCGCGGCTTCCAGTTCATCCCTTTCAAGCTCGAGCGCCGCTTTGAGCTGGGCTTTTTCAGTCTCGAGCTTTTTATTGGCCAACGCGAGTTGCTGATTTTCATATTCGAGACGAATTTTGGCTTCCAGCACGCCGCTCGAACTGAAAGATTCCACCCTATCCAGATTGGTTTTCAGTTCCGTTATCTCTTCTTGCATGGTCTGTACACGAGCCAACTGAGCGTCCTCTTTGTGTTGTATCCTGTCATCGTAGGCATTGGCCATCTCGATAAGTGACACCCCGTATCGCGTTGCAAAAGGCGTATCAAACTGAGCAAGAATAGCCTCGTCTGCCACTTTCTGCGCGACAACGCTGTAGTCCGGGCTGACAGACAGCAAGACGTCGGTGAGTGAAAACTGTTCGTTTTCCAGACTGATATGCCCAGGTTCCTGCAAACGCATAATCTTGGTGCGGTGGAACCCTGCATACTCTGCCACAAACTCCAAAAGCTGATGCGGAATCGGTTTGTCGTGCGTGGGATCAAGATGGAAAGTGTGCGTGCCGACCTGCAGGTTTTCAGCGTTTCGGCGTTTCAAGAATCAGCAGGCCACCCGGTTTCAGTACGCGCAGCGACTCGTTAATCAGACTGCGCACATTCTCGAATCCGATGTGCTCGACCAGATGAAACGACGAGATAAGGGCTATCGATTCATCCGGCAACGCTTTGAGGCTGGCAATCGCTTCGGCTTTTTCTGCTTTGAGATTCAGTTCGGTGCAATAAGACAGCATGCCTTCATCGAGGTCGACACCGCGGGCATCGAAGCCCATTTTGGAGACCATTTCCAGCCATTCACCACGACCGCAGCCTAAATCCAGTGCGCTGGCCTGCGGGTAAATGTCCAGCAATGGCGCGATGGTTGGAATATAAGCTTCAAGCCGCGCCCCGATTTGCTCACGGGAACCACGGTACTTCTTTTCAAATGCGCTATAAAAACTATCTTTCATAAGTACACTCTAGCTCCGTTTGCAACCACGACACTCCCATAAAGGTTGACCTGTCAATGTTGATAACATTGAACACCAGGGCCAGATCCCGCCACTCGAAGTTGTTGTTGATGTGCGTGTCGCGATCGTGCAGCGCGGTTGCCACGGAAAAGTTACCCTCACCGATATTCATCGGGAATTTATAGTTGAAGGTAACCTTCTGGCCCGCCGGCAAATCATTGACAATGGCTTTCATGTGGTAGGAGTTGGTGCCAAATACCACTTGTCCGAGACGGTCTTTAATCTGGAACCCAAGTACCAGCTCTCGGATTGGTCGATGCACATCGACATCAATCTTCAGAGTAACAAGATCACCGACACCGATATTCTCCGACACTTTTCCGCTGCTGTTGATGAGTGAAATAGCCGAGACTGTCGCATCGCCGTTACCGGAAATGGTCTGAACCTGACCGCTTTCGGTCTGCTCCTGGCGAATCGTTACAGGGTTGCCGGATTTTTCGGCCAGCATAGCATTGTAGTAATCCATAATTTCTTCCGGATTACCCTGCTTCTCGATGCGTCCCTTATTCAACAAAATGGCGCGATCGCAAATGGACTGTATGGCGGTTTTGTCGTGAGACACCAGCAACAGGGTCGTACCCTGCTCGCGGAATTCGCGAATACGGGCAAAACTCTTGTGCTGGAAATAGGCATCGCCGACCGAGAGGGCTTCGTCAACAATCAGAATATCCGGACGAATAGCTGTAGCAATACTGAAGGCAAGACGCACCTGCATGCCGCTGGAATAAACGCGCACCGGCTCGTCGATATAGTCGCCGATTTCGGCAAACTCTTCGATTTCGGGCATCAGGTCGGTGATCTGCTGAGACGTCATACCCAGTAGCTGACCGGACATATACGCATTCTGTCTGCCGGTAAAGTCCGGGTGGAAACCCATTCCCAACTCGAGCATCGCCGCCACGCGGCCTTCAAGGCGGATTTCGCCCGTAGTCGGTTTTGCCGTCCCGGTAATCAGTTTAAGCAGCGTACTTTTCCCTGCGCCGTTGATTCCGATAATACCGACCGCCTCACCGGGCTTCACCACAAACGAAATATCGTTAAGGATCCATTTGAGTTTGTGATGCTGTTTCTTGGTAGGCGACAACCACTCGACCAGACGGGCAGATTTAGAGGGATACTGTTTGTAGGCCTTGCCTACTTTATCAACAGAAATATAGCTCATTATAATTCATCCACCATGTCTGCAGAATGCTTCCTGAACAGGCGCATTCCTAACGCACAAAAGATAATCCCCAACAACAGCACCGGCCATAAAGATACCCAGTCCGGCATCTTCTGATAGGCGAAGATAGACTGATAGGCCGCCATTAAACGCGCCATCGGATTATACATAAGTACGTTGTGTGCCCAGCTTGGCAAGGCGCTGAGAACATAAACGACAGGGGTAAACCAGAACCAGAACTGCAATAACACGCTGACAAACTGACCGACGTCGCGGAAGAAGACATTCATGACGCCGAAAATCATCCCAAGTCCGACCGAGAACAGCAACTGAATAAACAGCAGCGGAATAATGGCCAGGAATAAGGTGCCGGGGAAACTGCCGCTAATCAGCAGGAAAATAACGAACAGGCTGAATATAATCAGGAAGTTCATGACCGCCGAAAGTACCACGATAATCGGCAGGCAGATTTTCGGGAAATTCAGCTTTTTAATCAGGTTGGAGTTGGCAATAAAAACATTCTGGCTTTTATCGATAATCTCGGTAAACAGAGTCCAGGTCAGTACGCCGGAACACAGGTAGATACTGTAGGCGAAGGGACCGATTTCACCCGGCATTTTTGCCTGCATGACCTGCGAAAATACCAGCGTATAAACCAGAATCATGGCGAGAGGTTGAAGCACCAGCCACAGAGCGCCCAGCATGCTTGTCTGGTAGCGAGACTGAAAGTCTCGCTTTACACTGCTGATAATAAAACCACGATAGCGATAGATAGCTAATAACAAATCTTTCACAGCGCCTCACCACCCAATAACTGCAGGATTTCCGCCGTTTTCTGTTTCATTAGCGCAATGTCCTCTTTAGATTCGACGTTTAAACGAACCACGGGTTTCGGTATTCGACGAGCGAAGGTTGAAGCGCCAGTCAGCATATTCAATACTGATGCCGTCGGTGAAATCCACATTTACCGCATCTTTCTCGTATACGGCGCGGATTTGACCGATGACTTCTGCGGCCCCGACGACTTTACGGTTAATCTCGCCCGACGCCGGGAAGGCCGCCATGCGGTCTTTTACCATGCTGCTAAGAGAATGGCCTTTCACGGAAACGAGCTCGGCCACCAGCAACCACGGGATCATGCCGCTGTCGCAATAGGCAAAATCACGGAAATAGTGGTGCGCACTCATCTCGCCGCCATAAATGGCATCTTCCAGACGCATACGCTCTTTGATAAACGCATGGCCGGTTTTCGACATAATTGGCACGCCGCCGGACTGGGTCACAATATCTTGCGTGTTCCAGGTCAGGCGCGGGTCGTGAATAATCTTTTGGCCCGGATTCTTTTCGAGGAACGCCTGACCCAGCAGGCCGACAATATAGTAGCCTTCGATGAATTCGCCGTCGGCATCGAAGAAGAAGCAGCGGTCGAAATCACCGTCAAAGGCAATGCCCATATCCGCTTTGTGCGCTTTGACTGCATCGGCGGTATCGGCACGGCATTCCGGCAGTAATGGATTAGGGATCCCATTGGGGAAATTGCCGTTTGGCTCGTTGTGGACCTTGATAAAGGTCACGGGCACGTTGTCGCGTTTGAAACGACGCTCTATCTCGTCAATGACGTGACCTGCTGCGCCGTTACCCGAGTTGATAACCAGTTTCATCGGCTTCAGGGCTGCGGCATCGATATAGCTCAGCAGGTGATCCACATAGTGCTCGAGAATATCGATTTTCTGATACGCGCCCCGTTTGGCGTCATCGACTGCGGCAAAGGTATTCTGCTCGGCCAGTTTTTTGATATCCAGCAGGCCGGTGTCGCCGCTGATAGGCTGCGAATTCTTGCGCACCAGCTTCATGCCGTTGTAGTTCATCGGGTTATGGCTTGCAGTCACTTCGATGCCGCCGTCCATATCCAGATGGAAAGTCGCGAAATAGACCTCTTCGGTGCCGCTCACGCCAATGTCGTACACATCGGTGCCCGCGTCCATCAGGCCGTTGGCCAGGGCCAGTTTCAGTTCTTCGCTGGTCAGCCTGACATCGCCGCCCAATACCACTTTTTCGGGTTTGAGGTATTCACCGAATGCACGGCCAATACGGTAGGCAATATCGGTATTTAACTCTTCGCCCAGTTTTCCGCGAATGTCATAAGCTTTGAAACAACTCAGTGTACTCATTCTTGCCTCATAATCTTGATTACGGCTGGATATTATAGCGACCGTACTGATCCTGGATACGCACTACGTCATCGGCACCCAAATAGGAACCCGAGCTGATTTCGAGTAGCTCAAGCGGGATCTTGCCGGGGTTTTCCAACTTGTGTAATGACCCGATCGGAATAAAGGTGGACTGGTTTTCCGTCAGCAGGAAGGTTTTTTCACCGATGGTGACCTTCGCCGTTCCGGCGAGAATAATCCAGTGCTCCGCGCGATGATGGTGCATTTGCAGAGAGAAACTGCCGCCCGGGATCACCGTAATGCGGTTAACGTTGAAGCGGTCTTCGGCGACCACGGCATCACAGCGGCCCCACGGACGGTAAATGTCGCGGTGGTGACGATATTCGCTACGCTCGTTCTCTTTAAGGAATTCTACAACGCGTTTTACGTCCTGGACTTGAGATTTATCAATGACCAGCACGGCGTCTTTGGTGTTGACGATGACCAGATTATCGACACCAATGGCAGCGACCAGTTTTTCATCGGTGTTGATGTAGCAATTGTTGGTGTTGTGCAGGAAGACGTCGCCGGTAAGCGCATTGGCCGCGTCGTCTTTGCTGTTTACTTCCCACAGTGCCGACCATGACCCGACGTCGCTCCACTCTGCCGACAGAGGTACCACCATGGCGTCATGGGTTTTTTCCATGACCGCATAATCAATCGACTCATCCGGGCAATTGGCAAAGGTTTCTTTATCGACGGAAATAAAATCAGAGTTTACATTGGTTTGCGAAAGCGCCAATTCACAGGCTTCCAGAATATCTGGACGGAATTTTTTCAGTTCCTGCAAATAACGTTTCGCGCGGAACATAAACATTCCGCTATTCCAATAGTAGTCGCCGGTTTCGATATAACTTTCGGCCGTCGGTTTATTTGGCTTTTCCACGAAGCATTTAACTTTATAGCCTTCGTTATTTTCGCCAATCAACTCGCCGCGCTGAATATAGCCGTAGCCGGTTTCCGGACCCGTAGGAACGATACCAAAGGTCACCAGACGATCCGCTTCGGCGAAAGGAATGGCTTTTTCGATGGCAACGTGGAAGGCGTCAACGTTATTGATAACGTGATCGGCGGCCAGAACCAGCATCACGGGATCGTTGCCGTCTTTCACCGCGTTGATTGCGGCAAGCGCGATGGCGGGCGCGGTGTTGCGGCCCATCGGTTCAAGAATAATATTGTTGGAGAGCTTATTGATTTCGCGCAACTGCTCCGCGACTAAAAAGCGATGCTCTTCATTACAGATAACTACCGGCTCACTCACACTCAAGTCATTCAAACGCAACAGGGTTTCCTGCAGCATTGAATTCTTGCTGTGCAATCTCAGAAATTGCTTAGGGTACATCTCACGCGACATTGGCCATAAACGACTCCCAGTGCCGCCCGCCATAATGACCGGTAGTATCATTTTTTTAATCCTTACAGAATTGCTAAATTTTCAAATATAGCGACTAACGGAAAGTTGAATAATTTCGTATGCAATTGGCATGCTACCGCCCTTGGCGTGTAGCAACCAAAGTACCAAAAAATTGTCGTTGAATGCTGTAGTGACGGCTGCGAATTTCCGGCCCGAGGGCAACCCGATAAATCAATGAATATCAGGTAATTAATAACTGTTACCTCACCACTGATAACAATGAAGCCCGTATATTACCACTACCTTTGTTGATTTTCTTCAAGAACGCTCTCGGTTCCTCTAGAAAGTCAGGGCGCTCGATTTTTACGTGGTTCAGGACCCAGCGCGAGGTCGAACGTTCGACCGTCATCGCATTAAAAATGGTCAATTCACACGTCTTATAAATGAAAAAAGGAAAGCCCAGTGAAGAGAGCTTTCCATGATTCGACAAAACAGCGAACTTATTTAGCGGTAAATTCTTCAAGCCACTCTTTGAATGCCGCGCCGGTCCCTTTGTGACGAATGCCGTACTCGACGAAAGCTTTCATGTAGCCCAGCTTGTCACCGCAGTCGTGTGAACGACCGGTCATGGTGAAGGCTTCAACGGTTTCTTTTTTCATCAGCAACGCGATGGCATCGGTCAGCTGGATCTCGTTGCCCGCGCCGTAAGGAGTTACCGCCAGCAGAGGCCAGATATCTTCGTTGAAGACATAGCGGCCAACTACGGCCAGGTTGGAAGGCGCGTCTTTACGATCCGGCTTCTCGACGATGGCTTTCATCGGGATGCTTTTACCCGGTTCGCCTTCAACGCCGTTACAGTCGACCACACCGTATTTGGAGACATCTTCTTCCGGCACTTCTTCTACCATAACCTGACTGTTGCCGGTTTCTTCGAAACGGCGCAGCATCGCGGCCAGGTTGTCCTTGCGCAGATCGCAGGAAACTTCGTCCATCAGCACATCAGGCAGGATAACGGCGAAAGGTGCATCACCAATCAGCGGACGAGCGCACAGAACCGCGTGACCCAGACCTTTGGACTGGCCCTGACGCACGTTCATGATGGTTACGCCTTTCGGGCAGATAGACTGGATCTCTTCGAGCAACTGGCGCTTGACGCGGGATTCCAGCATGCTTTCAAGTTCAAAGGAGGTATCAAAGTGGTTTTCGATGGCATTCTTGGAAGAGTGGGTCACCAGAATGATTTCTTTAATGCCGGCGGCAGCACATTCGTTCACGATGTACTGGATCAGTGGCTTGTCAACAATCGGCAGCATTTCTTTCGGAATTGCTTTTGTTGCAGGCAACATACGGGTACCCAGGCCAGCTACAGGGATAACAGCTTTTAACATTGTAAGAGATACTCCTCAACACCGTGAGATAAAATTTCAGCCAGCAACAATGCGTCTGGACAACAAGGCATTGCACCGAATTAACTTAAGGAATTGTTACCACGCCCTAATCACTTAAGCAAAGTATAGACCTTCGTCTTGGTTTGAACAGGGCCGAAATGCCAGGTCCCTTTCTGCATAAAGATGTTGGCTTACTGCTGCTTAATAACTGTACTTTCAATTCTTATTAACATAATGGTTTCGTTTAGTAAGATAGCAGCATCTTAAGCAAGACAGTAACTTAAACCCTTCAATTTAAGATTGTTACCTACTAATCGGTGCGTTTTTGAACAAAAGCGCTCTATTTTTTATACACCGCCGAGTCTTGCCCTTAACACGCTAGCCTACTGATTTTAAATTTGAATTTTACCGGTGCAGCGGCCATTATTCACTGAGCGGACTTCGCCGCGCATTCAAGGTTAAAACGCATTATGGAATGGATCGCCGATCCGTCAATCTGGGCCGGGCTGGCTACCCTGGTAGTGC
Organism: Rouxiella chamberiensis; assembly: GCF_026967475.1. NCBI lineage: Bacteria > Pseudomonadati > Pseudomonadota > Gammaproteobacteria > Enterobacterales > Yersiniaceae > Rouxiella > Rouxiella chamberiensis. The sequence goes on along the minus strand of NZ_CP114058.1, from coordinate 1,216,728 downwards.
TCGAAATCGTTCTGGGCATCGATAACCTGATTTTTATCGCTATTCTTGCCGATAAACTGCCCAGAAGTCAGCGTGAACGCGCCCGTGTGACCGGTCTGTTGCTGGCTCTGGTGATGCGCCTGCTGCTGCTGGCCTCCATCTCGTGGCTTTCAACGTTGACGCGCCCTCTCGTCACTCTCTTTTCGCACGGCTTCAGCGCACGCGACCTGATTATGTTGACCGGGGGCCTCTTTCTGTTGTTCAAGGCCACCACGGAACTCAACGAAAGGCTTGAAGGTAAAGACGAAGACAATGGTCAGCAGGGAAGCCGCGCGCGCTTCTGGCCCGTTGTGGCGCAGATAGTGGTGCTCGACGCCGTCTTCTCTCTCGACTCGGTGATCACTGCGGTCGGCATGGTCGACCACCTGCCCGTCATGATGGCCGCCGTGTGTATTGCCATCGGCTTGATGCTGCTCGCCAGTCGTCCGCTAACCCGATTCGTCAATGACCACCCGACCATCGTTATTCTCTGTTTAAGCTTCCTGCTGATGATAGGTTTCAGTCTGGTAGCCGAAGGCTTTGGTTATCATATTCCGAAAGGCTATCTTTATGCCGCGATTGGCTTCTCGGTCATCATCGAGATGCTGAACCAGTGGGCGCAGTTCAACCGCCGCCGTTTTCTGTCTTCCCGCCGTTCCTGCGCGAGCGCACCGCCGAAACGGTCTTGCGCGTGCTGCGCGGCAAGCATGACGATGCCGAGCTGGACGCCCATTCATCGAACATGATTGCCGATATCGCCAAGGAAGAAGATGCCATCTTCAATCAGCAGGAACGGCATATGATTGAGCGGGTATTGGGGTTGGCGCAACGTTCGGTGAGCAGCGTCATGACCTCGCGCCACGACGTCGACAACCTTGAGCTGAGCGAACCGCTTGACGTGCTGACGCATCGGATTGCCGAAAACAGCCACACGCGCATGCTGGTTACCGAAAACAGTTCGACCGACTCGCCACTCGGGGTTATCCATGTCGTGGATCTGCTCCGCCAGCAGTTGCTGCACAATAAATTGAATCTCAAGGCTATCGTCAAACAGCCGCTCATCTTTCCGGAGCAGCTCTCTCTGCTGGCGGCTCTGGAGCAGTTCAAGCAGGCCAAGACGCATTTCGCCTTTGTGGTCGACGAGTTTGGATCGGTGGAAGGCATCGTTACGCTGACGGATGTCATGGAAACCATCGCCGGCAGTATGCCGGAATCTTCCGCGACGCTGGACGCGCGGCATGACATTGTGCAACTGGAAGACGGCAGCTGGATTGCCAACGGCTACATGCCGCTCGACGATCTGGTGATGTATATTCCGCTGCCCATCGATGAAAAACGCGAATACCACACTATCGCCGGTCTGTTGATGGAGTACGCCCAAAATATTCCGCAGGAAGGCACGCAGCTGCACATCGACAACTACCTCTTTGAACCGCTCGAGGTGAACAGCCACCGCATACTCAAGGTAAAAATCACCCCGCTCAAGACCCTCGAACCCGATTACGAAGTCTAAAATTTGCAGGCGGCCGAAGTCTCGGCTCGCCTGCTGTTTTGGCAAAGCGATGCAGCGCGTTGATGCAGTCCGTCTGGCAACCTAGACAGGGGGATTTTCGAATCAGAGTGAAGTGTTCTGGCAGGAAGGCGCTATCAGCGATAGCTGGCTTGTTTTGCCCGGGACAGACTGTGCCATCCCGGACAAAACACGATAGGCTTGTTCGTCGATTATCTCTTTAACAGCGATTTGCCGTCTTGCAGCTGCTTGTTGTCCGCATTCTTGTCTATCCAGTTCTGAATAGCGCTGCGAGCATCTTTTTGCAGTTGCTGGCGCAGGACCTGATCGGCTTTCAGCTCGTAGTTGAGCTTCTTCCAGGGGCCGAAGACGCGCAGCGGAATATCGGTTTTTTGCAGCGTGGCAATCAGCGCATTGTCGCCCTGCCAGCCGCCGGTCACTCTCACCAGCAGGTTCATGTCGACCTGTTCACCCGGGAAATTCACCTGCCCTGCGCCCTTGGCGTTGATCATATCCGACTCTGCCGCCAGATTGTTCAAGTCCAGCACTCCACTACGCAGAGCGCCATGCGCGCTCAACTGGCGGATGTTGGAGTAGGTATTATAACGTTCCATTCCCTGAACCCGATTGCTGTTGCGGGTGACCGCCTGCTGGATAAGCTGCTGGATATTCAATCCGTTGAGATGCGCATCGGCCATCGACATTTGCGCGTCGCCCTGCCAGTTGCTGTTGAAATCGTTCATCGAGAGGCCGTTGCCGCTCAAATTACCCTGCATGCTGAAACTGCCCGACATGGCTTTGGGCAGATTGTAGGCCCGCAGCAAATCGCTGAGTTCGATGTTCTTGATGTCAGGGGTAAAGTTCACCACCAGACGTTTTCCAGTGGCATTTAGCGTACCCGGCAACGAGAACGTGCCCTGCCCGAGACTGCCGGTCAGCGTAGAAAGACGGACATTGCCTTCACGGTTCACCGCCTGCAGGTCGAGGTTCTGGATTTTCAAACCGCGATAAGTGAGATCAATAGCCTTGAGGGCAAGTTGCGCATTAAAACCATTGAGCAGTGACAGGCTGTTTTGCTGGCTGTCCATATCGTGAGCGATAACCGGTGCCGAGGTGACAGCCTGTCCCTTCTGCACCGTACTGTCGGTGCCGCTGGCCTGCCAGCCGGAAATGGCGTCGAGATCCATCTTGTCGGATTGCAGGCTCAACTGATAGGTCGGCACATCGTCCAGGATAGCCTGCCCGCTGCCGGTGAGTTGATTCTGGTTGGCCGTCAGCGCCAGTTTGTTCAGCGTCAGCGTATTGCTGTTTTGCAGATATTTCGCCTGTAGGCTGCCCTGCCCGCTAATCCCGTTGGGCGGCACATCGGCCCCGCTGAGTTTATAGGTCAGAGTGGAGATGTTGGCCGCGTACTGTCGCGGATAGTTCTGCATGTCGAGGGTGGCATTGAGACTCAGCGACAGGTCGCGTTGATCACGGTTGATGCGGCTCGAAAGCTGAACCGTTGCCTGCTGATGATCGTTTTGATCCATCTGCAAATTGATATCACGCACATTGACCGGGTAACTGTCACCGCGCTGCCAGATAAGCAGACTGTCGACCACGCTCAGGCGGCCGATATCGAATTTCCACCCCTGTTCGGCATCGTCCGACGGCTGACTGCCGGAACTGGCCGGAGCAATCGGGGCATCGGGTTCATTGGCTTCGCTGTCTGGCGTCAGGCGGATGACGGCGCTTTTCAGCATCACCTGCTTGACTGAAAGCTTATGTGAGAGCAAAGGCAGAAGGCGGACGTCGAGACGCATGTTCTCTGCGCTGACCACCGGGTCTTTCGCGCCCGGTGCCGTCAGAGAGGTTTGCCCCGCCAAAATGCTCAGCTGGGGCCAGACATGCCAGCGAAGATCGCCGTCGATTGCCAATTTGTAACCGCTTCTCTGTTCAACGCGATTGACCATGTAGTTACGAAAGTCATTCGGGTTGATCAAAAAACCAGCGAGGTCATACCGGCAATAACTACCACCAGCAAAATAACCAACGTTGTCACTAATCTCTTCATGCCATCCTCTTGTAGTTTGCCTGCTCTCGCATCCTGCCAGAACGTATCAGTCTTTATCTATACGGCTGGCCACCGCACTCTGCTGATCGCGATATTTGGCATCCTGCCGACTGTTGTACGGGCGTGCCGCCGGGCCTGAAAGCGGCTCGAAGCTCAACGCGCCAATCAACATACCCGGACGCAAGGCCAACGGCAGCTTACCTGAATTATAGAATTCAAGCACAATGCGGCCCTGCCAGCCCGGATCGATACGGTGTGCGGTCACGTGAACCATCAGGCCAAGACGCGCCAGCGATGAACGACCGTCGAGCCAGCCCACCAGATCGTTTGGCAGGGTGACAGACTCGAGCGTAACGGCCAGCGCCAGCTCGCCCGGATGCAGGAAGAATGCCTCGCCTTCGGGCAGAACGATTTCGTCGCTCATGACGCGGTCGAGCGCGGCGCCCACTTCGTGTTTCGGGCCGCTCAGGTCGATGTAACCCGCGTTGTGGCCCAGAAATACCCGAAAGCCGTTGCCAAGACGCACATCAATGGTCGCGCCGTTGATACGCTCGACGGGCGGCCGTGGTTCGATGCTGAGGCGGCCGTCGTCCAGCCACGCTTCTATATCCCTGTCACATAATCTCATGGTGTTTTCCTTTTCCTTCCGGGAGTTGGCGGTGTCACGACGCTGGCCTTGATGCGCCCTTCGACTCGCTGACAAGGTCAGCGCATCGCATAATGACGTCTTGCCGCCCTGAAACTACGCCAACTACCAGAGTGCTAGTGAATAGCTATTTGGATAATTCAAAAGAATAGAGTAAATATACTTACTATTCAAAGAACTGGCTGATTTTTGCCTTAAGGATATCGATGGCGATGCGGTTTTTGCCGCCGCGTGGCACGATGATATCGGCATACTGTTTGGAAGGTTCGATGAACTGCAGGAACATCGGACGAACCGGTCTTCTGATACTGCGCCATAACGGAATCCATGGAACGGCCGCGCTCGTTGACGTCGCGCTTCATGCGGCGCATCAGACAGATATCCAGCGGAGTATCGACAAAGATCGAGAAATTCATTTCCTGACGCAGACGGACATCGGTCAGCAGCAGGATCCCTTCAAGAATAATGACTTTTTTCGGCGCTAAGGTTACGGTCTCGTTAAGGCGAGTGTGCTCGATAAAGCTGTAGCTCGGCAGTTCGATGGCTTGTCCTGCTTTCATCGCCTGCAGATGCTGGAACAGCAGATTGTGATCCATCGCGTTCGGATGGTCATAGTTGGTCTTAATCCGCTCTTCCATGGTCAGATGACTCTGATCCCGATAGTAGCAATCTTCCGGGATTACACCGATATGTTCGTCACCGACCTGATCGCGCAACTCACGATACAAGGTACTGGCAATAAGGCTTTTTCCAGAGGCAGATGCGCCAGCGATACCTACGATGACACACTGATGGAACTTGTCAGACATAAAATTAACGACCTGATTTGGAGGTTTGAAGGGCAAGCAGCCAGATGGCGCTTTGATCGCGCCAATTATAGGTATATGTGATGGATGAAGCCAGCCTTAAAGCCACTAAGCGGCTGGCTGGCTTAAATTAATCGCCAAAAAAGGGCGTTTAGACGGCGCGGAAAGCGATTTCCGTCGGGATGGCATCGCCTTTCCAGTACAGCTGCGCGGCGACCCTGGCGGCAAGCTGGCGATAGATTGCCGTAAATTCGCTGTCGGGATTGGCAACAACCGTCGGTTCACCGCGGTCGAGGTCTTCACGCAGCGAGATATGCAGCGGCATTTGCGCCAGCAGTTCGCAGCGGTATTTCTCGGCCAGCTTCTGCGCCCCGCCGGTGCCGAAAATCGCCTCGTGATGACCGCACTGCGAGCAGATGTGCATGCTCATGTTCTCGATAATACCCAGCACCGGCACCTTGACCTTTTCAAACATGACGATGCCCTTCATTGCATCGAGCAGCGCGATGTCCTGCGGCGTGGTCACGACCAGCGCGCCGGTCACCGGCACACTTTGCGCCAGCGTCAGTTGAATGTCGCCCGTGCCCGGCGGCATATCCAGAATAAGGTAGTCGAGGTCCGGCCACAGCGTGTCCTGCAACATCTGCAACAGCGCCTTGCTCGCCATCGGGCCGCGCCATACCATCGCATTTTCATCTGTGACCAAGTAGCCTATCGAGTTGGTCGCAAGTCCATGCGCCATAATCGGCGCCATATGCTGACCATCGGGAGAAGTCGGGCGTTCCTCTTCCGTGCCGAGCATATTCGGTACAGACGGGCCATAGATATCGGCATCCAGCAGGCCGACCTTCGCCCCTTCGGCCGCCAGCGCCAGCGCCAGATTGACGGCAGTCGTCGATTTGCCCACACCGCCCTTGCCCGAGCTTATCGCCAGAATATTGCGCACGCCCTTGATACCCGGTTTATCGTTGGCACGGCGCAGCGTGACGATATCATGGGACAATCGCCACTCCACGGACCGGGTGCCGGTCACGCGCAGCAGTTCGGAGGTGGTCAGCAACTTGAGTTGTTCAAAGCCAGACTTCCAGGCAAAGGGCAGCGTCAACTCGATGTGCAGCACGTTGTCCAGCACCACACACTGGTGCAGCGCCTTCAGCGCCGTCAGGCTTTTTTGCAGGGTAGGATGGGTAAAAGTCGCCAGCACCACGTTGACAGCGGCGTGCAGTTCGGCGGGCGTTGCGTTCTGGGGGGATTGTGATGTCATCCCGGCTCCTTGAAATCTCTATTTGGTTTTTTGTTGGTCAGCAGGATTTACTGGGCAGAATCATCCGAACATTCTGCTATCTCACTGTTATAAAAATAGCATAACAGAAAGGCTCTAGGTTTACGTAGGGCCGCGCAGTGAGTTAACATCATGGGCCCAATACTCAAAAAGAAAGCACGCTCTAACTATGGCTCAAGTCGCGAAAAAATTTTGGTAACCTGTGCACTTCCTTATGCTAACGGTTCAATTCACCTCGGACACATGCTCGAGCACATCCAGGCAGATATCTGGGTCCGTTACCAGCGAATGCGCGGCAACCAAACTCACTTCATCTGCGCCGACGATGCGCACGGCACCCCGATCATGCTGAAAGCTCAGCAGATGGGCATTGCGCCGGAGCAAATGATTGAGGAGATGAGCCAGGAGCATCAGAAAGATTTCGCCGGTTTCGGCATCAGCTACGACAACTATCACTCTACGCACAGCGAAGAGAACCGCGAGTTGTCGACCCTGATTTACAGCCGCCTGAAAGAAAATGGCTTCATCAAGAACCGCACCATTTCCCAGCTTTACGATCCCGAGAAAGGCATGTTCCTGCCCGATCGTTTCGTGAAGGGCACCTGTCCGAAGTGCAAGTCACCGGACCAGTATGGCGATAACTGCGAAGTGTGCGGGTCTACCTACAGCCCGACCGAGCTTATCGATCCGAAATCCGCCGTGTCGGGCGCGACGCCAGAACTGCGCGACTCCGAACACTTCTTCTTCGACCTGCCGGAATTCAGCGCCATGCTTCAGGCGTGGACACGCTCCGGTGCGTTGCAGGAGCAGGTCGCCAACAAGATGCAGGAGTGGTTCGAATCGGGTCTGCAACAGTGGGACATCAGCCGCGACGCGCCTTATTTCGGTTTTGAAATCCCCGATGCCCCGGGCAAATACTTCTACGTCTGGCTGGACGCGCCAATCGGCTACATGGGTTCCTTCAAGAACCTGTGCGATCGTCGCCCCGATCTGGACTTCGACGAATTCTGGAAGAAAGACTCAACGACCGAGCTCTATCACTTCATCGGCAAGGACATCGTCTATTTCCACAGCCTGTTCTGGCCGGCGATGCTGGAAGGCAGCAACTTCCGCAAGCCGACCAACCTGTTCGTGCACGGTTATGTCACGGTGAACGGCGCGAAGATGTCCAAGTCGCGCGGTACCTTTATCAAGGCCAGCACCTACCTGAAACACCTGGATGCCGACTGTCTGCGCTACTACTACGCCGCCAAGCTCTCCTCACGTATCGACGACATCGACCTTAACCTCGAAGACTTCGTGCAGCGCGTGAATGCCGATATCGTCAATAAAGTGGTGAATCTGGCGTCGCGTAATGCCGGTTTCATCAACAAGCGTTTCGATGGCGTACTGTCCGACAAACTGGCAGACGAAGCCCTGTACAAGACCTTTACCGACGCGGCGGCCAGCATCGCCGAAGCCTTTGCCAGCCGCGAGTCGGGCCGTGCAATCCGTGAAATCATGGCGCTGGCCGACCTTGCCAACCGCTACGTTGACGAACAGGCTCCGTGGGTGGTGGCAAAAGAGGAAGGCCGCGACGCCGACCTGCAGGCTATCTGCTCGATGGGTATCAATCTGTTCCGCGTGTTGATGACCTACCTCAAACCGGTTCTGCCTTCGCTTGCCGAGCGCACCGAGGCCTTCCTCAACACCGAACTGACGTGGGATGCCATCGCGCAACCGCTGCTGAACCACAAAGTCAGCCCGTTCAAGGCGCTGTTTACCCGTATCGAAATGGATAAAGTGACGGCAATGGTTGATGCCTCGAAGGAAGATATTGCCGCCACGCAGCCTGCGGTAACCGGTCCACTGGCCGACGACCCGATTCAGGAAACCATCACGTTTGATGATTTCGCCAAGGTCGATATGCGTATTGCCCTGATTGAAAGCGCCGACTTCGTGGAAGGTTCCGACAAACTGCTGTGCCTGAAGCTGGATTTAGGTGGAGAGAAGCGCCAGATCTTCTCCGGCATTCGCTCTGCCTATCCGGATCCTAAACTGCTGGAAGGCCGTCTGACCATCATGGTCGCCAACCTCGCGCCGCGTAAAATGCGTTTCGGCGTGTCGCAGGGCATGGTCATGGCGGCGGGTCCCGGCGGTAAGGATATCTTCCTGCTAAGCCCGGACAGCGGCGCACAGCCGGGCATGCAGGTCAAGTAACCTCCCAGGCCTCGCACGCGAAGCCCGTCCTGTTTTCAGGGCGGGCTTTTTTTTATCCTGAACACAACGATAAGAACAAAAAGTGACTTCTAATAAACAAATTTGAATTTAGAGGGTTAATTTGTAAAACTGGTTTTTACTCTTGCCATTGAGCATAAAGGAAAAATCATGACTCAGACCGTACATCTTCAAGGTAATCCCGTCAGCGTTGCCGGCCAACTGCCGCAAAAGGGTGACGTTGCCAAACCTTTCACACTGGTCGCCAAAGATCTCTCTGACGTTGCCTTGAGCAGCTTCTCCGGGAAACGCAAAGTCCTGAATATTTTCCCAAGCGTAGACACCGGCGTATGTGCCGCTTCCGTTCGCACCTTCAACAAAGCGGCCGCCGAACTCGAAAACACCGTGGTACTGTGCATCTCCTCCGACCTGCCGTTTGCTCAGTCGCGTTTCTGCGGTGCAGAGGGGTTGGAAAACGTCGTGACCCTTTCCACGCTGCGCGGCGATGATTTCAAATCTACTTATGGCGTTGCCATCACCGACGGTCCGCTGGCGGGATTGACCTCACGCGCCGTGGTCGTTCTGGACGAACCAGGACAACGTTCTCTACAGCGAACTGGTCAGCGAAATCAGCCAGGAACCTGACTACGATGCCGCACTCGCCGCCCTGAACTGATACAGTCAGTCAGGCATCGACCGAGCATAAAAAAACCCGTCTCATGGACGGGTTTTTTATGTGTCACTCTTAAGATCACAAAACGGCTACTCTTCGCCCTCGCCGCCTTCCGGCTTACGGGTACTTAATCCGTATTCGCGCAACTTGTTGGCAATGGCGGTATGCGACACCCCAAGACGTTTCGCCAGCTTGCGGGTACTCGGATAGTTGCGGTACAGCCGTGTCAGCACAGACCGCTCGAAACGCTTGCTGATATCATCCAGAGATCCGTTCAGCGCCTCTTCACCCAGGGTGACTTCCGCATCGAAGTCCGGCAGCGCGACATCCTGCGGGCGAAGCTCGTTGCCCTCAAGCTGAGTCAGCGCGCGATAGATGGCGTTCTTCAACTGACGCACGTTGCCCGGCCAGCCGTAGTGGGTAAGGTAACTGCCAAGCTGAGGATTCAGCTTCGGACGCGACATGCCCTGCTCATCGGCAAAGCGCGCGACAAACAGCTCGGCCAGCGGCATGATATCGGTCGGACGTTCGCGCAGCGGCGGCAGCGTCACCGTTAACACGTTGAGACGATAATAGAGATCTTCGCGGAATTCACCGCGCTGCACCAGTTCTACCAGATTCTTCTGCGTGGCACAGATGACGCGCACGTCGACCTTGACCTCATGCTCTTCCCCCACGCGGCGGAACGTGCCGTCATTGAGAAAACGCAGCAGCTTTATCTGCATGCGAGGCGACATCTCGCCGATTTCGTCGAGCAGCACCGAACCGCCGTTGGCCTGTTCGAAGAAGCCCTTTTACCTTCAACCGCATTGGGATACGCGCCGGCCGCATAGCCAAACAGCTCGCTCTCGACCACGTCGTCGGGCAAAGAGGCGCAGTTCAGGCCAAGGAAGGCATTCTTGCCGCGCGCCGAGCGCAGATGGCAGGCGCGCGCCAGCAGGTCTTTACCCGTGCCGGTATCGCCGATGATAAGCAGCGGGGCATCGAGCATCGCCAGTTTTTTCGCCTGTTCCAGCACCTGACGCATTTTCGGGCTGACGGCAACGATGTGGTCGAACTCGCGCTCGTCGTTGATGGTCAAATCCTGAAGCTGACGTCCCATTCTGGCGGCCGATTTCAGCATCACCACGGCACCCACGACTTCGCTGGCGCGGTTCTCATCGTCCAGTTGAATAGGCGTGAGATCCATCAGGAAATCCTGCCCGTGGATCACAACGCGGTCGGTATGCGGTTTGTCGCTGTCGTGTTCGAGCCAGCGGGTAAAGTTGTAACCGCTAATCAGGCTGCCCGCCGTGTGCTGACGCACCCTGGCTTCTTCGAGATCAAACAGCGACAGCGCCGCCGGATTGACCAGTTCGATACGGCCTTTCATGTCGATGGAAAACACCGGCTCGGGCATGGAAACCAGCAGTGCACGCAGCGCGCGATGTTCTCTTTCCGACGGCATAAACGGCACGGTGCGTACATCGGTCACGCCTTCGATACGGCGTATTTCGGCCATCAGGGCGCGGAAGGTGTCAAAATCGAGCTGCGAAAAGTTGAGGTAGATTCGGCTGGAGGCCGCAATCTCTATCCCATGCAAATCAATACTGCGCAGCACCAATAAATCGAGTAACTCTCGGGCAAGACCCAGACGGTCTTCGCAAAAAACTTCCAGGCGCATCAGTGTTGACCTTCTTCGAGGAATACAGAATTTCTTGGGGTCATAATACCCTGTCGCGCCTCCTGTAAAAAGAGACTGTCACAAAATGTTGACAGAAAATTTGCTGCCTGACGGTTTCCTCATCAGGGTCAGGCGCTAACGCCCTGCTAATGCCTGTTCATCAGACGTAACAGTCCGCGCCCATCGTGACATTGCAGAACAAACTCTGCTACCATCAGCGGCTGAATTCAACGCCAAATGGTTCCCGACTATGAAGTTCGTCTCTTTCAATATCAACGGATTGCGCGCTCGCCCCCATCAGCTTGCGGCAATTATCGAACAACATCAGCCCGACGTTATCGGTTTGCAGGAAACAAAAGTCCACGACGACATGTTCCCGCTCGAAGAAGTCAGCCAACATGGTTATCACGTCTATTATCATGGGCAGAAAGGTCACTATGGCGTGGCACTGCTGACCAAAGAAAAGCCGCTGGACGTACGCCGCGGTTTTCCGGGCGATGAAGAAGACGCCCAGCGTCGCATCATCATGGCGGATATCGACACCCCGCAGGGCGTGCTCACCGTGATCAACGGCTACTTCCCGCAGGGCGAAAGCCGCGACCATCCGACCAAATTCCCGGCCAAACAGCGTTTCTACGCCGATTTGCAGGACTATCTGCAGCAGCAGCTTTCCGTCGAGAAACCGGTCGTGGTGATGGGCGATGTCAATATCAGCCCGACCGATCTGGATATCGGAATTGGCGAAGACAGCCGTAAGCGCTGGTTGCGGACCGGCAAATGCTCGTTTCTGCCGGAAGAACGTGAATGGATGGACAAGCTTAAAGGTTGGGGTCTGGTCGACACCTTCCGGTTTGCCAATCCCGAGGTCAACGATCAGTTCTCATGGTTTGACTACCGTTCCAAAGGCTTTGACGACAATCGCGGGCTGCGCATCGATCTGGTTTTGGCCAGCACGCCGCTGGCCGCACGCTGCACGGCAACCGGCATCGATTATGTGACACGCGCGATGGAAAAACCTTCCGACCACGCGCCTGTCTGGGCGGAGTTCGACCTTAAGTGAGCACCTTGAACACGTTGCATGTGGTCGCCGCGATTATCGAACGCGGCGACCATATTCTGCTGGCGCGGCGTGACAACAGTAGCGATCTTGCCGGTAAATGGGAGTTTCCGGGCGGCAAGGTCGAGGCTGGCGAAACGCTGTCGCAGGCTTTGCAGCGTGAGTTGCACGAGGAGTTGAACATCGACGCGCAGGTCGAGCAGTGGATTGCCAGCCACCGCTGGCAGCGCGGTGAAAGAATTATCGAACTGCATGCGCTGCGAGTCAGCGGCTTTACCGGCACCCTTTCGTTACGTTGTCACAGCGAAACGGTCTGGGTGACGCCGCAGCAGGCTTGCGAGTACGACCTTGCTCCTGCCGACGTTCCCCTTTTGGAAGCGTATCTCGCCTCGTGTTGCTAGGCGGCAGCGCAATAAAGCCCAACGTGACAACGTCACCTTGGGCTTTTTTTATTTCTCGCTTTTGCCGGCCTTGGCGGGCGCGCGTTTACGTTTTGGCGCGGCAGCTTTGGGCTTGGACGGGATAGTGCGAAAGGCCGGAGACACACGATTTTGTCTGGCCTGCACAATCAGGTCTTGCAGCGTCGAGACCAATGGCTGCATAAAATCTTGATAACGGCAGTTCTTTTCGCTGATGCGCGTCAGGGTCGATTCCCAGTCGGCGGTCATATCGGGGCGCGCGGCGATGTCGGGCAGCGAGTGAATCAACGCCCTTCCGGTGTCGCTGGAATGAATATAGCGTCCTTTCTTGTAGAGGAATTCACGGCGGAACAGCAGCTCGATAATTCCGGCGCGCGTGGCCTCCGTGCCTAGGCCATCCGTGGCACGCAAAATCTTTTTCAGCGCCTTGTCCTGCACGAAGCGGGCAATGCCGGTCATCGCCGAAAGCAGCGTGGCGTCGGTAAACGGGCGTGGCGGCTGGGTCTGGCGTTCGACCACTTCGCCGCGCTCGCAGAGCAGTTCATCGCCCTTGGCCACAACGGGTAACGGCGTTCCTTCGTTTTCTTCGTCGCGCTCTTTGCTGCCGAGCAGCGTGCGCCAACCGGCATCGGCCAGAAAACGCGCCTTGGCGACAAATTTACCGCCGGCGATATCCAGATCAATCACGCATTTACGGAACACTGCGTCGGCGCAAAACTGCATCAGGTATTGTCGGGCAATCAGGCCGTAAATCTTGCTTTCATCGTCGGTCAGGTTGACACGGCTGCTGCGCGCGGTCGGAATAATCGCGTGGTGCGCATCGACTTTTTTGTCATCCCAGCAACGATTGCGTTTATCGGTATCCAGCGCTGGCTGCGGCATCAGAGAGGGTTGATGGATGCCGATGGCGTTAAGCACGGAATGACGGCCGGCGAAATGCTCCTCCGGCAGATAGCGGCTGTCGGAACGTGGATAGGTAATCAGCTTGTGGGTTTCATACAGACGCTGGCAGATGTCGAGGATTTTCTGCGCGCTTAAACCAAAGGCTTTGGCTCCCTCGATTTGCAGCGTGGAGAGCGAGAACGGCAGCGGCGCGGTTTCAGACTCGCGTTTGTCGTTGTAGCCGCTGACAACAGCAGGCTGCCCGCCGATGCGCGCCACCACGTGATCGGCCAGTGGACGATGCAGCAGACGCCCCTCTTCATCCTGATAAGGTTCGCAGGACTCACTGGGTTGCCAGACGGCGACAAAGCGCTCGTCGGCGGGGGTCACGATGTGCGCCTTGACCTCGAAGAAGTCTCTGGCCACAAAGTTTTCAATCTCTTCGTCGCGGCGGACCACCAGCCCGAGTACCGGCGTCTGCACGCGCCCCACGGAAAGCACGCCGTTGTAACCGGCGTTGCGTCCAAGAATCGTGTAGGCGCGCGTCATGTTGATGCCGTAGAGCCAGTCGGCGCGGAACGAGCCAGCGCAGAAACACACAATGGAATGAAATCGCGATTGTCGCGCAGACGGGACACCGCCCGCTCGACCGCCTGCGGATTGAGATCATTGACCAGACAGCGTTGCACCTGCTGGCGCTTGGTGGCGTCAAGATCCAGATAATCCAGCACTTCGTCGACCAGCAATTGCCCCTCATCATTACTGTTACAAGTATTTTTTGTGAAAAAATTTATTTTTATGATTTCCATGAAAAAAATTGGACTTCAGAGTTTTGGGATTTTCATAAAAAAAAGTGCCAAGAGCTGACTATTGCATATAGAACAATGTAAAATTCGTTTGACATGAGCCTTTCAAAATCAACTAATGAGCCTGTTATGAGCGATAAATCATAATTATTTAACATTCCATTATCCTTTAGCAACCAAAAACACTAGATAAAAGTCTGAAATTAACCTCTCTAGAATAATAACTTAGCTAAGTTACTTTATGGACATTAAGATTTTAGTTACCTTATTTAGTAATACTCCCTTGTCCTATCACAAAAATAATAGCTCACCTCGCTAAGTTGTGTTTCAGACAGATTAAATAGGACTTCCTTTGCATCCTTTCTTTTATATTTTCTTTTAACATCGATTGGTTTATTTAAACAGCTCTGCAACTTATTAATTGACCAACCTTTTTTTAGATGATAAATTGGATTAACAAAACCTTTATATCTGGATAACTTTCCCAACATATACTCCTCAGAAAAGACATATCTATGCCATAGCTCCATGACACTAATTTCATACTCTTTTTGATATTTGAAAATAAAAAGAGGTGAAATAATTTCAAGCGCTTTAAGTGAAAGCCATATAGGCTCCTTCTCCCCTGTATGACAGAAGTTACAACTCCACTGATAAATATTTTTTATATTCTCCAAAGAACATGGTAAATCTAAGCATTTCAAATAAATCAGCTCATTTAATATGTATGTAAAAGGAAAATCATATGATTTCACATTATCACCATTTAATTTCACCACATCAATACTTTCAAAGCCGATAATGCTTTTTATTTTATTTTCAAGTGACACTCTAATTTTAAATGGAATAGAATAGACATCGAAGACTTTACCTGCATGTTGTTCTATAGTTCTATATGTATTGGGAAAAACTGGAGATGCAGCCAAATGAAACAAAGCGTGCTCAGCTATCCTAGATTGACCATACGTGAATATCTGATTTCCTCCTAAGTAAAGCCCATTTTCTGTGGAAAATTGCTCAAGGTCAGCCAGGAAATGTTTCAACAAATCAACTTTATCATCTTGATGGAGATTTAAACCTAGTACATTATCGTTTCCCCTCAAATTCAAAATCTTTTCACTTTGCTCAAAAATAATATTTATTTGCGCTTCATTAGTAGAGCTAATTTTATTTTTTCTTGGAAAATTATTATTGTATTTACCATTAGGGTTAGTTTTCTTTAAAGTGGTAATATATCCATTTAATTTCACACTAAGTTCATTCCACAACTCATCCATTACTATATCCTTTTTAACCATCCTGTACACTCAACGCATCTATTTTATCAATCAAATAATCCAGCTGTAAAGAATTTTTAATATTAGCATAAAGAATTATTTAGAAATTCACGTCTATTAATATTCATTAAACCTGTAAAAACATTATTCACTTAATTTTCATTTTCGTATAGAAGAAACATGCTAAAACAAGTGAGCTTTGTGAAATAAAGCTCACTGCGATAAAAATCAAAATTAATAAATTAACTAGGATGCTACGTAAAGCCTATATGCCGCATCAATCAGTCTTAAAGCTCTATTTTTATCAGTCCCAGGATATTTTAATTGACGTAAGGCGTAGGAATATAAGCAAGCACTAACCTCTCTGTTACCGCGTTTCCTTGAATTAAGCCAATCTCTACAAAATCGGATTTCAGAAGCAATAGGACAACCATCTAGATACTGCTCTATTGAATGCCAATTATCTAAATTCTCATCAGTGGGCCAGTCATACTTGGCTGCATCTGGATGAAATAAGAAGCTACATTCTAATGTAAGAGGATCTAAAATACTGACCATTTCTCCAATATCACCATAATCAATAAGAGATGATGATTGATCTTTGGTGTTAATCAGTATATTTTCACCATGTAAATCACCATGCTGAACGGAATGTGAACAATTTACAGTATGATTTTCAAAATGAAACGCTGTATTAAGATTATATTTTTTCATTAAATCAAAGGCATTTTCATCTGATAATATTTGCTGACGTATACTTTTTATAGAACAATTTCTCATAACTCGAGCATCATACCAAATATCAAGTATATTTCTCGTATTTAAGTATAAATCACTATTCATTACGCCGGCTTCAGAGGCACTGAAAAATGAATGATCATAAGTGTGAGCAAACCCATAGAATACAGCACCATAAGAAGCTGCCCCATGAACTATAAGATCTATGTATCGTGGAGTTGCTCCAGGTGACAACCTTGATATAAAAGTACGATAATTAGTTTCATCCTCATTAACTTTTTCATTTGGACCGCACTTAGACACCACTCTCAAAAAACATGACCATACTCATTTGACAGTTCTAATCCATAGACTTTTGATGCTGATAGCCCTCCCCCTATAGCTTTTATTTTTGTAATGACGCTGCCATGTTTTTTACTAAATATCCTTAATAATCGATCATGTTCAATCGGAAGAGTAATGTTATCAGATTCAAAATTCAGTTCTACATTATATATATTGTCAAATTTTATTTTTAAACTTTCAACAATTTTAGAAAGCTCGTTTATATTTTCCTTTCTACAATGCTCAATTGTAGGACCTGCAACTCCGCTACCCCAAATGTCAGTAATAACCGATGAGGATAAGAATTGCCCAATCATATCAACTGTACTAGTTCCAGTCAGGATGAGGATTGGTGTTCCTTTGATATCGCTCACGCATTTCGCAAGCACTGCTAGGCCATTTTGGGGATCTTTATCAAATCCATTTTTTATTACTGAAAAATTCAAATCCAATGTAATATAGTCAAAAAAAACATTCTCACTCTCTAGAATTTCAAATGCCTCATCACGACAAGTAGCAAAAGTAATATCTATATCATTGAATATGCGCTTAAACACGCTAGAAATATTATCCGATATATCAGGTTCATCTTCTACAATTAACAATTTAAAATTTCTATTTGACATTAAAAGTTACCCCACCGTAAATCTAACTTAGCTCCACCAGAAACGATATTAGCAAGAGATACAGAACCACCTAAGTTCTCAACTGCCTGCTGAATTATAGCCATACCAAATCCTGTATGATTGGCCTTATTGGTATTACCGATTTTAAAAGCAGCCTCTGGAGAACCTAGCAATCCGGTGCCAGTATCGATAATGCTTACCCAATTATCAACATCACTTGCTCCCCAACAAATCGTTAAATCTCTTTCACTAAAAGCGTGTGCGTTAATTGATTCAATGGCATTACGTATGCCATTCGCAAGTGCTAAGCCCAAAATGCGACGATCTGATTTAATTATGCAGGGCTGAATCCCCTCATATAAATATGAAATATTTTCACTATGCTCTTCAGCGATTATATCTCTAATTAACTGTGCCAAGTCAAACTCATGGCTTTCTGGCTTCTTAGCAGTGCGCCTAAGACTTTCAATCGCACCAAATATACGAAGCAGGCTATCAACGACTTTCCTTGAACTACTACTATCGTATTCATGGATTTCATTAGCTAAATGTTCTTTTAACAAACCAATTTTAGGTGAAAGTTCATGGAGTATTGTCCCTGAGAATTCATTTATTGCTTCACGCTTTAAGAATCTAACTCTTGCTTTATCAGTCAAATCATCTGTTTCAGGAAAATTCTGTGAATCTGGAGACATGTGGTGTAGAGCTTTATCCAAAGCCATACGAACATGTCTCACTAACTCCTTGCTCCTCTGGTTCCTCTAACTTAGAGCGAGCACTTGGAGTATTATTTTCTATAAAATATCTCGCTGCATAAAATCGTTCGTTGGCATCTGAAGATATCAAATTATCTAAAGCTTTTTTAAATCATCTACCATAGAAGTCAGCCCTACGGTTAAATGCCTCTCTGCCACCTTCCATGACATTAGATATTGAACTCACGATATTAATATCATCAAGTCCCCCTCTGCAATAACATATCCCCGAGTCCCATCAGAATTTAAATGAATAACAGTTTCGGCACCACCTAAAACTGGTACATTTGCATTGTGCGAAGAAACAATGATTTGCCCATCATTAGCTCGCCTAGTGATGGAAGAAATTAATGTTTCTACAATAAATGCATTATCAATATGATCTTCAGGCTGATCTACTACTAAGATGCTTTCCTTATGCTCTAAAATTATCGGTAGTATCACTGTACATCGCTGACCAGTAGAAAGCGCAGTAAAATCTTTATATTCAGAACCGTCTAATAACTCTAGTTTTATTTCATCTTCAAGCAGGACAGTGGCTATCTTATCAGTAGCTTGTTTGAGACTGTTGATTATCTTCAATGCTCGGTCTTTAGATATTGAAACAAGTGAAATAAAACCATCAATATCGTTAGACTCAAGAATTTTAATTAAAATAACAGGAGGAATTGATTCGCTAATAATCGGTGCAATGTCATTGTATCTAATACCCCCCTTTCAATGCATTTATCAATACCTGTTGATAGTCATCTAATCTATTAGCGACTTCGATAGTTACTTTTATTTTAGGTTTCAATGCTTTATTCAAATCATTGCATTTGGCAACACGTAAGTCAGACCTCTGTTTTCGGAGATCACAAAGCCTTGTTAGAGAAAGGTCTCTTTTGTTTTTTAAATCCAATACTTTAATACTTTTATCAAAGTTGAGTTTTTTAATATTTTCAAGATTTAAGATAGATTGCTGAAGTGTTTGACGCTTCCTAGCTACCTCTCCTGCTCCTTCCTGTATTTTATCGATGTCAGAACGCAAGCCTTGTCCTTGTTTTGTTATATCTTGTATCTTAACTTGCAGTTCATTTAATTCAATTGATATATCATGCATGAAACTATCAAAAGCAGAGATTATCGAAGATATATGACCTCCTGCTATTTTTAATTCATTTACTATTCTAGCATCACTAGAAACTTCACTTGACACCCACGATTCTACTTCTTGTTTTTCAGCCATGAATGAGTTTAAGTTACGCTTTAATGAACTGATTTTTTCTATCTTTTTATTATTTTTTTCAACATTTTCATTTAATTTAAAGTAAACATCACTTAGTTTCTTTAAGTCATCAGATTTTAATTTTGCGACTTCAGATATTCCAGCTATTTTTTTCTTCTAACTCGATTAAAATCATTTGTTGTCTAAGCTGTGGTAGCATTAACAATTTGTCTTCGACATCATCAACACTCGATGATAATGATAGAATCTCTGATGCATAAGATTCTACAATAGCTATTTCTGCAAATTCTTGCTGGTGTAACGTATCGAGACCAGACAAAAAATCGTCAATGAGTTTCATTCGCCCAGAGGATGTTAGCCCAACATTTTCAATTTCTGTTTGGGAAAATATCAGTGGAGTTTTCAGATTGCGATCTATTGGAGGAGTAGGCTCACTATCACCAGTTCTCGTATAAGAAAAAGAGTCACTACCATTACATATGGTAACGGTTATTTGCCCATCATTAAGAACAGATTTGGCATGAGATATAGCTTTATTATTTGATTCAATGGTATGACCTTTAACATCTAGGCAGTACCGAATCAGTTCGATGAATGTAGACTTCCCGGTTCCTCGTGCACCAATAATCGTATTTAAACCATGTTTTAGAGATACATCTAAACCATCAAGAAAACCACCTTCAATTTGCACACGACTAATATATATATCATTCATAAAAGTTCTTCTTTCACAGGTTTATCCAGATAATAGGTAAATAACCTTATCGATGTTCAGTCAAAGCTGATAAGTTCCATGTTTAAACACATTACATTTCAATGCTAATATATTGTCATTGAGCGAGAAAAATAACAATTCATTTCTTATCTCCACGAAGTATTTGGATAATGTTATTTTTTTCATTTTCATTCAAATCTTGAAAAAGAGTCACCATCTCAGCACTTAGCTCATCTTCACAAAAAAGTAACTCAGAGGAACATTCAGTATTGTTCCTATCTTACGTAATGTTTCAATATCAGGAGCATGCCGACCTTTCTCGTAATGATTCATACGACCACTGGCTGATCCTTCATCCATTCCAGCCTTCACCCCCAAATCCTTTTGGGATATGCCGGCTTTTTTCTGGCCTGCCTAAGGCGCTCTGGTATTGGGTTTTTTTGCAAATCTTTTTCATCACATAGCGTCTCAGTAGCTTAGATTGTCTAAGTTTCTCGCACTCCTGTATACTTAGCAATCCTAAGTATTAGTGTTAAGAGCTTTTGTAGATATGACCTGTAGGATTTCATTTAAGATCAGTAAAAAATTTGGTCGGGTTTTAGCCCAGATAAACCATAATAAAATTTCACGTAACCATTTGATTAATATAGCAATTAAAGAGATAAAATTGTCTAGAATACAGGCTACTGGATTGGTTGATCGTGGTGTTCATCAGTTGAAGATGCAAGGACTTGTCATCTCGAGTGGTAGTATCAAAAATATAATCTACAAATTTTCGTCAGAAGTCACAAATCCATCATTATTTCATCAAGCTAATGACGGTAACTGCATGCTTTCTTCAGAAAAGAAAGCATTAGAAAAAGATCTATTGCTGATTCGCTACGAACTGCAAGCTTACAGGGAGTTATTAGAAAAAATCCCACAAGAAAAGCTTAAAATCACGAAACTACAGAAAGATACTGCTGAAAAATTTAACCAGTTAAATGGTACAATTAGAGCAATTAACCAGCTGTTATCCATGTAGGGAAAGAAGGATGCCAACTAACTGGCATCCCATTCCAAACAATACTTTACCATGCGCAAGGACGATTATCTCCGGCACTAATTAATGTGATAGCCATATTTAAAGATGCACAACTCGTTATTGTTGCCGTTTTACCTGTTTTTTCTGCATCGCAATTTTTCGTGGAGCCTTACCTAAGCCTCTAAGCCCGTTAAAACGGATATTATCGACCTGATGAATAAACACATGTAAACCATCAACCATAGGTTGCATAAACTGACCATACTTAATTTTTTCTCAGAAATCGCTTCTAGCTGTGACTCCCAATGTGCCGTCATATCAGGCTTTGTCATAGCTTCTGGCAGAGATAGTATCAACCTGCGGCCAATATCCGTAGCATGAATTTCTTTGCCTTTTTTGGTCAAATAGTCACGCTTAAACAGTAATTCAATGATACCTGCTCGGGTCGCTTCTGTTCCCAAGCCATCGGTCTCTCTAAGTACCTTTTTGATCGCTCTATCGGTGACGTATCTGGCAATTCCAGTCATCGCTGATAGCAAAGAGGCATCGGTAAAGTGACGTGGCGGCGAGGTTTGCTTTTCATCTAGCTTGCCATCAACACAAACTACCCCCTCCCCTTTGATAACCTCTGGCAACCTTACGGCTGAGAACTCTGGATCTTCAGAAGATGATTTCCGCTCGGGTAATAATGCTTTCCAGCCTTTATCAACAACTTCTTTTTGCCTGCTGATAAACAAGCCGCCACCCACTTCGGTATCGATCTGCTTTTCCTGATATTGAAAAGGTGGATAAAACTGCATCAGATACTGTCTGGCGACCAATTCATAGATGTTCTGCTCATCAAGCGATAGACGATTCGTATCAACCCCACGACTGGTCGGAATAATGGCATGGTGCGCACTGACCTTATCATCATTCCACGCCTTAGATTTGACTGCCAGATCGGCAATTTCAACAGCTGTCGCCAGTCCAGGAACAGTTTTAGCGACCGCTTGGGTGACTCTATGTGTATCGCCAAAGTGTCCGCTGGGTAGATAGCGACAATCTGAACGAGGATAAGTAATCAACTTATGTTTCTCATAGAGCTGCTGGCACACATCGAGCGTCTTCTGGGCATTGAGATTAAAACGTCTGGAAGCATCGATTTGCAGTGCGGACAAGTTATAGGGTAATGGCGGGGCTTGTTTCGCCCGGTTCTTCAGTTACCGCAACCACAGTTCCTGGCTGGCCTGTTACCTTCTTCAATACGGTTTCAGCCAGCTTTTTCAGCACCAGTCGCCCCTCTTCATCCATATAGGGTTCACAGGCGGCACTTGGTTTCCATTTTGCCGTATAAATTTGGTCTTTATCGGTTTTAAGATCGATAACCACGTCATAGAAGGGTTTAGAGACAAAATTCTCGATTTCTAAATCACGATTAACGACCAAACCTAATACCGGCGTCTGTACCCGTCCTACAGATAGCACACCGTTATAACCCGATGACTGTCCCCGTAAGGTACATAAACGGGTCATATTGATACCATAGAGCCAGTCAGCGCGTGCACGCGCTAATGCTGAGGTAGCCAGAGGTATGAAGTCGATATTTCTACGCAGGTCATTTAGCGCCCGTTGGATAGCATCGGCGTTCATATCGTTAATTAAACAGCGCTTGGCTGCTTCACGCTTCTCTTTTGGGACACCGCAATAATTGATGATCTCATCAACCAGAATTTGCCCGACCCTATCGGGGTCGCCCATATTGACCAGCACATCGGCTTCGTTAATCAATTTTTTTATAACGTTAAATTGCTTCTGCGTGGCAGGTTTTACCGAGTGTTTCCACTCTATTGGCACGATGGGTAAATGCTCCCTGCGCCACTTTTTAAAGTCAGGGTTATAGGCATCAGGCTCAGCCTGTTCGAGTAAATGGCCAATACACCAAGTCACCACATCACCGTTTGCGGTTCTAATAAACCCGTCCCCTTTTTGATGTGGTTTCGGCAGAACATCAGCAACTGCCCTGCCAACACTCGGTTTTTCAGCTATGTACAAAATCACTGACTTCTCCTGCTACTTATATCAACAACCTTGAGTGCCGATACTTCCCTTTCCAGATCCTCGATCTTATCTAATGCTTCGAACAAAGAGAATTCTAACTGAGCATTTTTAGCAATAATCTTATCGCAGAAGGCTTTGATATCGTCTCGTTGAGACCTGTAACGCTCTTTTAACTCCCGTTCTTTGTCCCTTTGTACGCGCATTTTATCCACCGAGGCTTTACCTGACTCGATAGTAGACACTGCGTTGTCGAGCTTTCTTTCGTGAATAGCTCTTTTAGCTTTCTGGACAAACTCATCGTAATAGTAGATGCCCCCGAACCGAGACCTGCTTCCTGATTGATACGACTCAGACTGACTCGCCCATCGTGGGGAGTCCGTTCCGGAACGCCGTTTAATAAACGCTCAAGAGCCCGTTCAAGCCTGATTATCGTTAGTTTACCTCGCTCAGTGAGCGTTTCTTCATCAATCATAAATAAGTGTCCTATTTCTTAAAAGAAACATAATCAAAATGATGCTCGGATAAGACCTGCTCAATAGCCTTAATTCCATAGAAGAACTTTGAAGTGACATTCGGCATATCAAATCCGGCAGTGGCAATCAGATTATATTTTGTTATTAACTGTTCTCTAATCAGAATCAGTGATTTAGCTTGCTCTTTAGTCACAATTTTGTACTGACAGGTCGTCATATCGCAAATACGATCACAATTTGGATTCGTACAATAGCCGCCTGGATGTTCAACAAGAGAAAGCTGCCCATCTTGAACTTGTTTGCGAATCTCTTCTCGGCTTAAGTAAATACGCGTGTCGCCCTCAGACCGAAGGTTTTTTATTCTTTTTCCTTCATGCCCTGCTAAAGTTTCAGCTTCATTATAAAAATGATAAAAAACATCTGTCATATGGTTTAGATTCTCACCTGCAATTTCATCCTGGAGATCTTTATCAATCATCATATCAACATAAGAAGCGATATTAGCCTGATTGGCATACCAGGATGTCATGGTCATATTCATATGCTTAAACTGATACTTAATATCCAGCAGAGAGGCCAACTTATTACGCACCAAATAAACAGCAAAAGTTCGACGAAATGCATGAGGATGGACTTTCAGTATCTGTCCTATTTTAAGCTCACCTTTTCTGGATGGATTTAATAAGTCGAACTCTTGAACGTCATCCTTTGTGGCACGATATCCCACGGATTTAACGAAGGTGTTAAGAGAATGAGCCAATGATTGTTTTCCAGCATCAGGTCGATGTCCCCGCATATAGGGGAGCGTAACAAATAAGCTATCGACCTTTTCAAGAAAAACATTTTTTTCATCAGGATGTGCTATTGATTCCGCTCTTTCTCTCCACTTTTCACGCGCAAAGCTAAATGCATCCCAAAGCAGTTCGATTGCTTTTTTGACACTCGGTATCGTCACCCATGAAGTATGTCGTACCACACCACCCAAATTAGGCTTAGTATCTAGACCATGTAAGACAGGCACGATCATACCTGCGTATTTTTTCTCTTGATAGGAATCAATCCTAAAAGACTTTATCTCACCATCCCGGCAACCTGTAAATGCCGCAATCACGGTGTAACAGGCTCCTCTGAGCCAGGATAACCATGAACCACCATAGTCAAATTGAATATTAATATTTTTTGGTAGATTTTTAATATTCTTAAGTGCATATCTTCTTGCTGAACGATTAGAATCATAATGTTTTGATGATTCAAAATATCCGGACACGAAATCATTATAGCATGAAGATATTTCATTTCTGTAAGGGTGATAAGTTTCAATAACTTTCAATGCCTCACTATAATATCTGGACGCAATAGATTCTGGAATACACACGGCTTGCGAGACTAATGTACCACTTACTGATAAATACATAGCTAACTCTTCATGATTTTTTATCTCTCTTTTTATTATATCTGCGTTGTACAAATGAGATAAGAATATAAGGTTGTTTTTCCATGTTTTGAACTTCAACCTCTTATTTTTAGCCTCAACTAGTAACCGTCTGAAAAAATCATCATTATCAATAACGCTATATGATGTACCATTGCATATTGTTATACATTTTTCAAAAATGACAGCGCCTTCAATAATGCTTTTAACCGCACTTTTTTTGACTTTAAGCTATTATTTGATATGACCTTATAAACTAAATATTTTACTGTTGATTTGAACGAACCAGATAATCTAGAGAAAGAAATGTTAAAACCTAATGACCATAAATACCAATCATCAGAAGCATAGTGACTATATGGACGACCTTCAGTATCAAAAGAAACAATCAGAGCATCATAAGTATTATTGCCATCAATAAATTCCAGCGCTTTTTTCATCAGTAAATACCCAGCATCAATTCTAGATCATTCACATCCTGCCAAATGGGGTGCATTCCATTCAAATATTTATCATAGGCTTCATTGTATACCGCATTATGCTCCGTTTTCATTCGTTCAATGATGATCTGAATAGTATTATTCACTTTGTTCAGTAAGTTTGATGGGCGGGAGTTAATTGCTGGTCTTGTGACAGAATCCAGAATCACATCGTTAAATGAGAGTAAAAGCCAAATATCATCGACCTCTGCGATAATAGCGTGATGCTTGCACCCAAAACATTCAAGAAACTTATGGCAAGCTACGACATCATGGGATTCAGCCAAGCCATTTTTAACCAAAGCCTCTTTAACTTTTATAGCCTTATCTTTAAATGCTCCACCGCATCTTAAGCCATTAGTCAGTTTTTTAAATTCTTTACTGGCTTCACCTTCTTTTAGTGGGTCGTGGTAAAGGAATGCACTCTCAGTAATAGCCTTATCTAGAGGTTTTCCCAAGGCAGTCTGCTCTCGAATATACAGCGCGGAAGCCAGTGAGAACTCAGTGGTAACAGGGTTACCATCTGCATAATGTTTTGCGACCGTTTCAACGGAATTATTGAGCCCCTGAGAAACAAAGAACACACTCTCTGTAGCTCTCATAATTAATGAAGCTTTAGTTTTTCTAAAGCGCTGGCTTCTTAAGGCAGGTAAACCAAGGTCTACAAAAATTTTATTTAAAATGCCAGTGCTGTTACCTGTCATATAGGAATTTTTATCGTTAGTAGGATTTGGAAATAAAAATCCATTTTTATCGTGATTTATTATTTTACTTATCACGATCCACTTTTCAAAAAATATACGTGCTTCTCTGGTAAAGCCCACATCAATTTCATTGATTCGGCCAGACTGCCTTCCTTTTTTAACACTCAGTTTAAATACTTTCCTTGCAAGGTCTTTAAATGGTTCATCAGTAAGATCTGACAATTTCATTTTTAACAAAGATGTGGCGTTTGCGCCAGTATAAAAACAACTAATAAAATAGGCCGCTCGCACTAGGTCACTTATCCATACTGTATCACTGTTATTATATGATACCGTTCTTTCTGTTGATAAGTTATGTCTATATCGATAAATACCCTTTAGATCTTTTACGCTATAAAGAGGAAAGATATCAGGTTCAGTACCACTTTCAATATGCAAACAATAATCATCATAGATTATATACAGGGCTGAAACCAACTCTTTTAGTTCATCATCTGTATAGGGTAAAATGTTCTGAGTGTCAGCAGGGAATGTAATGAAGATATTTTTACATTGTTTAAAAAGATCAGGGTCTAACCCCATCAGCAACGCTTTAAGTGAATTTTGTCTGCCAGATAATGTTTTCCCTTTGTGCCCACTCCGGTAAGCTTCTGTAAGGCTCTTTATATATAAGCTGACAGAATCAATGCAAAAAATCTGATTAATATCTTGCTCGTCAACCATTCGGATAAAGCGTACAGTCTCATTAAAAATATTGATCTTCGTTCTATCTGTAACATCTAAAGAGTGAATTGTATTACAAATACGTACTACGAGTTCTCTTCTGTTTGCATCAATAAGATCTGGTTGATTAACAGATATAGTAACACGCCGCTCCTTCATAGCTAAAACAGGACAGTGTTTATATAACAAACGTTCGAAGTTCGCAGTACCATGGCCATCAGTGATGGATTGATCCCGTAAATTAATATTAATTATTGTATCCGTATCAATAAACGATGATGTTACTGTTTTGCGTTTATTCTCTTTTAAAAATGCCATAATTATTAATCACTCTTGAGAATAATATTCAATGCTTTCTCATGCACTTCATTAGCTTTCATTGTTTCTTCCTCACAGAATTTTAGGTAACCCAGTAAGGTCGCTCTACTTTTATGTCCCATCATTGATTGCAGATAATCAAGCGCTTTACCCTCCTTCAACCCAGCATTCAATAATTCTTTTAGCCTTTCTACTGCATAGGTTGAACGTAAATTATGAAATTTATGACTAAAGTTGGGTAACTCTTTTCTAACCGCATTTCTGATTTCACACCATCTGGCATCCAGTGTTTTAGCGGCATAGGGTTTACCATTTTGATTGAGCAACAATGGTGGGTTATCTTTATGTTCAGGATAACGCTCTTGATATCTATTTCTACGCTTAATATATCTGGATGAATTAATATAATCATACAGAGTCTGCATTAATTCAGAGTGGATCTCAGCCGTGCGTATTGTACCATTTTTAGTTTTAACGCCTTGTCGAGGATCAAGCAGCAAGCCTTCAGTATTGATCAGATATTTTTTC
The DNA here is from genome assembly GCF_026967475.1 of Rouxiella chamberiensis. Taxonomy (NCBI): domain Bacteria; kingdom Pseudomonadati; phylum Pseudomonadota; class Gammaproteobacteria; order Enterobacterales; family Yersiniaceae; genus Rouxiella; species Rouxiella chamberiensis. The sequence goes on along the minus strand of NZ_CP114058.1, from coordinate 1,189,330 downwards.
TTAAGCTGTTCAGTATCTGGTTTATAAATTTGCTTTACTCTTAACGATATTATTTCCGATCTTCTAAGCCCAGAGTATCGGCTAAGATCAATAGCTAACTTACATTCCTCTGATAGTGGAACCTCATTACCCTCACCTGTACTGGTTGAAACACCTAAACCACGGATTTTATATACAGACTCAACGATTTGCCATTCGTTACTGCTAATCGGAACCAGTTTTCGTGATAGTCCAAAGTGTCGGGTATCATTAGGTAATTTTAATCTTAAATCCGTGGTATCAACATGAATAAAATGATTTCTCATATATTCATGGGGTGAATTTCTATGTAACCGAACCACTTCATATTTAAAGGGAGGATAGGCAAAAAAGTGATCGCGAGCCAGATAAAATTTATAAAAATTAATCACCGATCCCATATAACTATTAGCAGTACTGCGCGCCAATTCATCCTGTTTGAACATTTCTCGTAAATGCTTACGGAATGCATAGGTAGGACGTAGTCTGAGCGATATTGGCATTTCATCCCATGACATACCAATATCATGGAGAAAGGTAAAATAATGCAACAATGCCTGAGCCTGTGTATTAACCTCTTTTTTACGTAAATTAGCTTTCAAATGAATTAGCCAATTATTGGCGACTCTGATACTGCTACCGTCTTCCATAAATAATAGCGGCAGCTTTCCTAAATGCTGACCTTCACCTACAAAATTTACCGATAACTCCCCAGTATCAGTATCAATTTCCCTATTAATCTTCTGGTCAACAACAAAGTCAGGAACTTCCCAAAGAATGATGCTCATACGAGTACCTGCCGGATGATTTCATAAGTTCATAGATTATCGACGTAACAATCTAATTCAATAAGAACATCGTACCAGTACGCGGTCGGGGTCACCGGCATGCACCACTTCCTGCGCCTCGAGCAGCAATCTTTTGATGACATTCAACTGTTTGGCAACGGAAGGACGCGGCTGCAACTGCCATTTTTCGGGAATAATCGGCAAGTCTTCCAGCGACCAGCGCGCAAAGCGGCTGTTGTAGGCGTCAGGCTGCGCCTGCTCCAGCAAGTGTCCAACACACCAGGTCACGACATCCTGATTGCCGCAGGCAATATACCCGTCGCCACGTTTATGCGGTTTCGGCAGGACATCAGCAATCGCTCGGGCAAGGCTGGGTTTTTCGGCAATAAACAAGCGCATCGGGCGTGACTCACAAGCAGAGGGCGGCATTTCATCCTTAATATCTGCCTATGTTAGCCGCTGGGCAAACAATTGATAAGTCGGGATTGCACTCTCGACGGGACGTTCGCTCACAAAAACGGCGAAAAAAGGATTTATCGGATAAATCAGACCGATAACGTCTGAAATCCTGCCTGCAAAAGCAGCGAATTGCCGATTATGTCAAAAAACAAGAGTCCACACGGTTGTTAGGGACGCAGGCCGGAAATCTTTGGCTACGCTTAATAGGGTGCAAGACATTCCCACAGAAAACTCATACCTACACGATTCCCAATAAAGAGTTTCGTCTTGCCACGCTGTTCTTTTGCATTACTCACCCATCGACGTTCAACATACTGTCAATACTGGAAAATCTATGTCTAACACTCTGCCATTGCGTTTTAGCATCAACGGAACCCAGCGGTCTATCTCTGTCGATCCGCGCACCACGCTGCTGGATGCACTGCGTGAACATCTTGCGCTGCCCGGCACCAAGAAAGGCTGCGATCAGGGTCAGTGCGGCGCCTGCACCGTGCATATCGAAGGCAAAAGCGTGCTGAGCTGCTTGACGCTGGCCGCACAGGCCAACGGCAAGTCTATTACGACTATCGAAGGGCTTGCCCAACCGAGCGGTGAACTGCATGCCGTGCAACAGGCCTTTCTCGACCACGACGCCTTCCAGTGCGGTTACTGCACGCCGGGCCAGATTATGTCTGCCGTTGCCTGTATCCGCGAGGGTCACGCCAACAGTGACGATGAAATTCGTGAATACATGAGCGGCAATATTTGCCGCTGCGGCGCGTACCCGCACATCATTGACGCCGTCAAACAGGCGGCGCAGGCCGTGAAGAAGGAGCAGGTATGAATGAACTCATCTTTCGTCAGGCCGCTTCCACCCTCGACGCCGCACAACTCAAGGGTCAGGCGGGCGTCAACCTGCTGGCCGGCGGCACGACGCAGCTCGATTTGATGAAGTGCGGCGTCCTGACCCCCTCTTCATTGATAAACATTCTTGACCTGCCGCAACTGGATCAGATTGAATTCAGCGACGACGGCATCAAAATCGGTGCGCTGGTAAAAATGAGCCAGCTGGCCGAGCATCCACTGTGCGCCTCGCTGGCGCCTGCGATTTGGGGCAGTCTGACTCAGGCGGCGTCGTCGCAGATTCGTCATATGGCGACCCTCGGCGGCAATCTACGTCAACGCACGCGCTGCACCTATTTCCGCGACCCTGAAACCTTCCCGGCCTGCAATAAAAGAGCGCCGGGTTCGGGTTGCTCCGCCCTTGGCGGCATTAATCGCAATCACGCCGTACTGGGCACCAGCGCCAGCTGTATTGCAACGTATCCGGGTGATTTTGCCGTGGCGCTGACGGCCTTCGATGCCGTTGTAGTGCTGACCAATGCCGCAGGCAATGAACGTCGAGTCAATATCGACGATTTCTATCTGCTGCCGGGTGACACGCCGCATCTCGAGCATGATCTCGCCGAAGACGAAATGATCACGGCAATCGAACTCCCGGCAACGGCGCTGCCTACGTTAAAACATTCGCACTACCTCAAGGTTCGTGACCGCGCCTCCTACGAGTTTGCGGCGGCAAGTGCGGCGGTGGGCGTCAAGGTCGTCGACGGCGTTATCGAAGATATTCGCATCGCCCTTGGGGGTGTTGCCACCAAGCCGTGGCGCGCGCGTGAGGTGGAACATGCGCTGATAGGTCAGCCCTTTGACGAGCAGTTAGTGTCACAGGCTGCGCAACAGGTAGTCGCAGCCGCACAGCCGCAGCACGACAACCGCTATAAAATCATTTTGGCGCCGCGCGTCATTACCCGTGCCGTATTGATGGCAGGAGAAGCGTCATGAGCGAGACCCTGAACACCCCGAAAACCGATTATCAGGCCCTCGGCAGCGGCAAGAGCCGCATCGATGGCGAGCTTAAAATCACCGGTGCCGCCAGTTATGCCGTCGAGCAGGAAAGAGATAACATGCTGTACGGCGTGGTTATCCAGTCGACCATCTCCAGCGGGCGTATCAGCAAAATGGATACGGCCGAGGCCGCCGCGCTGCCCGGCGTGCTGGCAATTTACACCCATGAAAGCGGCCTGAAAATCAACACGCCGACCGCCATTGCCGAAGGAGGCGCGGCGCAAACGACCTATGTGCCGTTGCAGGACGACGTGATTTTGCACAACGGCCAGAATATCGGCATCGCCATCGCCGAAACCTTTGAACAGGCAACCGCGGCGGCGGCGCGGGTTCACATCGAGTATGAAGAGACGCCCGCCATTCTGTTTCAGACCGACCCGCAGGCCAAACCGCAGCAGGTCGACAGCAGCGATATCGCCCTCGGCGACGCCGACAAGGCGATGCAGGCCTCTGCCGTGCGCATCAAGCATACCTATACCACGCCGCGCGAATACAATATGCCGATGGAGCTGCACGCCTGCATCGCCGACTGGCAAGGGCATGAGTTAACCCTGTGGGAGCCGAGCCAGTGGGTATCCGGATCGCAGACGGTTATTTCCGAATGGTTTGATTTACCGCGTGAAAACGTGCGTATCATTTCGCCCTATGTGGGCGGCGGCTTTGGCTCCAAACCGGTGCCGTATACCCACGTCGCCCTGGCGAGCGTTGCCTCGCGCGAGCTGAAACGTCCGGTAAAAGTCGTGCTGACCCGTCCGCAGACCTTTACCGGTTTCGGCGGCCGCCCTGCCACCTCGCAAACGCTGGAAATGGGTGCGGACCACGACGGCAAAATCAACGCCATCATCCACGAAGGGATGAGCGAAACCTCGCTCAATGACGCCTTCGCCGAGTCATGCAACAAGGTCACCGCCCTGATGTATGCCATTCCTAACGTCACGTCAAAACACAGCGTTGTGCCCATCAATACCGTTACGCCGGGCTGGATGCGCGCGCCGGGCGAGAATCCGAGCACCTTCGGACTCGAAGTCGCGATTGATGAAATGGCCTACGAGCTTGGGATAGACCCGCTTGAGCTGCGCCTGCGCAACTGGGCAGATCACGACTATAAATCCGGGATCCCGTGGACCACTCGCCGTCTGAAGGAAGCCTATGCGGCAGGGGCCAGAGCCTTTGGCTGGGACAAGCGCTCGGCCAAACCCCGTTCCATGCGCGAAGGCCATGAGCTTATCGGCTGGGGCATGGCGGCCGGAACGTATCCGGTGAGCCGGATGCCCGCCGAAGCCCGCCTGACTCTTCAAAAGGACGGCAGTTTCCTGCTGCAAAGCGGCGGCGTCGATTTGGGTACGGGCACCTACACGATTCTGGCGCAAACCGTGGCCGAAGTGCTGCAAGTGTCTTCATCGCGGGTCAAAGTCCAGCTGGGTGATACGCGCTTCCCGCTGGCCGGTGTGGCGGGCGGCTCGCAGCTCGCAGGCAATCTGACCACCGTAACGCACAAGGCGGCGCTGCAAATGCGCGAACGACTAGTCTCGCTTGCCGCCACGCAGGCCGGATCGCCACTGGAAAAAGAGTCCCCTTCCGCGCTGCTGCTGGTTGACGGTAGTGTCAGCTCCGCCAGCCAGCCCGAGCGGGCCATTTCGCTGTCACAGCTGATTCAGCTGGCCGGTCTTCAAGAGTTGCAGGTTGATGCCCACACCTTTAAGGACGGCACCTCGGCCGAGGATCGCAAGAATATCGTCAGCGCGATGGAAGATGCCGAAGGCGCGACGGCGGGCGATGTCTCCGCACACAGTTGGAGCGCGCAGTTTGTCGAGGTTCGGGTCGATGAAGACTTCGGCACCGTGCGCGTCAGCCGTATGGTCGGCGCATTCGACAGCGGCAGGCTCTATAACCCGAAACTGGCCCGTAGCCAGTGGATTGGCGGCATGATTATGGGTCTGGGTCAGGCGCTGATGGAAGAAGGTCAGGTCGACCCGCGCAACGGGCGGGTGATCAACAACAATCTGGCCGACTATATGGTGGCGATTAACGCCGATGTGCCGGAAATCATCACCCTTGACGTCGGCGAGCCGGATTATCAGGCGACGGGACTGGGCGGCAAGGCCGTGGGTGAGCTGGGTATTGTGGGCGTCGCGGCGGCATTCAGCAATGCGGTGTATCACGCAACCGGCAAGCGCGTCCGCGACCTGCCGATCACCCTGGACAAACTTATTTGACGGCGATACGGGCAGGGACGCCCGTTTCACGCATCATCGCCTGATTTTTGGTTTTCACCACATCAGACATCACCGCCAGCGCAATTTCGGCTGGCGTTTTACTACCTATCGGCAAACCAATGGGCGCATGAATGCGCTGCATCTCGTCATCGGTCAAACCGGCAATCCGCTTTAATCGCTCGAAACGCTTCTCGCTAGTGCGCTGCGATCCCATCGCGCCAATATAAAACGCGGGCGTCAGCACTGCTTCCATCAGCGTTAAATCATCCATGCGCGGGTCATGCGTCAACGCCACTACCGCGCTGCATTGATGCTGCCCGTGCTGCTCGAGCCATTTCGCCGGAAAGACCTCTTCAAGCTGTACGCTAGGCGGCAAACGATGGCGATAGTTTTGCAGCATGTCACTGCGCGTCTCGCAGACGATGGTATTAAACCCGAGCGCCGTGGCGAAGTCGGCGCAGTACACCGCCACCTCGGAGAGTCCGGCAATCACCAGCTGCGGTGCGGCCGCCAGTGTGATGGTGAGGGTTTGTTCATCGTCTTCGACCTGCGTGCTGCTGGCATAGTCGCACTCTTCGAGCAGATAGCACGGCAGAGGCAGCACCAGACGTTTACGCAGCGTAATGGCCCCTGCCAGCGCAGCCTGCATACGCGCCAGATAGGCCGCGCTTTCCGCACCGGGCTTCAACCTCTCAATCAGAATGGCAATCGACCCGCCGCACGGCAAGGTCTTGTTCGGCGTCAGTCCGGCTTCCCCGTAGATAACGCGCTGGCTGTCGGCATTAAACTGCCCAAGCGCGATACGCTCGAGAAAATCGTCTTCCACACAACCGCCGGAAAGCGAGCCGCAAAACTGCCCTGCGTTGTTGATTACCATCATGGTGCCCGGCGAACGCGGCGATGAACCAAAAGTACTGAGCACGGTGCACAGCCACAGGGTGTGATGGGTTATCCATTCACTCGCCTGCGCCATCACCTGCTTGTCCAAACTTTGCATGCGCATTCACCTTGTCGAGATCGTCAGGGGTATCGATGTCACAAACAACACCGGCATCATCAATATCTAAAAAATAGCAGTTATGGCGGCGAAGCAACGCCTTGGCCCCCTCGCCCGGCGTCAGGGCCAGCAGCGCCGATTGCATGCTTCTGGCAAACCCGACCGGATGGCCGGGCGCATGCCGATACACGGGGCGCGCGATGGCGTGTTCGCTCAGCAAGGTATAGATCGCTAAAAATGTCTGGCTGGCAACCTGCGGCATATCGGCCAGATGCACCAGCCAGCCGTTCCAGTCGTTACAGGCCTTGACGCCCGCCACAATCGAGTCGGCAAGCGTGTCGGTCTGATGGCAGCCGTAACTGACGCCCCGTTGTCGGCAGGTATCAATAATCTCTTGATGCTCGGGGCGGGTCACGACATAAACCGGCAACCCGGTGCGCAGACAACCTTCAAGCGTGGTGGCAAACACCGATGCGCCCCCTGCAAGCGGCGCATCGAGTTTAAAGACGTCAGGGGCCAGCGCACGATAGCGTTGCCCCTGACCTGCCGCCATCAGCAGAATGCCCATATCAGAAGTAGCTGACAAAGGCGGCGCTGTCGGCCGGAATAACCTGCGTGCTGGATTTAAGCTGCGGCGTGCCGAGATACAGGAAACCGACAATCTGGTCGTGGCCATGACAGCCGAATGCCTCGCGCACTGCTGCGTGTTCGGTCCAGGGACCGGTGCGCCAGATCCCGTTAAAGCCTTGCGCCAGGGCAGCCATCTGCATGGCGTGAACGGCACAGCCCGCCGACACCACCTGCTCCCACTGCGGCACCTTGGCACTCTCTTTGTAATCGGCAATGACCGTAATGATTTGCGGCGCGCGCATGGGCGCCTGCGTCGCCTTCTCGATAGCCTTCTGGTCCAGCCCGTCTTTCTCTGCGGCACTTTTCAGCAAATGACTAAAACGGATAAGCCCGTCGTTTTCGACAATCACAAAGCGCCAGGGTTGAAGTGCGCCGTGGTCCGGGGCGCGCATCCCGGCATTGATGATATTTTGCAGGGATTCCCCCGAAGGCGCAGGTGCGGCAAGGCGCGAGGCGGAACGACGGTTTAGCAAGAGGTCCAGAGCATCCATTTTTTCTCTCCTTATTATGAGCGTATGCCTTAACGTTAGCATAAGCCGCGCGGGTCTGACTAACCCACACGGGCTTCTCTGTTACGAATGCTGCCAATTTATCAAAGGATTTAAAGCTGACTTTTTTCCGGCAGGTCATTAGGATAGCAACACGAGTCGCTCTTGATGGAGACAACATGCGCATACTGTGGCGAATCATCGCCGGTTTTTTTAAGTGGACCTGGCGTCTGCTTAATTTTGTAAGGGAATTTATTCTCAATCTTTTCCTCGTGTTGATCATTCTGGTCGGCGTGGGGATTTATTACGAGCTGCAATCCAAACCTGCTGACACCACCCCGACCAAGGGCGCGCTGCTGGTCGATTTAAGTGGGTCCGTGGTCGACAAGCCAACGGTCAACAACCGCGTGCGCCAGCTGGGTCGAGAACTGCTCGGCACCTCGAGCAATCGCCTGCAGGAGACGTCGCTGTTTGACCTGGTGGAGACTATTCGTGCTGCCAAAGATGACAGCAACGTCACCGGCATGGTGCTGTCGCTGACCGACTTCACCGGAACCGATCAGGCCTCGCTGCAATACATCGGCAAGGCGCTGCGCGAGTTCCGCGACGCGGGCAAGCCTATCTTTGCCGTGGGCGACAGCTATGACCAGTCGCAGTATTATCTGGCGAGCTTTGCCAACAAGATTTACCTGTCGCCGATGGGCACGGTCGACCTGCATGGGTTTGCCACCAACACGCTGTACTACAAAACCCTGCTCGACAAGCTGAAGGTCACCACCAACATCTTCCGCGTAGGAACCTATAAATCGGCCGTCGAGCCGCTGATGCGCGACAACATGTCGCCTGCGGCGCGCGATGCCGATGGACGCTGGGTTGGCGGGCTGTGGAACAACTACCTCAACACCGTGTCGGCGAACCGTCAGTTAACCCCTGAACAACTCTTCCCGGGTGCCGCAGGCGTGCTAAGCGGATTGCAGCAGGTGGGCGGCGACACGGCGGAATATGCGTTGAAAAACAAGCTGGTGGACGAACTGGCTTCTCGCGGCGAAGCAGACGAGGCGATGATCAAGGCCTTTGGTTTCGACAAACAGAAGAAAGACTTCAACTACACCAGCATTGAAGACTATTCGCCAAAAGCCAAACCAGACAACGGTCAGTCGCAGATTGCGGTTATCTTTGCCAATGGCGCTATTGTTGACGGTGAAGGGCAGCCGGGTGATGTTGGCGGCGATACCACCGCCGAGCAGATCCGTGAAGCGCGTCTTGACCCGAAAGTGAAAGCTATCGTCTTTCGCGTCAACAGTCCGGGCGGCAGTGTAAGCGCGTCCGAAGTGATCCGTTCTGAACTGGCTGCGGCGAAGGCGGCAGGCAAACCGGTCGTCGTTTCGATGGGCGGCATGGCGGCATCCGGCGGTTACTGGATTTCAACGCCCGCCAACTACATCATTGCCAGCCCCAGCACCTTGACCGGTTCCATCGGCATCTTCGGCGTGATCAACACCTATCAGGATACGCTCGGCCAATATGGCGTGCATACCGATGGTGTAGCGACCTCGCCACTGGCGGATATCGCGACCACCAAGGCGCTGCCGCCGGAGTTTTCGCAGATGATGCAATTGAATATCGAGAATGGTTATAAAACCTTCCTCGGACTGGTTGCCAAGTCGCGTAACAAAACGCCGGAACAGGTAGACGAGATTGCGCAGGGCCACGTGTGGATTGGAACGGATGCCAAGAACAACGGTTTGGTGGATCAACTGGGTGATTTCGATGACGCGGTCAAGAAAGCCGCCGAGCTGGCTAAACTGCCTAAATGGCAGCTTAACTGGTATGTCGACCAGCCAAGCCTCACCGACATGGTGTTTTCACAGATGAACGCGTCGGTTCACGCGATGCTGCCTGCGGTGGCACAGGCTTACCTGCCCGCGCCGGTGGCCGATGTGGCGCTGAAAATGCGCTCGCAGGCCGACTTGTTCAACAACCTCAACGACCCGCAAAATCGCTATGCGATGTGTCTGACCTGCGGTGACGTGAAGTAACGGATGCTGAATTAATGCGCTGATTGCGTAAATCCTCCCTTTAAATGGCCTCGTGACGAGGCCATTTTTTTATCACTTAACATTCAAATTTTTATTCCGGCCCCACTCGCTTTATAATCGCCCCCACCTGGCCTGTCTGGCTGATTAAAAAAGACTTTTGCTCATGACTAAAAAATCGATTTATGTTGCCTATACCGGCGGTACCATCGGCATGCAGCGCTCGGAACAGGGCTATATTCCTGTCTCCGGTCACCTCCAGCGCCAGCTGGCGCTGATGCCCGAGTTCCATCGCCCCGAGATGCCCGATTTCCACATTCAGGAATATTCGCCGCTGATGGACTCCTCCGACATGACGCCGGAAGACTGGCAGCATATCGCCGACGATATTCAGGCACATTACGATCAGTATGACGGCTTCGTTATTCTGCACGGCACCGATACCATGGCGTTCACCGCCTCGGCGCTGTCCTTTATGCTCGAAAACCTCGACAAGCCTGTTATCGTGACCGGTTCGCAGATCCCGCTGGAAGCCTTGCGCTCCGACGGCCAGATAAACCTGCTGAACTCGCTGTACATCGCCGCCAACCATCCGGTAAATGAAGTCACCCTGTTCTTCAACAACCGTCTGTATCGCGGAAATCGCAGCACCAAGGCGCACGCCGATGGTTTCGATGCCTTCGCGTCGCCGAACATGGCGCCGCTGCTCGAAGCCGGTATTCATATTCGCCGCCTGTCCACGCCGTCGATTCCGGCAACCACCGGTCCGCTGCGTGTGCACAACATTACCCCGCAGCCTATTGGCGTCGTCACCATCTATCCCGGCATTTCTGCCGAAGTGGTGCGCAACTTCCTGCAACAGCCGGTCAAGGCGCTGATATTGCGCTCTTATGGCGTAGGCAACGCGCCACAGAAAGGTGACCTGCTCAACGAGCTGAAAGAAGCCTCGGATCGCGGCATTGTGGTGATTAACCTGACCCAGTGTATTTCGGGCAAGGTCAACATGGGGGTTATGCAACCGGCAATGCGCTGGCGCACGCGGGCGTTATCAGCGGTTTCGACATGACCGTCGAGGCAACCCTGACCAAACTGCACTACCTGCTCAGCCAGCCGCTGTCTGCAGCCGACATTCGCGAGCAGATGCAGCAAGACCTGCGCGGAGAGTTATCCGCCTGATAGATTATTGAGGAGATGAGATGAGCACTGCGCTGTTACTGATCGACCTGCAAAACGATTTCTGTGAAGGGGGCGCACTGGCCGTGGCGCAAGGCGATGCCACCGTGGAGGTCGCCAATCTGGCGATCGCCGCCTGTCGTCACGCCAATATGCCTGTGGTGGCTTCGCAGGACTGGCATCCGGCCCATCACCGCAGCTTTGCCGTCAACGCCGACGCGCAGGCATGGACAATGGGCGAGCTGGAAGGCCTGCCGCAGGTCTGGTGGCCGGTGCATTGCGTGCAGGGCAGCTCAGGGGCCAAATTTCATCCCGAGCTCAATATCGCCGCCGTGGACTATATTGTGCACAAGGGGCAGGACCCGGCCATCGACAGTTACAGTGCATTCTTCGACAACGGCAAACGTGCCGCCACGCCGTTGCACGACTGGCTGAAAGCCCGTCAGATAGACCACGTGATTGTCATGGGGCTGGCGACCGACTATTGCGTCAAGTTCAGCGTGCTGGATGCGCTGGAGCTGGGTTATCAGGTCACTCTGCTCAGCGACGGTTGCCGTGGCGTCAACCTGCGGCCCGAAGACAGTCAGCAGGCCATTGAACAGATGCAGCAGGCAGGCGCGCAGGTACAAACGCTGTCGCAATGGGTCAGTCATCTGCATTTTGCTCTATGATTTAAGCAGTAGCCGCCGACCTCGAGTCTGCACACCGCTTACTCCATGAAATAGTGAAACGGGTCGCGCACAAGGCGGCCCGTCTCCCAAAGAAGAAGTCGATTATTTATGAATTCAGTCAAGATCCACACTCAGCAGGAAATCGAAAAGGCGCGTATCGCCGGTAATACCGCGGCGAAGGTGCTGGAATTCATCACGCCTTATGTCAAGGTCGGCGTGACCACCAACGAGATTGACCAACTCTGCCACGACTATATCGTCAATGAACTCAAGGTGACGCCAGCCAATATCGGCTATCACGGCTACACCAAGACCTCCTGTACTTCCGTCAATCACGTAGTGTGCCACGGCATTCCTGCGGATAAAAAGCTCAAGGACGGCGATATCGTCAACATCGACGTCGCTATCATTCAGGACGGCTGGTACGGCGACACCAGCCGTATGTATTACGTCGGCAAACCGTCGATTCGTGCGCAGCGTCTGGTGGACGTCACCTATCAGTCGATGGTGGCGGGTATCAAGACCGTGCGTCCGGGCGCGACGCTTGGCGACGTGGGTGCGGCGATTCAGCATATTGCCGAGAGCAACGGTTTCTCCGTGGTGCGTGAATACTGCGGTCACGGCGTCGGCGAAGAGTACCACACTGCGCCGCAGGTGCTGCATTACGGACGCGCGGGTGAAGGCATGGTTCTCGAAGCGGGTATGATTTTTACCATCGAGCCGATGATCAATGCCGGTAAGGCAGCCACCAGCGTCTTGTCAGACGGCTGGACCGTCGTTACCAAAGACCGTTCTCTGTCGGCGCAGTGGGAACATACCATTGCTGTGACGCAAACCGGTTATGACCTGCTGACGCCGTGGCCGGAAGGCACAGGCGACTACGAGGCGATTTAAAGACCCGCCGGGTTAAAGGCAGGTCAGTTAATCCGCAGTCATCCGCTCTGTCTACGCCCCTTCTTGAAGCCCCGTGCAGACGGGGCAATTTCTCAAAGCCTGCTTTATTTTTACCCCACTTGAAAATATACGAAAATAAATGGCATGGCCTTTATATCGATATTTATTATGTTTGCCGCCGCACTAAATATTAAATTTTATTGAAATCATCATGATTTACCCGTTAATACATGAAAAATTTGAAACCGATCATAATTAAGTTAAGACCTCGACATTTAGTTAATTAAAAGCCATCACTTTCCGCTAAGTTTATTCCACCAAAGTTAAAGGCTAATTTAATTTTGGCGAGGGACCCTGAATGCGCATATCAGAGACCGATTTTATCTCATCAACGGTATTTCCATTATGGAATAAGGAAAGTCATTATGAATAAATTTACCTCGTTCGCTGTGGCGTTAACCTTGCTCGGCGCGGCAGGCGTCAGTTCGACGGCCAGCGCCGATCTGCTGCCGCTGCCGCCTGTGCCGGTTCCTGGCCTGTGCTCGACGTTAATCGGCCTGCTACCGGTCGGTGTACCAACCGATCAGCTTACGCCTGCGCAAATTATCGAAATATTAGGCAAACTTCCGGCCGGCACCACCATTCAGCAAGTGTTGGCCTGCCTGAAATAACCTTTTCCCCCTTCTGTATACAGGAGGGGGTTTAATTTCATTCTCATCATTAAAATACATCACCCTATTAATATTCACCAAGCAAATATATTGGATAAGAACTCATGCGCCCTCCTTATTATCATTGGCGTAAAAAAACAGGATGGCTGATTGGCATGACCTTGGCGCTTATTTTAATTCTGGGGTATCGGTTCGTTCGCCCCCTCCTTCCGCCTTGCCTTCGAGTGTGGCCGTTGTGCGCGATACCCTTGAAGATAGCGTGCTGGCAAGCGGCACCTTGCAACCCATAACTCGGGTCGATGTCGGCTCACAGGCTTCGGGTCAGTTGACCTCGCTTAATGTCAATCCGGGCGATTTTGTCAAACAGGGCCAACTGCTGGGCGAAATCGATCCCACGCTTTCGCAAAACGCCCTGAGAGATGCCGAGGTCGCGCTCAACAGCCTGCTGGCCCAGAAACGCGCCAACCAGGCATTGGTGAAGCGCGCTTATCTCGTGCTGCAACGTCAGCGACAGATGTATCAAGAGCACGCCACGGCGCGGCAGGACGTCGAGACGGCCGAGGCCGACTGGCAGGTGCAGCAGGCGCAACTTGCTTCGATGCAGGCACAGATTCGCCAGCAGCAGATCCGCGTCGATACCGCCAGAACCAGTCTCGGCTATACCCGCATCGTTGCGCCGGTCAGCGGCACCGTGGTGTCGGTCAGCACGCAGGCGGGGCAAACGGTCGTCGCCGCCTACCAGATTCCCGTCATTCTGCAAATTGCCGATTTATCGGTGATGACCGTCAAGGCGCAGATCCCCGAGGCCGATTTTTCGCGCATCCGGCAGGGTCTTGCCGTCTGTTTCACCACGCTGGGCGCTGCCGATAAGCGCTATTGCAGCACACTTCGCACCCTTGAACCCGCGCCGGAAAAGATTAACAACGCCCTTTTCTTCAACGCCCTGTTTGATATCGATAATCCTCAGGGTCTATTGCGCCCCGACATGACCGCGCAGGTCAGCATTGTGCTTGACCGCGCCGAAAATGTGCCTACTCTCCCCTTGCGGCGCTGGGCCGTGCAACCTCGTCTCATCATTATCAGGTCGAGGTCATTGATGCTCAGGGAAAAATCCGCAGCCGCGCCATTCAGACCGGACTCGACGACGGGATGAAAATCGAGGTTAAAACAGGATTACAGACCGGCGAGCGCGTGGTCCTGCCCGCTCCCCTACGCCAGGGCAGCGCATTATGACCGCCATTGCCACGCCACCCGCCCTTGCCCTTCGCGCCGTCTCGCAGCGTTTTGCGCTGGAGAGCGGCATCCTTGAGGTGCTTCACGATATTTCGCTGACCATCACGGCGGGTGAAATGGTGGCGATCATGGGACCTTCCGGTTCGGGAAAATCGACGCTGATGAATATTCTGGGCTGTCTGGATACCCCCTCCGACGGAGAATATGCGGTCGACGGCATTGCCGTGCACACGCTGCCTGCCGATGCCCGGGCGCAACTGCGCAGGGAAAAATTCGGCTTCGTGTTTCAGCGCTATCAGTTGATCCCTACGCTGTCGGTTATCGAGAATATCGAAATGCCTGCCCGTTACGGCAACGACTCACGTCTTGTGCGACGGGAGAAGGCCCGCCATCTTTTGACGGAGCTTGGACTGTCGGGTTTCGAGCATCGCCACGTCACGCAGTTGTCGGGCGGTCAGCAACAGCGGGTCAGTCTGGCGCGTGCGCTCATCAACGGCGGCACGATTATCCTCGCCGACGAACCGACCGGCGCACTGGACCGGCAGAGCAGTCAGGCGGTGATGCTGCTGCTGCAACGTCTGCATCGTCAGGGTCATACGGTCATCGTCATCACCCATGACCCCGACGTGGCCCGCTATGCCGAGCGCAAGATACAGCTGCGCGATGGCCGCATCATCGCCGATCGCAGACAGACCTCGCTACACAAGAAACTTCCCGCTTCGGCTCCGCGTCCAGTTTTAGCAAAACACGAACGTCGGCCGCTTGAGGGATGGCTTGATGTGCTGGTCGGCGCCTGGCGCACTCTCAAGGCGCATCGCCTGCGCTCAAGCCTGACGCTGCTCGGCATTGTTATCGGCATTGTCTCGGTGGTCACGCTCAATGCCGCGGGCGAAGGCGCACGGCGTTACGTGATGAAAACGCTGTCCTCGCTAGGGGGCAACGTCATCACCCTGTCGGCGGGCCGTGGATTGGGTGACGATCTGGCTGCCCAGAGCCGTGCCTTGCGGGAGCGAGATCTTGCAATGCTCTCGGCACAACCGTGGATAACCTCTCTGTCGCCGCAGGTCACTCTTGCGCTGCGTATTCGCTGGCAGCGGGTGGATACCAACGCCAACGTCCACGGCGTGAGCGCCGATTACCTGAAAACCGCTTCACTAAGCCTTGTGCGGGGCCGCAGTCTGCTGCCCTATGATATCGACCAGCATGCCGCCGTGGTTGTTATCGATGAAAACCTGATGAACAAACTCTTTCCGGCTCATCAGGATCCTTTAGGCACGATCCTCCTGCTCGGCAATCTGCCCTGTCGCGTGGTCGGGGTCGTTCGAAACGGCGCGGCGCTGCCTGCCCCGGTCTTTAATCTGTGGCTGCCGTGGAGCACAGCCAATAGCCGCCTGCTGGGGCAAGACTGGTTTAACACCATTACCATTACCCTGCCAGACGCGATGCCAACCGCCGCCGCGCGCGAGGCCTTGCACCACAGGCTTTTACAGTTGCACGGCCGCGAGGATTTCTCTTTGCAAGACAACGCGGCGTTTATTCACAGCATCGAAAAAACCAGTTTGGCGCTCCGGCTGTTTCTGTGGCTGATTGCGCTGGTGTCGCTGCTGGTCGGCGGTATTGGCGTGATGAATATCATGCTGGTGTCCGTTACCGAGCGCACCCGTGAAACCGGCATTCGCATGGCGGTCGGCGCACGGCAGCGGGATATTCAGTCGCAGTTTCTGGCAGAGGCGATTCTACTTTGTCTTGTCGGTGCGGCGGTGGGCATCGGGTTGTCTCTGGCGCTCGGAGGTCTGTTCGCCTTTCTGATGCCGGACTGGCAGCTGGTGTACTCCGTCAGGGCGATGTTGATGGCAACCGGCTGCGCCCTTGTCGTGGGCATTCTCTCCGGCTGGTTGCCCGCCCGAAAAGCCGCGCGAAGGGATCCGGCCGAGGCGCTGACGCGCGAATGAAGACAGGCAAGGCAGGGTTGCCCCTGAAACGTTTTATGCTCGCCTGCATGTTGGCGGTAGGGCTGGGCGGCTGCAACAGCCTGAGAACGCCGCCGCCCGAAGCACCGCCGCTGCCCGCACGCTGGATATTTGCCGAGGACAACGCCAATCATTCGCCCGCAGCGCCTTCGCCGCGCGGCGATGGTTTCTGGTATTCGCTTGGCGATCCCGCCTTGCCCGCGTTGCTGGCGACCGCACTACGACATAATGCAGAGGTAAAATTTGGCGTATTGCAAAGCAGACTGGCGCGACTTCAGGCGGCGTTCGCGGGTCTGTCGCGCTGGCCGTCCACCTCACTGTCGTTCAGTGCCGGGTTGGCGCGTCCTTTATCTCATCCGGCGGGTACTCAACCGCAGACGGTGCGCACGGCATCAACCGCATTCACTGCCGGTTATCCGCTGGATCTCTGGGGTAAAGAACAGGCAACCCGTGAGGCCGCCACCCTTCTGGCGCACGCCAGCGAGCGCGATGTTGAGGCCATCAGGCTGGCTATCTGTGTTTCCGTCGCCGAGGCGCGCTGGCAGATAGGTTTTCTGCATCGCGTGCAGCGCAATGCGCAAGCCGACCTCAAGGAGGCCGGCCAGAGTGTGCGGCTTGCGCAGGTTCGTTACGAGGCGGGTGCCATCAGCGGTGGCGATATGCTGTTTGCAAGGCAAGCGGTGGCGCTGAGGCAGAATGCCCTCTCCGTGATACAGCAAGACCTCGTCGAGGCGCGTCTGGCGTTTGATTTGCTACTCGGCACATCGACGCCCGACGAACTCACCGATCTGCAAGATACCCCGTTTCCGACACCACGGGCCGGACTTCCGGTGCAGATCCTTGCCCGCCGCGCAGATGTTCATGCGGCCGAGCTACGGGTGCGCAGCAGTCTGGCCGAAGCCGATGCCGTGCGACTCGGCTTCTATCCTTCGTTTAATTTAACGGCAAGTTACGGCACCTTGAGTCCAACGCTGACGCACTATTTCACCGATCCATTGGGTGCGCTCGGCGCGACGCTGGCCTTGCCCTTTATCCAGTTCAACACTGCCCGTTTCAGCCGAAAGAGCGCCTATCTGGTCTTCGAAGCCAACAGGGTCAATTTTATCAACCAGCTGCAAACGGCCTTGAAAGAGGTAGAACAGGCGCTGTCCGCCCGTCAGCAGTTGATGACTCAACGCATCTATCAGCAAGAGGCTCTGGCGTTGTCACAAGAAACCGAAAATCTTACCTATCTTCGCTGGCAGCGGGGCAGTACGGACATCCAGCCCTGGCTTGATGCCAAAAGCGCCCGCCGACAGGCGCAACTCGGCCTGCTACAAAACGTGCTGGCGCGTAAAATCAATGCGGTTCGGCTTTATGCCGCACTTGGCGGCCACTCTCCTGCCGAACCCGCCATCGATTGACTTATCTTCCGCGCAGCGTGTCGAGCGCCCTCGCAAAGAAATCCTTGCCGCCAAAATTGCCGGACTTCAGCGCCAATGCCAAAGGTTGGCTGCCGTGGGAAACCATGGCGGGCACGCCGGTATCGATCTCCTCGCCGATGGTCAAGGCTCCGAGATTAAGCGCGCTTACCACCGCTCCCGATGTTTCACCACCGCCCACCACAATTCGGCGCGTACCGGCTGCCACCAGTTTTTGTGCCGTCTCGCCAAAAAGCGTATCCAGTGCTGCGGCCACCTTTTCACGGCCGTACTCCTGCTGGATTTTTTCACCGACTCGGGCGTGCCGGAAGAATAGACCAGCGGCGCTTCCCCTGATGCGCCTGAATAAACGCCACCAGCTCATCCGGACCGGTAACGCCGCCGAGCACGTCTTTGACCTCAATCATCAAGACCGGATGCCGCTTCTGATGTTCATCTATCTGTCCGCGCGTGGCACCCGAGCAACTGCCCACCAGAATGGCCTCCGGACCTTCGACGCCGTCAACCCCGGCACAATGCCCTCTGGCAAGGCCCTTGACGATAAAGTTACGCGGTAACGCAAGCGCAATGCCTGAGCCGCCCGTCAGCAGCGGCAACCCGGCACAAGCTTCACCGATTGTTTGCAGATCACGCTCGTCCAGCGCATCCACCAGCACCAGCGTGGTTTCATGCGGTTCAGGCGTTTCGAGCGCCTGCCGCAAGGCCTCAACCCCTTGCGCCACCTTTTGCCAGCCAATGTGCGCCACGCGATGACGCGTCTGTTTATGCAGCACGCGGCGCAGGTCGGCATCTTTCATCGGCGTCAGGGGATGATGCTCCATGCCCGATTCGTTAAGCGGCTTGCCATGCACAAACAGATGCCCCTGATACAAGGTTCGACCCATCGCCGGAAACGCCGGACACATCACCACGCGGTCTGCCTTGAGTCTCTCGGCCAGCGCATCGGTAACGGGGCCGATATTGCCCTCGTCGGTGGAGTCAAAGGTTGAGCAATATTTAAAAACTATCTGCCGACAGCCTTGCGCCAGCAACCACTCGCAGGCAACCAGCGACTGTTCGACCGCCTGAGAGGCTGGAATCGAACGGCTTTTCAGGGCAATGACGCCCGCTTCCACCTCGGGTTCTGCGGGCTGCGACGGTGTGCCGAGATACTGCGTGGTGCGCAGGCCGCCCTCACCCGTCAGCCCTTTGGAGAGGGTCACCGCGATGTCGCTCGCGCCGGTAAAGTCGTCTGCAATGACGCCAATCAACATAGATTATTCCTTCTCGGCGGCCAGAATGCTGGCCTTGATACGATTGACCGCAGCGTGCGGCGCGGTCAAAACCGGGACCGTAACGTTTTCCCGCACGGCGGCAGCGGCGCGCGAGGTGGAAAAGTGCGCCAGCATGATGACATCGCAGTGCGCCAACTCTTTGGCACGCGCGGCGACCAGCCGGTTATGGCTTTCGGCATCGCCTTTTTTCAGTAAATCGATGGCGTCGTCGACCAGAATGGTGGTCAGGGTCGCCTTCGCGCCGTGTTCGGCAACGTAGCTGTCAAATTCGTCGGTCATGGTTTCGACGGAAGGACCAAAGGTCGCCAGCATGCCGATGTTGTTGCCCTGCGCTACCGCCTCGTGAAACATCGCCTCGTTGGGTTTCAGGACGGGGATCGGCAATTCGGACGCCAGTTGGTCGATAGCCGGACCAAAGGCCGAGCAGGTAATCAGAATACCGTCGGCCTTCATGTCGTAGCCGTAATGGCCGAAGCGGACGAACCGCGCAATCATCGATTCGCTAAGTTCAGACTCGCGAGCACGATCGGTAGACAAACCATCGTCCAGCAGATTGACCAGCTCGGCTTCGGGCCAGACCTCCTGAAAGGCGGTGTGAATCGGGGACATCGCCACCGGCGTGGCGTGCAGTAAAACGACGCGATGTGACATGAAAACTCTCCTTTCAAAGGGGGGATGCCGGGCTGGCTTATATAAAACAGCTGGCTCAATCTTGCCTGACTCATAATGTAAGGGCTTACAAATCATTCTGTAAAGTGAGCTGCGTCACATAAAAAAGTTATAATACTGTTACCGTAACGTTGAAATACACGATGATTAAAGCCAATATTGTAAGCGCTTTCAAATTTATCGCCTATTCAGAGAGGCCGGGTCCGCTTTGAACCGGGCGTCAACCATTACATCAAGCAAGAGTGTGGGAACGCATCATGACTTCATCTGCCAACGAATCCTCCCTGCAACCCGGCGTCAACGGCAACGTCACCAGCGCGGGCAACATCAAGGCCCCTGCCACGTCCGTGCGCACCGTGCCGCGCCAGTTTCGCGACCTGCTGGCGCTGGAAGATTTCGAGCGCCACGCGCGCCGCCGACTGCCGAACATGATTTTCCAATACGTGGCGGGCGGCGTTGAAACCGGCCGCGGCATCGCCGGAAATTTTAAAGCCTACCAGCAATATGCCTTTGTGCCGCGCATGTTCCGCGACGTGTCGGGCCGCAGTCAAAGCGTCGACCTGTTCGGCCATACCTACAATCATCCCTTTGGCGTCGCGCCGCTTGGCGGTGCATCCTTTGTGGCCTACCGGGCAGACATTGCGATGGCCAAGGCCGCGCGCGCCATGAATACGCCAATGATCCTGAGCGCCTCGTCGCTGGTTAAACTCGAAGACGTGCATCAGGCCAATCCCAACGCCTGGTTCCAGGCCTATCTTGCAGGCGACCAGCCGCGCATCGACCGACTGGTCGATCGTGTGGCGCAGGCAGGCTTCACCACGCTTGTGGTAACCGGCGACACGCCGATGCTCGGCAATCGCGAGCACAACACCCGCAGCGGCTTTAGCATGCCTATCAAGCTCACGCCCAAAGTCTGTTTCGAAAGCGCCATGAGCCCGCGCTGGCTGCTCGGGACCGTCGCGCAAACCTTCTTGCGTCACGGCGCACCGCATTTCGAAAACACCGATGCCGAGCGCGGGCCGCCCATGATGTCCAGCAAAGTGCGTAACACTCACGCGCGTGATCAGTTGAACTGGAAGCACGTCGAGGCGATTCGCAAGAAGTGGAAAGGTAATCTGGTCGTTAAGGGACTGATGTCGCCGGATGACGCCTTCATCGCCCGCGATTTGGGCGTGGACGGCGTGATTTTGTCCAATCACGGCGGGCGTCAGCTGGACTATACGGTGCCGCCGCTGCATACGCTGGCGGAGATTGCGGCGAAAAAAGGCAATATGAAGGTGATTATTGACAGCGGGATCCGTCGAGGCACCGATGTGCTGAAGGCGCTGGCGCTCGGCGCCGACTTTACCTTCCTGGGCCGCCCTTTCCTGTACGGCGCGGTGATTGGCGGTCAGGCGGGTGTTGAGCACGCGATGCACATTTTACGGGACGAAATCGACCGCGATCTGGCGCTGGTCGGCGTACGCACGCCGCAGGAACTGAATGCCGCCCTGCTGCGCCGTGCGCCGTTTTACGACGTCAATCTTTGAATAACATTAGCGCGCAGGTCGAGGTGCCGAGCCGGTACTGCCGCGCACGATAAGCTCGGGTTTAAACACCCACTGCGCCTCGACCGGGTCACCGTTCAGCGTCGCCAGAAGGTATTCGGCGGCGCGAATGCCTATCAGATCCAGCTCCACGCGCATGGTCGTTAACGGCCGTTCCAGATGTTCGGCGTATTCGTAATCGTTGAAACCGGTAATGGAAATGTCATTCGGCACCCGCAGATAGCGCTCGCTGGCGGCCCGCATCGCGCCAAATGCCAGCATGTCATTGCCGCAGATAACCGCTGTCGGCGGCTCGGGTCCATCCAGCAGGTCGAACATTGCCCTTCGCGCATCGTTCATGGTGAAGGCGCATTCAATCAGGTTGCTGGCGGGCAGCGTTAATCCTGCCGCCGCCAGCGTTTCACGCGTGCCGCGCAGACGATCCGATACGCGGTCGTTGGAGGGCGGCGTTCCGGCAATAACGCCGAATTTCCTGTGTCCCAGCGACAGCAGATGTTCAACCACATGCTGCGCGGCCAGCGTGCTGTCGTAGCCAATGCTGGGATACTGGGTGTCGATGGAGAAGGTTTGAATACACGGAATATCATGCTGGCGGATACGCTCCCACAGGCGCGGATGGTGAGTGTGTCCGACCAGCATCAGCGCGTCGATGCCGTATTCCACAAGCTTGTTGACTTCACGCAGTTCGATTTCCGGATCAAACTCGGAGTTCGCCAGCAGCAGCGTATAGCCTGACTGGTGAATATGCTGCTGAAAGGCTGCAAGGGTGCGGGAAAAGGTTTCAGTGGCAAGTGTGGGCACCACGGCGCCGATGGTCATGCTGCGGCGCGAGGCCAGAGTTCGGGCGGCACGGTTGATGACATAGCCCAGGGCTTCACAGGCGCTCTCGACGGCCTCACGTCTTGACTGGCGCACGCTGGTGCTGCCGTTCAGTACGCGGGATACCGTCGCGGTCGAGACGCCAGAAAGTCTGGCAACGTCTTCGAGTGAGGCTCTGGCCTGTGGAGGAGTCTTCTGTTTCATTGCCGTAGTCCCTATCAATTAGTGATGTCGCCCACAAATTTGGCAGACACTTTCGATTCAAGTTTGAAAGCGCTTACTTTTGGCTTGACTGAATTTTGTAATCGCTTACTTTTAACATCACATTATCAAATTTGAGGTATGGTTTTCACTAAATAATAACAGAACCGTTTCAGAGAAGGCCACTCTGTAGACAGTTCGGCTGAAAACCCTCAAAACCGAGTTTCTGTCCAGACAGTGTACGAGAGATTGCTTAAATAGCGCTCTCGACAGGCGGTCGAATGGTTCAGAAAACCTTAACTTACTAATAGACATAAGATAATAAAGGAATTCACCATGCGTAGATACCCTCGAATCCGCTGGATGATGATCGTATTTTGCTTCTTTGCCATCGCCATCAATTATATCGACCGCGTTAATCTGGCCATTGCTGCACCTCACATCAAAAAAGATTTAGGACTCGACGACGCCAGCATGGGCCTGATTCTGGGAGCCTTCTTCTGGACCTACGCCCTGATGCAAATTCCGGCCGGCCGCATGATTGACAAACTGGGGGCGCGTGCCGGTCTGGCGATTGCCGTAGGCTGGTGGTCGCTGTTTACCGTCTTTACGGCTTTCGGTAAAGGCTTTACCTCACTCTTCATTTCGCGTCTGCTGCTGGGCGTCGGTGAGGCGGGCGGTAATCCGGGCTGTGCCAAAGTGGTTTACAACTGGTTTGCCAAAAAGCAGCGCGGGACTGCGTCAGGCATATTCGATGCGGGTCCGCGTGCGGGTACCGCCCTCGCCCTGCCGCTCGTGGCCTGGCTTATCAGTACCTGGGACTGGGAAACTTCGTTTGTCGTTACAGGTGCGCTGGGTCTGGTCTGGGTCGTGCTGTGGCTGGTGTTTTACCGCGAGCCGGAAAACATGAAAGGGCTGGACGACATCGAGCGTCAAAACCTGATTGAAGACCGTGGCGAACCGTCAACTCGCGGGGGCAGAAAAAATCAAACTGCGCACGCTGTTCGGCTATCGCAATGTGTGGGGCATGATGATTGGCTTCTTCTGCATGAACTTTGCCACCTATTTCTTCGTGACCTGGTTCCCGACCTATCTGACCGTTTCACAAGGCTTCTCGCTGAAAGAGCTGGGTACACTCGGTGCCATCCCTGCGCTGATGGGCATTCCCGGCAGTCTGCTCGGCGGCATGACCTCCGACTGGCTGTATCACAAGGGCTTTAGCCTGACAGCGGCGCGTAAAACTTGCCTCATCAGCGGCATGGTGCTGTCTTCCGTAATTGCGCTCGCCGCCTTTACCAGCAATATCACCATCATCCTGACCCTGTTCTCACTGACCTACGCGGGTCTGGCGTTTACCGCAGCCAACATCTGGACGCTGCCTGCCGACGTCGCGCCCAACTCCAACTACGTGGCGACACTCGGCGGGATCCAGAACTTTGCCGGTAATCTGGCCGGTATTGTGACCGCTTCGTTCACCGGCGTGATGCTGGGCCTGAGCAACGGCTCATTTGTGGTGCCGCTGTGCGTTGCGGGCGGTATCTGTCTGCTCGGTGCGCTTAATTTCCTGTTTGTGATGGGAAAAATTGAACCGCTGAACACCCCTAAAGAAAAGGACAATGCCGACGACGTTAATCCGCAGCGTCCGGCGTCCGTCTCAAGTCACTGATTATAAAGCTCGATAGCCGTACCTATATCGATATGTGCCCTACATTACACAAGGATTGGGTTATGAAGAAGAGTCTTTGCGCCCTCGCGCTGATGTCCCTGCTGGCCGCAAGTCATGCGGCCAGTGCCAAGAGTTTTGTCTATGTTTCCAACGCGGACAGCGGCACCGTTTCTGGCTACACGCTGGATAAAAAGGCCAGCAAGCTTGAGCCGCTCGGCGATTTCCCGGCGGGGAAAAAGTAATGTCCTCCGTGGTGTCGCCCGACAGGAAAATGCTTTATGTGTCGGTACGCAGCAAGCCTTATCACGTTATTCAATACCGTATACAACCCGACGGCAAACTCGAGAAAGTCAGCGAGTCACCGCTGGAAGAGAGCATGGCCTACCTTTCAACCGACAAGACCGGCACGTTTTTGCTCAGCGCCTCTTATGGCGGGGATCTCTTTACCATCAACCGCCTCGACAGCAGTGGCAAAGTTGTGACGCCGCCGGTGCAAATCGTGCACACCGGCAAGCGCGCGCATGCCATTCAGGTCGACCCGAGCAACCATTTCCTGTACGTCACCCTGCTTGGCGCCGACCAGTTGCTGCAATTCCGCTTTGACCCCGAAAGCGGCAAGGTTACGCCGAATTCGCCCGCCTCCATCAATATTCAGAAAGAGGCGGCCACCGGTCCGCGTCATTTCCAGATTGCCCCGCAAAAGGATAAACAGGGCGAGCAGAACATGTACATTCTGACCGAAATGGCGGGCAACATTACGCGGGTCACGCTGGATGCCGAAGGCAAGGCGCACGAGCAGGAGTTCGTCAACTCTGTTTCGCCAAAGGAAGATATGCAGCGTGGCGAAGCGCGTCCGCTGACGGGCGACGATGACCTGCCTCCTTCACACAAACCGCGCATCTGGCAGGCGGATATTCACCTCACGCCAAACGGCCGTTTTCTTTACTCCACCGAACGCACGAGCAGCACTTTATCCTCGTTTTCCGTTAATCCCGACAACGGTCATCTGACTTATCTCGAGAGCATCAAGACCGAAGCGCAACCGCGCGGCTTTGCCATCGATAACACCGGCCGTTTCCTGATTGAATCAGGTCAGAAATCGACTCAGCTTTCGCTCTACAGCATCGATGAAAGCAGCGGCAAGCTGACCCTGCTGGGCCGTTACCCCACCGGCAAAGGCGGTAACTGGGTGTCAATCGTCGAGCAATAACTTACGGAAAGCGGACCAACCTACAGGAGACGTTAGGATGAAATCAGCAACACTGGCTTTGAAAGGCGCGCTGACCGGCGCAGCACTGATGACACTGGCAACGACATCCAGCGCGTTTGCCGCTGAAAAAGTGGTGGCGACCAATCTGGAGCCCGATCACCACGTCATTCTCGAGAATCAGTATGTGACCGTTATGCGGGTGATGATTCGTCCGGGGCAATCCACCTTGTTCCACGAACCAGCATCTCGATTACGTCAACACGCACATCGACGGCAGTCCGGTGCGCGCGTCTTATCCGGACAAACCGGCCAAAGACTTTGAAATGAAGAGCGGCAACGTCAAGTTTGGCCCGCATCAGGGGCATTCCGAAGTCGACAAGATAACCAACACCGGTTCCAGCCTGAACATGCAGATAGCTTTTGAAATCAAGCAGGCAGGGCCGCTGGGCTTCAACGGGACCACGCGCCCCGAAAGTGACGCCTTTAAGCAGGTGCTGGATCAAAAATCGGTCAAAGGCTGGAAAGTGACGCTGCAACCCGGCGAAAGCACCACCGTCTATACGCAGAAAGGACCCGGCGTACGCGTGTTCTTTACCGAAGGCCGCCTTCTGGAAGCGATTCCCGGACACGAAAACCGTACCCACGAAACCTGGGTACATAAAGGCGATGCCTCGTTAACCGCGGCGGGTCCGGTCGAGTTGATAAACGGCGGCGATACCGAGCTGGTCTTCAACGATTACGAATTGCAATAACGCGTGAATCGGTGGCGCGCGCAGAATGCGTCCAGCCACCCTTTTTGGGCGCGGCTCTCTCCCCGAAGGTTGCCGCGCCCGCTCGTAAAAACGTTATACCAATGAAGGATAGCCGTACGTCTGCGGGCAGGAACGCCCCTTTTTTCAATACATCACCTCGAAAAATAAAAAAATAATACGACTTATTCAACAGGAGCAATGCCGTGAGAAGACGCTGTCTGTCTCTTGCGATGGGTACACTTTTTGCCACGGGTTTCAACGCCGTGGCGGCGGATCCCACCAGTCCGGAAGATCTCATTGCGAAAGGCCACTATCTTGCCGTCGCCGCTGACTGCGGTGCCTGTCATACTCCGCCCAAAGAAGGGGCGGCGATGTCAGGCGGCTATGCGATTCAGTCCCCGCTCGGGACGATTTACGCCAGCAACATTACGCCGTCGAAAACGGCGGGTATCGGCAACTATACTGAACAGGATTTTGCTCGCGCAGTGCGTGACGGTGTCACGCCGCAGGGCGAAAATCTCTACCCTGCCATGCCCTACACTTCCTATGCGCGTATCACCGATGAGGACATCCACGCGCTCTATGCCTACTTTATGCATGGCGTTGCACCGGTTGATACCCCCTCGACCCAGACTCATCTTCCCTTCCCGTTCAATATTCGCAGTTCGATGGCGCTCTGGAACACGCTGTTTGCCACCCATCAACCCTTCAAGCCGACGGCCAACCGCTCTGCCGAGCTTAATCGCGGAGACTATCTGGTCAATGCGCTTGCGCACTGCGATACCTGCCATACGCCGCGAAATGCGCTGATGGGTCAGGATGACAGCAAGGCGCTGTCGGGCGGCGAACTGGGCAGTTGGTATGCGCCGAACATTACGCCGGACAAGGTAGCAGGCATCGGAAGCTGGTCCGGCAATGACCTCGCCGCTTATCTCAAAACAGGTCATGTAACCGGCAAGGCTCAGGCTGCGGGTCCGATGGCCGAGGCGGTCGAGCACAGTTTCCAGCATCTCGACGACGCGGATATCAGGGCCATGGTCGCGTATTTGCAGCAGATCCCGGCCATCAATAACGGCGAGAAAAAATCCCGCGACAGTTTCGGACAGCCCTCCACCAGCGAAAGTCAGCTGCGGGGCCTGACGGAGAATGTCGATGCAGGCTGGAAAGTGTACAGCGGCAGCTGCGCCAACTGCCATCAGGCGGACGGACAAGGCAACGCGCATTATCCTTCGCTGTTCAACAACAGCGCAACGGGCGCGGATCGTCCCGACAATCTGGTTGCGGCCATTCTGTTTGGCGTCAGTCGCGACATCAAGGGCAACCCGATTGCCATGCCCGCCTTTGGTCCAGAGGCCAATTTCAGCGAGCGTCTGACGGACAGGCAGATTGCCGACGTCAGCAACTATGTGCTCAAGCATTACGGCAATGCGCAGGTGACGGTGACAGAAGATAACGTCCGCACTATTCGCGAAGGCGGAGAAAAGCCGCTGCTGGCCAAACTGGCTCAACCTTCGTCTCTCATCATCGGTGTCGTCATTTTCGCCCTGATTTTACTGGCCCTGGGCTTTGGCGTGGCAAAAAGAAGGAGAAAACATGCTGCACAATAATGCTAACCAGGCAGGCGTAAGCCGTCGCAGCCTTCTGAAAGGCATGGGCATACTCTCTTTTGCCGCCATGACTTCCTCGCTGTTTCCGGCCATCAAGGCGCAGGCGCAAGCAATGTCAGACAGCGGATTTCTGCCGCTTTCCGCATTCCTGGTCAGCCGGGAGGTCAACCCCGTGCTGGCCCAACGTTACTATGCCACGCTGCAAAAACATTATGCCGACTTCTCAAGCCGTCTTGCCGCGCTCGGTGACTACGTCAATGCGCATAACTTCAAACACGTCGATGACTTTCTTGCAAGCCTAAGCGCCGACGACCCGCGCCTGAAAACCGCCTCGCTTATTATTTCGGCCTGGTACACGGGGGTGGTGGGCGAAGGCGAACATCTAGAGCTGATTGCCTATGCCGACGCCCTGATGTATCTCCCTACGCGCGGTATTCTGGTGGTGCCAAGCTATGGCGGCGGCCCTGATTCGTGGGGCAGCAAACCCGGCGCATCGACGTCGGTAAAAGGAGTAAATGCATGAGCGACAATAACAACAAAGCCGTCGATGCCGAGGTGATAATCATCGGTTCCGGCGTGATGGGCGGTCTTATCGCCACTCAGCTGGCCAAAGCCGGGAAATCGGTGATCATTCTGGAAGCGGGTCCGCGTATCAAACGCGAGGAGATTGTCGAGCGCTTTAGAAACTCGCCGTTCAAGATGTCGCTGACCAACATGAAACTGCAGGGCGTGGGGTCACCCTATCCTGACCTGCCGCACGTGCCGTCCACTTATGGCAGCTATCTGCAACAGACCGGACCCGTGAAATATCCGACCAAGTATCTGCGTGTGGTGGGAGGCACGACCTGGCACTTTGGCTCGGCGCTGTGGCGTATGATCCCGAACGATTTTAAACTGCAAAGCCTGTACGGACGCGGGCGTGACTGGCCGTTTGGTTATGACGAGCTCGAGCCGTGGTACGGACGTGCCGAGCATGAACTCGGGGTTTCGGGGGTAGACGGACAGGACGAAAGTGGTCAGGGCCAGCGCCCGTGGCCGCCACGTTCCACCCCTTTCCCGATGAAAGGTCTGGCCCCGAGTTATCTGTTTACCCGGATCACCGAGTTGCTCGGCAAGGACGGCTATCACCCGGTGCTGGAACCCAACGGACGCGCCACAGTGCCCTATGGCAAGCGGCCGGTCTGCGCGGGCAATAACAACTGCAATCCGGTTTGCCCAATCGGGGCGAAGTACGACGGTTCGATGCATATTGACGAAGCCGAACCGGCTTGGCGCAAAGCTGCTCGACAACTCGGTGGTCTATAAAATCGAAGCCGATGATAAAGGTCATATCACGGGCGTGTGGTACCGAAAACCCGACCGCTCCGAACATCATCTCACCGCCCGCCACTTTGTGCTCGCGGCCTATGGCATTGAATCTCCCAAGCTGTTGCTGATGTCGACCTCTGAACGGTATCCAAACGGGATTGCCAACAGTTCGGATCAGGTGGGCCGTAATTTGATGGGCCATACCGGCATCAGCATGAATATCATGATGAAAGAAGATGTGTGGCCGGGTCAGGGGCCGACGGAGCTGCTGGTGTATCTCAACAATCGCGACGGCGCATTCCGCAAGGATTTTCCGAGTTACAAGACCAAAATCCGCAATACGGTGCCGACGGCAGACTATGCCGCCGCGCTTATCGGCAAAGGGGTACTGGGGTCGAAGCTGGATGCCGAACTGCATCGTCAATCCGCCCGCTCCCTCAACTTCGCGGTGGATTTCGAAACTTTACCGCTACCGGAAAACCGCGTGGTGCCCAGCAAGACAAAAACCGATGCCATCGGGATCCCGTTGCCCGAAATCTATTACAGCGTGACGGATTATTGGGAAGCCGGAAAAGAGGTCGCACTGAAGGATTTCGCCAACATCGCCAAGTTGCTCGATGCCGAGGTGCTCAAGGTCGATACGGGTTATCAGGACCGCCAGCACATTATGGGCACCACAATTATGGGGGATGACCCTAAAAATTCGGTGGTGAATGCCCAGTGCCAGAGTCATGACCACCCTAACCTGTTTATCGCCGGAACCAGCGTGATGCCGTCGGCTTCGTGCATGAATCCTACGTTGACGGGCGCGGCGCTGAGTTTGCGGCTGGCGAAACATCTGCTCGAGACGATGGAAAGTTAAGCAATAACAGGAGTAGTGGGCGTCGGATGCCCTTGATGGCAAGCGGCAGGAGGGAAGCAGGTTGCTGTACGGCAGGAACCTGCTTTACCGCCATTCAATGAGGAAAGGCGAGGTTTACTCAGGCTTCAGGCGTATCAAATTGTCGTCAAGAAACTGTTGTTTAAGCTCCTGCTTGCTTTTGGTAACAATCTGCCCGTTGGTGCCGACCGTCATGTGCTGGGCATCGACATTGTGCCTGGCCTGATACAGCATGACGACCTGCAAACTGTGCTCTTTCTGCTGCTCGGTCAAACGAACGCCGTCCGGCCATTTGCCTAACTCGACGGCCTGCGCGAGACGCTGGTAAATCTCGGGCGTCATGACGTCTACCAGTTCATGAATTTCCACTTTAAATACTCCTGCCAGCTAGGCGAATACACCAATTATTCTTATCGGTTGAATAATTAGCTGAATCGATTTTGTGATTATTATGCCTGAAATTCGCATGGGGTAAACGCGGAGAAAACGCCAGATGAAAGGGTCCCTTTCTCCACGAAGCCCGTGTTTCAACCGGCCGTTTTGGAGCCGTTTTCGCCGTCGATAAAGCTCATGGAAGCCGAGTTGACGCAGTAACGATCGCCGGTGGGTTCCGGGCCGTCCGGGAAGACGTGCCCCAAATGCGCATCGCAGTTCGAACAACGGATTTCGACACGTTCCATTCCGTGGGAGTTATCGGTCAAATACTTGATGGAATCGTGAGTTACCGGCTCGTAAAAGCTTGGCCAGCCACAGCCGGAGTCATATTTGGTTGTCGAATAAAACAGGGGCGCATTGCAGACCAGGCAGTGATAAATGCCCTCACGATCGTTATGGAGGAGCTTACCGGAGTAAGGACGCTCGGTACCACGCTCTTGGGTCACATACTTTTGAATATCAGTAAGTTGTGGATTTTCAGGGGTATCTTTGATTTCATTGGACATAGTTGCCGCTCTCATCGCGATAAAAAATCAACTAATTTAACTGCTAATAATAACAAAAAAGTAACAACGAGTCAGGCGGTTTTGGCTTAAACTCTATGCCATTGGTGCGGTCGCAAAAACATGTGTGATTACGATCACATATTTGATTGGAAGGTGTTTAATACTCGTTATTACGCCCCAATATGCGTATCAGCTAATTAGGAAACGGAACGTACAATAAGCGCACGATCGTGGAGGCAAGGTTTGACCTACCGCAACTATTGACACGATTCCGCTTGACGCTCACCAAGGTTTTTGTAATTTTACAACCAACCTTTTATTCACTGAAAAATAGCTGGTGGAATATATGACTATCAAAGTAGGTATCAACGGTTTCGGCCGTATCGGCCGTATCGTTTTCCGTGCTGCGCAGGAACGTTCTGACGTTGAAATCGTTGCAATCAACGATCTGCTGGACGCTGACTACATGGCTTACATGCTGAAGTATGACTCAACTCACGGCCGCTTCGACGGTACCGTTGAAGTGAAAGACGGTCATCTGGTTGTTAACGGCAAAACCATCCGTGTTACCGCTGAGCGTGACCCAGCTAACCTGAAATGGAATGAAGTGAACGTTGACGTCGTCGCTGAAGCGACCGGTATCTTCCTGACCGACGAAACCGCACGTAAACACATCCAGGCTGGTGCCAAGAAAGTTGTACTGACCGGCCCGTCCAAAGATGACACCCCGATGTTCGTCATGGGCGTTAACCACGAGTCCTACGATGGTCAGGAGATCGTTTCCAACGCCTCTTGTACGACCAACTGCCTGGCTCCGCTGGCTAAAGTTCTGAACGACAAGTTCGGTATCGTTGAAGCGCTGATGACCACCGTTCACGCGACCACCGCAACACAGAAAACCGTTGATGGCCCGTCTCATAAAGACTGGCGCGGCGGCCGCGGCGCATCTCAGAACATCATCCCTTCTTCTACCGGTGCTGCGAAGGCAGTAGGTAAAGTTATTCCTGCGCTGAACGGTAAACTGACCGGTATGGCTTTCCGTGTGCCAACCCCTAATGTTTCTGTGGTTGACCTGACTGCACGTCTGGAAAAATCGGCTTCCTACAAAGAAATTTGTGCCGAAATGAAACGTGCTTCGGAAAACGAACTGAAAGGCATCCTGGGCTACACTGAAGATGAAGTGGTTTCTACCGATTTCAACGGCGAAAAACTGACTTCCGTATTCGATGCTAAAGCAGGTATCGCCCTGAACGACAACTTTGTGAAACTGGTTTCCTGGTACGACAACGAAACTGGCTACTCAAATAAAGTTCTGGACCTGATTTCCCACATCGCCAACAAATAAGTGAATGCATCGGGATGGGTTTATTCCCTTCCGTGCAGGCGATTTGTGAACTGACAGAGGGCGACATTCGTGTCGCCCTTTCTTATTGAAGCTCCTCTCTGTCAGCTCTCCTGTCCTGGTTTCATCACGTCGCAAAGGACTCAACAATGACCGAACAACTCTTTACGCTTCCGGTACAAAAACAGCTCTCTCCTGCGGTCAGCCAGTGCCAGATTGCCGATTTACCCGTGCTGATCGTGACCCATCCCAAGGGCCGCGCCGCCATTACCCTGCAAGGTGCCCATCTCGTCAGCTGGCAGCCTGCGGGGCAAAAGCCGGTTATCTGGTTGAGCCGCGAGACGGCATTCACACCGGGCGTTGCCATTCGCGGCGGCGTGCCGATTTGCTGGCCGTGGTTTGGTCCTGCCGGTAAACCCTCGCACGGCTTTGCGCGCAATCTGCCGTGGCAGTTGACCGCGCAGTCGGAAGACGACGAGAAGGTGCAGCTGACGCTGACCCTGAAAGACAGCGCAGAAACGCGACAACACTGGCCGCATGATTTTACGTTGCACGCGCATTTCACCTTTGGTGACGAGTGCACCATCGAGCTTGAATCGCACGGTGATTTTGAAACCACCAGCGCGCTGCACGCCTATTTCGAAATTGGTGACATCACCAAAGTCAGCGTCGAAGGTTTAGGTCAGCCTTACCTTGACAAGGTTTTGGGCGGCGAAAAAGCCGTGCTGCAAGGCCCCCTCACCTTTGATGGCGAGGTTGACCGCATCTTTACCGAACCCGCTACCGAAAGCCTGATTGTCGATCCCGTTCTGAATCGCACTTTGAGCGTCAGGCATCAGGGAAATAGCGACGTGGTGAGCTGGAACCCTGGCCCCGTGCTTTCCGCGTCAATGAAAGATATGGCCGATGACGGTTACCAGACCATGGTCTGTGTCGAAACCGCTGCCGTCATGCATTCTCAAATCAGCACGCAAACTGCGCCCGCCAGACTGGCCGTGCGTTTTGGTGTTAAATAAGCGCCGAAACAGAATAAAAAAGGGACGTCCCGGAGGCGTCCCTTTTAAATAATAAACTTGTTTAGACGATATCGAGCGGTGTTTTCTGGGCCGGCGTCGGGAAGGCCTGATCGATCAGGGCTATCTCTTCGGGATTGAGTTTTAACGTCAAGGCCGCCGCGTTGTCGCGCACGTGGTCATGCTGTACCGCCTTTGGAATGGCGATAATGTTATCGAAGCGTGTCACCCACGCCAGCGCAATTTGCGCACTGCTCACGCCCCTGGCACGTGCCAGTTGCTGCATGACGGGATGATGCAGGACCTCGTGACGTAGCTGCCCCGCCTGCGCCAGCGGACAATAGGCCATAATGGGCACTTCATGTTCACGACACCACGGCAGCAGATCATACTCCACACCGCGAGACGCGGCGTGATACAGCACCTGATCGGTCATGCAGGCTTCGCCTCCGGAGACATGCCACAGTTCCTCCATATCGGCCGTATCCAGATTGGACACTCCCCAATGACGAATTTTTCCGGCCTGCTGCAAGGATTCCATTGCCCTCACTGTTTCTTCCAGTCTGAATGACCCACGCCAGTGCAACAGATAGAGATCCAGCGTGTCGGTATCGAGCCGTTGCAGACTCTGCTCGCAGGCTTTGATAGCCTTGTCGCCACCGGCATTCTGCGGATAGACCTTGGAGACCAGATAAACCTGGTCGCGGCGACCCGCGATGGCCTCACCCACGACCCGCTCCGCTCCGCCGTCTGCATACATTTCGGCGGTATCAATCAGCGTCATGCCGAGGTCAATACCCAACTGTAACGCGCTGACTTCCGAGCGAAACTCCGACGCTTTCTCACCCATAAACCAGGTACCCTGTCCGATTGCGGGAACTCGTCTGCCATTTGGAAACAATACGGTTTTCGCGTTCATCATTTGCTCCTGTCCAGGTTGTTTTATCGGTGTTATCCGGGCGGTAAAATCACACTCGCGATAACGCCCTCTTGTATGTGAGGCACATCACATTGTGACGATAAACTCGCCCCTATGCGCAACACGCACCACAGATGTGCAAATGGGGCGTAATGCCCCATTAGTAAGCTACTGCTGCACCAAAATAAGACGGCGCGTCAAATAGACTCTATTAGAAGGTGTAGCTTACGCCGGTCATGATGACGCCGGTATAAGATTTATCTACCATCGGGCTGTCTTTGATTTCATCGGCCAGGCGGATATAGCGGCCAGTGAAGAAGGCCTGCCACTGTGGCGCAAAGCTGTATTTCGCCGAGACTTCGACGTAAGGATTGAAGCTGTCGTCCGGCTTGTAGCTTTGCAGCCCGCTGCGACGTGATTCATTACCGCTTACACCATAATAGTATTTGTTCTGGTTTGCGCTGTTCCAGATCACACCTACGCCAGGCACCACGGCCCATTTGTCGGCTTTGAACGCGTAAAGATAGGATACGTCGCCGACCAGACCGTCGGAGTTGTCCAGCGTGTCGCCGGTAAAGGTGGCGCGAATTGTCCCCCATTCGGCGTTATGGTTGTAAGACACACCGGCCATCAGCGTGCCGCGGCGCTTGTCCAGACGTTTCAGTTGTTCATCGTCCGTGTCCTGGGTTCTGAAACCGAACGGATTATAACCTGCTACCAGACTCAGCTGATTTTGCTGATCTTTCCACAGATAGTAGCCACCCATCAATGAATGGAAGTAGAAGTTGTCCCCTTCGTAATCGATGACCGGAATAGGATAGAACTTGTTGTCGTACCCTTTATACAGGCTGGTGCTACCTAGTGCGGCAGCCCCTAGAGAGAAGGTACTTGCCTGTGCCGTGTGACAGGAAAGAGCAATCAGGGCGACCAGAGGTAGTGCTTTAAAATAATGGGTTTTCATCAAAATCTTCCATAAAAAAATTAAAATCGACGCTAGTGTAAATCAAACGTAAGGAAGCGTCAGGGATAGCGCACAAAATCCTAAAGCAACCGGATAATTTATATGCGATTTATGAAATTAATATGACCAAATAGAGCTATGTCTGGCTGTATCCCACGTGCGCCAAGGGCTGGAGTTAACATTACTACAAGTGAGTCATTGATATGGCTTACAAAACGATAATTTAACAGAGGAAATTTTTCAAAGGTCAAACTACGCTTATAAATAGGAGAAAAAAACAGCTGGTTAGGCACCCTGCTCGTGTTGCTCATGAAGATTTCCATGACTCTACTTATGACAAGAAGAGCGACAACAAGTTGGCATCAAGTTGGCATAAGGGTTGCAGAATCTGTTGAAGTCAGGCAGATAATCAGTTGGGGAAATTTTCTTCCGGGAGCTGTTCCACCGCTTTACTGGCTCTCTTTAACCTGTGCTAAATAACGAAGGACGGGCATTTATGAACATATTTGACCATTATCGCCAGCGCTATGAAGCTGCCAAGGATGAAGAGTTCACACTGCAGGAATTTCTTACCATCGCTCGGCAAGATCGCAGTGCTTATGTTAACGCCGCGGAACGCCTGTTGATGGCAATAGGTGAACCTGTCATGGTCGACACCGCGCTTGAACCCCGCCTGTCGCGTCTATTCTCCAACCGCGTCGTTGCGCGCTATCCTGCCTTTGAAGAGTTCTACGGCATGGAAGAAGCCATCGAGCAAATTGTGTCCTACCTTAAGCATGCCGCTCAAGGTCTGGAAGAGAAGAAACAGATCCTTTACCTGCTGGGCCCGGTCGGCGGCGGTAAATCCTCCCTTGCCGAAAGATTAAAAGCGTTAATGCAACGAGTGCCGATTTACGTGCTCAGTGCCAACGGTGAACGCAGCCCGGTTAACGATCATCCTCTTTGCCTGTTCAACCCTCAGGAGGATGCCCATATTCTTGAAAAAGAATACAACATTCCAACCCGCTACCTCGGCACCATCATGTCGCCGTGGGCGGCAAAACGCCTCCACGAGTTTGGCGGCGATATCACCAAATTTAAAGTTGTAAAAGTCTGGCCGTCAATTCTGGAACAGATTGCCATCGCCAAAACGGAACCCGGCGATGAAAACAACCAGGACATCTCCGCATTGGTCGGTAAAGTCGATATTCGTAAACTTGAAAACCACGCGCAAAATGACCCCGACGCCTACGGGTATTCGGGTGCTCTATGCCGTGCCAACCAGGGTGTGATGGAATTCGTCGAGATGTTCAAGGCGCCTATCAAGGTGCTGCACCCACTGTTGACCGCCACGCAGGAAGGAAACTACAACGGTACCGAAGGGATCTCTGCGCTGCCGTTCAACGGGATAATCCTGGCTCACTCCAACGAATCCGAATGGGTGACTTTCCGTAACAACAAAAATAACGAAGCCTTCCTCGACCGCGTTTATATCGTCAAGGTGCCATATTGCCTGCGCGTCTCGGAAGAGATAAAAATCTACGACAAACTGCTCAGCAACAGTGAGCTGGTGCATGCGCCCTGCGCACCCGGCACCCTCGAAACGCTGGCCCGCTTCTCGATTCTGTCACGCCTGAAAACGCCGGAGAACTCCAGCACCTACTCCAAGATGCGGGTTTACGACGGTGAAAGCCTGAAAGATACCGACCCGAAAGCCAAGTCGTATCAGGAGTACCGTGATTACGCCGGTGTGGATGAAGGGATGAACGGCCTGTCGACGCGTTTCGCCTTTAAAATCCTCTCCCGCGTGTTCAACTTCGACCATGCCGAAGTGGCCGCCAACCCGGTGCATCTGTTCTACGTGCTGGAACAACAGATCGAACGCGAGCAGTTCCCGCAAGACATTGCCGAAAAATACCTTGAGCACCTGAAAGGTTATCTGATCCCGAAATACGCCGAATTTATCGGCAAAGAGATCCAGACCGCCTACCTTGAGTCCTATTCAGAGTATGGACAGAACATTTTTGACCGTTATGTTACCTACGCTGATTTCTGGATTCAGGATCAGGAGTATCGTGACCCCGACACCGGCCAGCTGTTTGACCGTGAATCGCTGAATGCCGAACTCGAAAAAATCGAGAAACCGGCGGGTATCAGTAATCCGAAAGATTTCCGAAACGAAATCGTCAACTTTGTCTTGCGTGCACGCGCCAACAACAGCGGCCGAAATCCGAACTGGACCAGCTACGAGAAATTACGCACGGTTATCGAGAAGAAAATGTTCTCCAATACCGAGGAGTTACTGCCGGTCATCTCCTTTAATGCGAAAACCTCTACCGACGAGCAGAAAAAACACGATGACTTTGTCGACCGAATGATGGAAAAAGGATATACACGTAAGCAGGTTCGCCTGTTATGTGAATGGTATCTGCGTGTGAGGAAATCATCGTAACGGGTCATCTCAGTAAAGCGGGGATCGTTGGCAACGTTGTTTGGGGGCTATATGACGTACTTTATTGACCGTCGACTTAACGGCAAGAACAAAAGCGCGGTTAACCGCCAGCGCTTTTACGCCGCTACAAGTCGCAGATAAAACAGTCGATCGCCGGAGCCATCAATAAGCGTTCGGTTACCGACGTTAACAGCGGGGAGTCAGTATCGATCCCCAATGAAGATATCAACGAACCCATGTTTCATCAGGGTCGCGGTGGCTTGCGCCACCGCGTTCATCCTGGCAACGATCACTTTGTGCAAAACGACCGTATCGAACGTCCACCGGGCGGCGGTGGCGGGGGTGGCGGTCAGGGTGATGCCAGTCAGGACGGCGAAGGTCAGGATGAATTCTCCTTCCAGATCTCCAAGGATGAGTATCTTGATCTTTTATTCGAAGATCTCGCGCTGCCCAACCTGAAAAAAATCAGTACAAGCAGCTGACCGAATTCAAGACGCATCGTTCCGGCTACACCTCCAACGGCGTACCGGCCAATATCAGCGTGGTACGTTCACTGCAAAACTCCCTGGCTCGCCGTACGGCGATGTCGGCCGGCAAGAAACGCGAGTTGCGCGAACTTGAAGGTGTGCTGAGCGAAATAGAGAACACGGAACCTGCCCAGTTGCTTGAGGAGGAGCGGCTGCGTAAAGAAATTGCCGAACTGCGGCAAAAGATTGCCAAAGTGCCGTTTATCGACACCTTTGACCTGCGTTATAAAAACTATGAACGTCGTCCCGAGCCTTCGAGCCAGGCGGTGATGTTCTGTTTGATGGACGTGTCGGGTTCGATGGATCAGGCCACCAAGGATATGGCCAAGCGCTTTTATATTCTGCTCTATCTGTTCCTGAGTCGGACGTATAAAAACGTCGATGTAGTTTATATCCGCCATCATACTCAGGCGAAAGAAGTCGATGAACAGGAGTTCTTCTACTCTCAGGAAACGGGCGGTACCATCGTTTCCAGCGCATTGAAACTGATGGATGAAGTCATACAGGAACGTTACGACCCTGCGCAGTGGAACATCTACGCTGCCCAGGCATCCGATGGCGACAACTGGGCCGATGACTCACCACTTTGTCATCAGTTGCTGGCCCAGAAGATACTGCCGATGGTCCGTTACTACAGTTATATTGAAATAACACGTCGAGCACATCAGACGCTTTGGCGCGAATATGAAGTCTTGCAGCAGCAATTTTCCAACTTTGCCATGCAGCATATTCGTGAGCAGGAGGACATTTATCCTGTGTTCAGAGAGTTGTTCCACAAGCAAACTGTAGAAAATTGAATCATTCTTACTCATAAAAAGCCGGATAATTGCTTATCCGGCTTTTTTATTGCCGAAATATCTCCACGCCAGTATCTGCTTATTCTGAAAAAGAACGCCCTTGTTGACATTATCTGCCCTACCGCAATTACGACCCTCTACGGCGCAATTTAATTCAAATATACAGCATAATATGCTGCAAGTGATGATGTAACGGCCGCCCCATCCTTATTATCTTAAAAGCCTGCCGGTTAAGCGCTTATTTATTGAATGTGCATATTGATCGACGTTACCCTATTTATGTTGGTGCGTAATTGTTATCCAATATTAAGAATTATTCGATTTATAATTCTTTCGCTGTCTATTCTCTACATTTCATGATTTTCACTTCCTTAATTTTTTCAAAACAGGGGAGTGGCTTAAATGGTTAAAAAACTTTATGGGTAATAAAGACGCAATTAATATTAACCTTTATTAAAGATAGAAGAATAGAAATGAAAAAAATTAAACTATTATTTTTACCAATCATTATATTGGCTAATGTTAATTATGCTCATGCAGCTTCCCCTGAACTCGCCTGTCTGAAAGGAGGCGAAGTCGATCCCTCTCATGTTATTTCCTGCTATCGCGAAAAGCTGGCCGCAGAACCGCTCAGCTATTGGTTTATGAGCAACCAGCTCTATGGTGATGTAGAAGTTAACCGATATCAGATGATTTCGCAGATGTGGTCGCCCGACGATCTCGTCTCCCCCGTGAAGTGGCAGGAAGATGTCGCCATCGCCATTCCCGATAATCCGCTTCCCCAGCGTGCGGTCATTGCCGTCGATATCAGTGAAGATATTCTGATTAGAGTAGCGAGGGCCACCCATACCGTCGTTATTTCGCTGCAAACCATTCCGAGCCGGAATCTTACCTACGGCAATGACAAAACGGCACTGATTGAAGATGACAGTATCGCCCGCAGCTGGCGACTGACAATGGACGACCCCGCCACTCGCCAAACGCTGCCTCTGCATGTGCCTATGGCGGCGGCAATTTCACAGACCATCAGAATGGCGAAAAAAGAGCTGACCAAAGAGAATATCAACAAGTTTATCGTCACAGGCGCTTCAAAACGCGGCTGGGCAACGTGGTTAACTGCTATTTCCGATCCCGACGTCGAAGCCATCGTGCCGATTGTGGCTGACGTTCTCAATACGCAGGAAGTGATGCAGCATATGTATCACACTTACGGCGGTAACTGGCCTATCGCGTTTGGCCCTTATTATCAGCAGGGCATCGACGAGGTTGCGATGACACCAGGCTTCGCCAATTTAATGAAAATCGAGGACCCCCTTCAATATTTAGGGACAAGCTACCAGTCTCGACTCGCCATCCCGAAATATATCGTCAATGCCAGCGGCGATGACTTCTTCATGCCGGATAATACCCGCTTTTATTACAATAAACTGCCCGGCGAGAAATCGCTGCGTGTCGCACCCAATACGGGCCACAATGGAATTCTGGCTTTCACACAGCAATCCCTGATTAGCTTTATCAACAGGCTGCAAAACAAGATGCCGTTGCCTTATCTCACCTCACAGATTGAAGGTAAAGACAAGGCGCAACAACTTGATATCACGTTCTCCGAACCGCCGGTGAAAGTCGTGCGCTGGACGGCAGTGAATCCCGTAGCGCGCGATTTTCGCTTCGCCTGCGGTATCAACTATACCGCCACCCCATTGGCAAGTCCCGACAACGGAAACCTGAGCATACCTCTTACCGAGAGTTCTCCGGGTTGGGAGGCGACGTTTGTCGAGGCAACCTTTAAAGACGGCTTTGTTGCCACAACCCAGGTAAATATCTTACCGGATAATAAATATCCTACCACGGCACCCCAGTCCAAAGGCGGAGCATGTTCTACCCTGCCCGGCCGCGGAATTGGGTGACGGAATCATATCAAGTAAACGCCGCCGTTATTCCACGGAAGGAATAACGGCATCCGAATATCTAATTAAAGGAGCTTAATAAAATGAATGACATTAAACACTCGGGAAAACTTACCTGCACCTTTTGTGAAAACATTCTGGCGACGGGTTCAACCCGATGTGCGGCCTGCGGTGCAGAAAGAGTAAGAGGACATATAAGCCATAAAGAAAGGGTGACTATCAATGTTTTCAGGGTGATTCTTTTCTTTATTGTTGTTATTTACTTTAATTACCTCTATCCCACCCCGACCAATCAATTGGTTAAATATTTAAATCTTGTTGGTTTTTTAACGCTATCTCTACTCATTCCATTATGGTTTTTTAAATTAAAAAACAGAAATAGTTATATCTGGAAGCGAAAATCACAATTCCTTTAATAATAAAGTCAGTTCTCCCAAAAATGTCATTATTGGCCACCGTTAAAATGGCGAACATCGGGGTGCGTGTTGCATGCGGCAGCCCTGCCGTGTTGCAATCCCCACAGGGTTTCAGCCCTGTTTCATCCTTTCTTCATCACCTCACCTTTTTGGTTTCGATTCTTTATATCTTTTTGGATGACAGGATTTGCCATAAAGGTTAGAGTTGTTCTAAACTGTTGAACAGTTAGAATTTAATACCGTCACTTTACTAGTTTCCCCTGCATCTACCTGGGGTTTTCATCCGCATATACTTATTAACAGCGGTAACTTGCATGACTACATCATTAGATTCCCATACACACACCAATACCTGTTCCATTTGCAATACCGAAATGCCCGCAAACGTAACCCGTTGTTCCAACTGCAAAGCCCAAATGATTAAAGGTTATCTGGACAAGAATTCCAGAAAACGTAGACGCTGGATAATATTTCTTTTACTGGTTATCTCATCGGTGTTTTTCTACTATGTTTACCCCACTACGACGCGTCCTGTTTTAGTTCTGGAACTCTTTTTAGCCGCCCTTGTGCTCTCGTTTGCCCTGCCATATCTTTATTACAAGATTAAAACCAAAGATGACGTTATCTGGAAGAGAAAAAACTGTAGCGGATAATGTGTTGGCGTGAGAGAAATTCTGGACAGGACCATGGTGTTGGAAATTGGCTGGAGAATAAGCGGAGGGTAGCTGAACTCTAGTCAATAGACCTGTAGTTGAAGAAGAGACATTACGACGTGAGATCTCTACATTAAACCACAGGTCTTTACTGCATAAATTCGTGCTTGTACTCGTTGAGATATGCCGTGCATGAATTCATGCAATGGCAGCATAGACGCCTGCTGCGGCAAGCGATACCCAAAACAGCGAGCACACTACAAAAATTCCTAACCAGACTTTCTCGGTAAACGACATCGTGGATTTGTGCCCAGCCACTGTTTTTACGCTCATCATAATATTGCTCCTGTCATTGTTATAACTACTGCCCTTCTATTGTTAAAGAAATGTTGACACAAAGAATCATTAAAAATAGTGATGAAAATCTCATCTCTGGAAAGAGAAAATCCTCCCTTATGAAGCAAAATTGAAATTAGTGATACAAATCTCATATCAAAAGTAGGATTTTCCAGCAATCCTCCAAGCTCTCAAAGACAGTCTTCACTTAAGCTCGCGTAATCACTTGGTACTTCAATCGCCTATCCCTTTACCCTGCTTAACAATCTAGATGTCGCGGTATCTCTTTTCACGTCTGTTAGCAATCCAAGCCGAAATCTACACCAATGCGCTTTTTTGAAGAAATTTTCGCTACAGCACACTGATTGCTAGCAAATAAAAACCCATAGTTGTACGCCTTTTTTTGGCCTTTCCATTACAAGATGTTTACAAACTATGTAATGACACCATGCTAGGATAGCGGTGTGCTGGAAACAGCACGTGTGTAATTATTGGCTCCACGTTTAGCCTGTCTCTCTGGCAGGCATTTTTTTCTCGTCTTTCCCTCACTTCCCTCCCCACGATATTCGCGCTGGAATCCGCATCAATCTAATTGCTAGCAATATTCCGGAAGGCTAAAGTGAAATTTTGGGCAAAAAAAGCCAACCACGAGGGCTGACCTTTTGTAACGCTTTTGAACCGGAAAAACGGCTCTGAATAAAACTTAAAGTCCGTAAACCAAATTAATGGAAGTGACGGTATCGGTCTTATCCGGTGCGCTGGAAGGCGGCTTTGTGTTGTAAGTCACGTTATAAGCCAGTTTCAGAGAGAATTTCTGATTGATTGCTACTGACAACGCCGTCTCGGAGTTGATGGTAGTATCATCATTGGCCAATACGGAAACACCTTCACTGAATTTGGCAGTGTCGCTTATCTGGTAGGAATAGGTACCGGAAGCATAGGCGATAGCTTTGGTTTCGTTACCGCCCTGGGTGAATTCGTCATGACGAACGCCCGGACCCGCTTCAAGGTTCAGAGTATGGATAGGACCATTCAGCACCTGACGACCGTAACCTACCGTTGCGGTATCGCGCGCGTGGTAACCGTTGTAACGGTCAGTCAACCAGTTTGCCTGTCCAAAC
This sequence comes from Rouxiella chamberiensis, assembly GCF_026967475.1. NCBI lineage: Bacteria > Pseudomonadati > Pseudomonadota > Gammaproteobacteria > Enterobacterales > Yersiniaceae > Rouxiella > Rouxiella chamberiensis. The sequence continues at coordinate 1,146,487 of NZ_CP114058.1, read as the reverse complement.
AGGTAGTTGACATCCGACAGGTTGTAACGCGTACGTGCGCCCGCCTGATATTTTTCTGAAGAGCGAACACCGGAAGACGAGGTATTCAACGCCGAGCCCCAGATACTGTTGGCGAAATCGTTGTTGAACCAGGTCATGGTGGTGTTGGCATTCAGGTTGCTGCTGCTGGTGTTACCCGTTTGCGCGCTGTAACCAGCCTGCAGATTACCATCAAAATCTTTTTTGGCCGTAGCCGGGTTATCCAATGCAGTGAATACATCGGTATCGGCAAGACTTGAAACACTGAACAGCGCGGCACCACATACGATGGCACAAGCTGGTAAACGACGAGCAACCCTAAAAAACATTTTGTTTCCCCAATAGATTTAAGGCGAATAACGACACAATGCCGACGAACTTATTTGCCACTCTCTGCACCCTCAAAGACCCTGCAGATCAGACTCATGGCAGTTTGCATAATTAAGAGTCAACAAATATACAACACCAGGGTGGGATAATCCTTTTTGGAGGGGATTTTTTAGACCATTCCTAGGGTTGTATATTTCCTGAAAAATTACCATACAGAATTATTACGCTTTGCCGGGTTGCATTCTCACAATCGACAGGTTTTTCGCGGTGAAAAATTCCCCGCCCTTTTTTACATCTTGTGACCTTTTCCTTTCTTCCACATCAACCCTTGTCCTTTGCCGCACATCAGGATAATTTTACACTCTCTATATATTCGCTAGTTCAGCCAATTTTTTAGCCGCACTTTTCGCGGGCAGTCTAAGGAGGAAGGGTCATGGCACTTCAGCAAGAGATAATTCAGGCTTTGCATGTCAAACCACAGATTGATGCCGAGCAGGAAGTCAGAGTCAGTGTCGATTTTCTTAAAAGTTACCTGCGCGCCCACCCTTTCATTAAATCGCTGGTTCTCGGGATAAGCGGCGGGCAGGATTCTACCCTTACCGGCAAACTTTGCCAAACGGCAATTAACGAATTACGCAATGAGTCGCCGGATGCCGGTTATCAATTTATTGCGGTACGCCTGCCTTATGGCGTTCAGGCCGATGAGTCAGACTGTCTCGATGCCATTGAATTTATCAAGCCCGACACTGTATTCACCGTCAATATCAAAAATGCCGTGCTGGCCAGTGAGGCTGCCCTGCGTGATACCGGTATCGAGCTTAGCGATTTCATCAAAGGCAATGAAAAAGCCCGTGAACGAATGAAAGCGCAATACAGCATCGCCGGCATGAAAGCCGGTGTAGTGGTCGGCACCGATCACGCTGCCGAGGCCGTTACCGGTTTCTTCACCAAATACGGCGATGGCGGCACGGACATCAATCCCATCTTTCGTTTGAATAAACGCCAGGGCAAGGCGCTGCTCGCCCATCTTGGCTGTCCGGCCCACCTCTATACCAAAGCGCCTACCGCCGATCTGGAAGAAGACCGCCCGTCTCTGCCTGACGAAGTTGCCCTTGGTGTGACGTACGAAATCATTGATGATTATCTTGAAGGGAAAACCGTCGAGCCTAAAAACGCCGCGATTATAGAAAACTGGTATCTGCGCACGGAGCATAAGCGCCAGCCGCCCATCACCGTTTTCGACGATTTCTGGAAATAAATCCCGCCTGGTTTTTCTGGCAGGACACCCGATTATGTGTCCTGCCGCCCATTCCCTCTGCTATTTCATTACTCTGCTTTTCATTTCGGCCGGAAATCATTACTCTTGTCCCCTTTTTCAGAATGGATGCGCCGAAACGTTATGCAAAAATTCCTCTTTCTTCTCCTGACTCTGGTGCTGCTCGGCCCGCTCGGGATCGATCTTTATCTGCCGGCCATTCCCGCAATTGCAAAGGGGCTGAACAGCAGTGAAAGCGTAATTCAATCTTCTATCTCGTTGTTTATTTTAGTGCTTGGTCTGGGGCAGTTGCTGGCTGGACCGCTGGTTGACCGCTATGGACGCCGCCCCGTCGCGCTGGCCGGACTGGTGCTGTATCTCGTCGGCGTGGCGCTGGCCGCCACCGCCGTCAACGCCACGCTTTTTATGACCTCGCGCGTCGTGCAAAGTCTCGCGGTGTGCTGTACCTCCGTGGTTATTTTCAGCAGCGTGCGTGACCGGCTTGAAGGTGAAGAGGCGGCACGCGCCTTTGGGTTTTTAAACGGGACCCTGAACATTGTTCCGGCGCTGGCTCCGTTGATAGGCGGTCTCATCGCGCAATACTTTGGGTGGCGTGCTCCTTTCTGGGCGCTGTTCGGCTATACGCTGATGACGCTGCTGCTGGTGCTGGCCTTTTTGCCTGAAACGCGTCCGGCTCATACCAAACAGGTCGGCAGCCTGCCGCTGCGACAGTATCTGCGCATTCTGCGTGACGGTAATTTCCTGAACTTTGCGCTGGTCAATGCGGGCGCGATGGGCATGGCGCTGACCTACGTTTCCCTCGCGCCTACCGTTCTGATGACACAGGGCGGACTGTCTCCGCTCCAGTTTTCACTGGTTTTTGGCGCCAACGGTTTCTGGATAATGTTGATGAGTTACATCGCCAACCGCATTATTCGCAAGGTGGGGCGGCCTGTATGCCTGGCTATCGGCGGAATATTCATGCTGGTAGGCGGCGTTGGATTGTTTGCGGGGCTTGCGCTGCTCACCCCCGAGACTCAGCTCGCGACCTGGGTTTATATGCTGCCGGTCGCCAGTGCCTGCGCCGGTCTGGCGTTTGTGATTGGTCCCGCCACCAGCTACGCGCTGGAGCCCTATTCCAGCGAAGCGGGAATTGCCTCGGCACTGGTCGGTTTTGTGCAGATGGCCGGTGGCGCAGGACTTGGCCTGGTGGCGATGGCGCTACCTTTGCCGCCCAAAGCCAGTCTGGCGCTGGTGATGTTAACCGCATTTATACTGGCCTGGACCGCAAAAATGCGCAGCCGGAAGATGAAAGGCAAAATCGCCTCCGTCGCCTAAACGCTGGCCCTGCAGGGCCAGCCAGTGAACAAACTTAGGCGTCGACGCGAACGGGCACGCGCGGCGCCAATGCACTCATCAACTCGTACCCCAAGGTTCCGGCGGCGGCAGCAACCTCATCGATCGGCAATTGATGGCCCCATAGCTCAACCGGCGTGCCGATTTGTGCTTGCGGACACGGCGTGAGATCCACCATCAACATATCCATTGACACCGTCCCGAGCGTGCGGGTTTTCACGCCATCCACGATGACCGGCGTGCCGCTCGGGGCGTGGCGAGGATAGCCATCGGCATATCCACAGGCGACCACGCCAATCCGCTGCGCCTGTTCGGCGCAGTAACGGCCGCTGTAACCCACGCGATCGCCGGGGCTCAAGGACTGAATGGCCAGGATTTCGCTGTGCAGCGACATGACCGGTTCAAGTCCGGTTTCGGCGATGTCCTGCGGCTTGCCGCTTGGCGACGCGCCATAAAGAATGATGCCCGGACGTACCCAGTCCTGATGCGTCTGCGGATGCCAAAGTGTGGCGGCCGAATTGGCATAGGAACGAGGTCCGGGCAATTGATAACTGCCCTGTTCAATCCTGTCGACCTGCGCGTTTACCCCTTCAGGAACATCTGCGCTGGCAAAATGAGTCATGAGCGTAATCTCGCCTACCTGCGGCAGCGCGCGAAGCTGATGCCAGATTTCGGCGGCTTCGGCCGGTTGAAAACCAAGACGATTCATTCCGCTGTTAATTTTTAAATAAATATCGATAGGCGCGGTTACGTGAGACGTGGCCAATGCCGCCACCTGCCAGCGACTGTGCACCGCGGTCGTTAAGCCATAATGGGCTACGGCTTTGAGGTCTTCGGCCTGGAAAAAACCTTCCAGCAAGAGTATTGGCCCCTGCCAACCCGCCTCCCGCAATAGCACCGCTTCGTTAAAGTCCAGCAGGGCAAAACCGTCCGTCGTGCGAAGGCCTTGCCAGATGCGTTTAATGCCATGTCCATAGGCATCGGCTTTTACTACCGACCAGACTCTGCTGTGAGGAGAATAGCGGCGAACCACCTGTAAATTATTGTGCAAGGCGGATAATGACAAGGTGGCGGCAATCGGGCGTGGCATGAAAACTCCTGAATTTAATCGAGTGAACGCCCGCCATCAGCAGCAACGGGCGTCTCTTTCCTTTCTCTCTTTTGAGGATGTGTGCAGCGGGTTAAGGCGTTAGCTTACCGGATGCATTTTGCGGGAACGGTCGGACTGCGCCACAAAACCTTCGCTGTAGCGTGCGACGGAAAGGTCGTCTGACGGAATGGCCGGCGTGACACCGGAGATAATGTCGGCCAGCAACTGGCCCGAGCCGCAGGCCATCGTCCAACCCAGCGTGCCGTGGCCCGTATTGAGATAGAGATTCTTGAGGCTGGTTTTGCCGACAATAGGCGTGCCGTCTGGCGTCATCGGGCGTAAACCGGTCCAGAAAGTCGCCGCTTCAATATTACCGCCATTCGGGTAAAGGTCTCTCACCACCATTTCCAGCGTTTCACGGCGCGCCTTGGCGAGTTGAGTGTTAAAGCCGACGATTTCAGCCATTCCGCCAACGCGAATACGTTTGTCGAAACGGGTAATGGCGATTTTATAAGTCTCGTCAAGCACGGTGGAATACGGCGCAGACGCAGGATCGGTAATGGGAATCGTCAGGGAATATCCCTTGAGCGGATAAACGGGAATGGACACGAGGTCGGCCAGCAATGCCGTGGAATAGGAACCAAAAGCGACCACATAGGCGTCGGCCTTGACCACCTCATTGCCACATTGAACGCCCGAAATCTGTCCGTTTTCCACCAGCAGACGATCCACCTGCTTGTTAAATTCGAATTTCACGCCCGCCTGACGCGCCATTTCGGCCAGTTGACGGGTAAAGAGCTGACAGTCGCCGGTTTCGTCGTTCGGCAGACGCAAACCGCCGGTCAGCTTGTGTGCAACCTGGGCAAGCGCAGGTTCGGCGCTCGCAAGCTGACTGGATTCCAGTAGCTCATAGGGCACGCCCGCCTCTTTCAGCACGGCGATATCTTTATAGGCACTGGCAAACTGCTGCTCGGTGCGGAAAAGCTGCAATGTGCCGCCCTGACGCCCTTCATACTGAATGCCTGTCTCTTCACGCAATGCTTTCAGGCAGTCGCGGCTGTATTCGGCAATACGCACCATGCGGCTTTTATTGGTCTGATAATGACGCATGTCGCAGTTACGCAGCATCTGCCACATCCATTTAAGTTGCGTACTGGTGCCGTCAAGGCGAATGGCCAGCGGGGCATGGCGCTGAAACATCCATTTTACCGCTTTTAAGGGCACACCTGGAGCCGCCCAGGGCGCGGCATAGCCGGGTGAGATCTGTCCGGCATTGCCTGCGCTGGTCTCTTCGGCAGGACCCGCCTGACGATCGATGACCGTCACCTCATGCCCTGCTTTCGCCAGATACCATGCACTGGCGACACCTACTACACCACTGCCTAAAATCACCACTCGCATACTCGACTCCAGTTTACATCTCAATAAGCATAATATTCTGGCGCAGAAAGTATCTCACCCGCTGGAAGAAACCCACTGAAATCGCCAAAAGTGTGAAGAATTTCACAAACATTTATCGTTGAAACTGAATAATTTTTCAATAGGCGCAATTAAATAACGATATACCGCGACATTTCATGCTGATTGACAATAATTCCACGCATTTTGCTAGCAACGCTAGCATTGATTGCATTCAATCCCCTGCTTTGTCAAACCCGTTTTATCACAGCATTTAATGCTGATATTTGAGCCTTAAATCAGAACATAAAACTACATTTAAACACTTAACTGATATTCCCTAACTTTCTAGCAGACGTCGCGTTAACCTCCCCTATGGAGAATTATAATCCCGATAGGTTACCCCCGCCGATTCAAACAGATTTGCTTTCGTATTCCATAAAGGTTTACGGTGAATATTCATACCATTATTGACACCACTCTGGCCGAGGGATATAGAGTTGAGTATGGCATTGAATAAAAACCGGCCGGTTTTTTAAAAACGAGATATTGAAACGTCTGTCCGATAAGGTGATGAATAAGCGTAAAAAAAGGCTCGGCGGTCTTCACGAGGTCGAGATTGAGCTACGATTAGAAGTGGATGCATAAGTTTAATCCTTATCTTGCGTCCGTAACTGACTGAGGGTGCGCTGATGACGACGAAGACCCAGGAACACAAAACTGAAGACAAACGTCTGAGTGATGGACCAGACTGGACGTTTGAGTTGCTCCAGACCTATCTGGAAGAGATTGACCGGGTTGCCAAAGGCTACCGGCTTGAGACCTACCCGCATCAAATCGAGATAATCACCTCCGAACAGATGATGGATGCCTATTCCAGCATCGGAATGCCTATCAACTATACCCACTGGTCTTTCGGTAAAAAGTTTATCGAGACCGAACAGCGATACAAACAGGGCCAGCAAGGGCTTGCCTATGAGATTGTGATCAATTCCAATCCCTGTATTGCCTATCTGATGGAGGAAAACACCATCACCATGCAGGCGCTGGTTATTGCTCATGCCTGTTATGGACACAATTCGTTTTTCAAAAATAACTATCTGTTCCGTAGCTGGACTGACGCCAGTTCGATTGTCGACTACCTGATTTTTGCCCGCCGCTACATTAGCCAGTGCGAAGAGCGCTATGGCGTCGAAGAAGTCGAACGACTGCTGGATTCCTGTCATGCCCTGATGAACTACGGCGTAGACCGCTATAAAAGGCCGCAAAAAATTTCGCTGATGGAAGAGAAGGCCCGTCAGGAAAGCCGCGAAGCCTATCTGCAAAGTCAGGTCAATACGCTTTGGAAGACCTTGCCGCGCCGTGACAAGGAAGACGCGCCGGAACAGGTTCGCCGGTTCCCCTCCGAACCTCAGGAAAATCTGCTCTACTTTATGGAAAAAAATGCGCCGTTGCTGGAGCCGTGGCAGCGTGAAATCTTGCGTATCGTGCGCAAGATAAGCCAGTATTTCTATCCGCAGAAACAGACTCAGGTCATGAATGAAGGCTGGGCCTCATTCTGGCACTACACTATTTTGAATCATCTTTATGATGAAGGAAAAGTCAGCGACCGTTTCATTCTGGAATTTCTCCACAGCCATACCAATGTGGTTTATCAGCCTGCGTACAACAGCCCGTATTACAGCGGGATCAATCCGTATGCGCTGGGCTTTGCCATGTTCCAGGATATTAAGCGAATCTGTCAGTCGCCGACGGAAGAAGACAGGCACTGGTTCCCGGATATCGCGGGTTCAGACTGGCTCGATACCCTGCATTTCGCCATGCGTGACTTCAAGGACGAAAGCTTCATCAGTCAGTTCCTGTCGCCGAAAGTCATGCGCGATTTCCGATTGTTTACCGTGCTTGATGACGATCGTAACAATTATCTGGAAATATCTGCGATACATAATGAAGAAGGTTATCGCGCAATCCGTCAGGAACTTTCCGCGCAATATAATTTGAGTAATCACGAGCCGAATATTCAGGTCTGGAACGTTGACCTTCGAGGCGACCGCTCACTGACCCTGCGCTATATTCCCCAGGATCGCGCACCGCTCGACAAGAGCCGCCGCGAGGTGATGAAACACATTCACCGCCTGTGGGGATTTGATGTCTACATGGAGCAGTTGAACGAAGACGGAAGCATCGAACTGCTGGACCGCTGTCCTCCCCGACCTTCTGCACTTTGATTCAATTTTTACGCACAAAAAGGGCGCTTCCGCGCCCTTTTCTTTTATTTGCCACACAACGTTTCAACTTTGGCAGAATCATCACGCCAGGATTATCGGCGCTGTTCGGTTAAATCGCTCGGCATGGTGCCCTGCATGCTGTGCCAGATAGCGCCACTTTCCTTTCCGTATCCACGCACGCAATCGACAATCTGGTCAAACTGCTTCTGCTCGCAGATGTGCGACAGCTTCTGGTAAAAATCAACGGCCAGCTTGCGTGCCTGAGGATTGGAGAAATAGTAACGGCCAACACGCGTGTAAAGGCCTCGTAATCCATTGATTATCAGACCATATATCGGATTGCCGGAGGCAAAGGCCAGACCGCGGAAAATGCCGTAATCCAGCTCGGTAAAGGCTTCGGACGTGTCTTCGGCTTCCTGCGCCTTGGCCAGAACATTCTGCGTTTCTTCGGGATTGGTGCGCATCGCCTTGCGAATGAAAATGGTCGCGATATTGGTGCGCACGGACAGCAGATTATCGATAAGCTGCGGCACGCTTTCGTGATCGAGACGCGCCAGGGTTTCGAGAATATTCAGCCCGGACGTCTCCCAGAAGTTGTTGACCTTGGTCGGTTTGCCGTGCTGGATGGTGAGCCAGCCGTCACGTGCGAGGCGCTGCAAGACCTCACGCAAGGTGGTGCGTGTAACGCCAATCAGCTCGGAGAGTTCTCTCTCGGCCGGCAGGATGGACCCCGGAGGAAAACGACTGTTCCAAATACTTTCAATAATATATTCTTCGGCAAAACCGGCAGGACTCTGCGCCTTGATAACCATGTGTGTGGCTTTCCGTTACAGCTTCTACAAGCTGCTTTTTCAGATGTTATAATTCAGCTCATCATACCAGATGAAAATCTCCGGTTATAGCATCCGCGAGTCAGTAAAGTGCAAAATGTCCCTGCCTTGATTTACGACATGCAACGTCTGGATTTCACGTGCTATTTTAAATGCCCTCCTCTTCAAACAAGCTGGAAGATCGGATGAATTGGTTTACACTGCCTGTCGAAAGCTTACTGCATGGATAACTAGCCTATGTTGCAATATCTTAACCGCCTCTCGCAGGGCCGCGGTGCCTGGCTGCTGATGGCGCTCACCGCACTGATCCTCGAGTTGGTGGCGCTCTACTTCCAGCACGTCATGCTGCTGCTGCCGTGTGTCATGTGTATTTACGAGCGCTGTGCGCTGTTTGGTATTCTGGGCGCCGGACTGGTCGGGGCCATCGCGCCCGCAACCTGGCTGCGCTATGGCGCAATCCTTATCTGGCTTTACAGCGCCTGGGAAGGACTGCGTCTCTCGTGGCAGCACACCATGATTCAGCTCCACCCGTCCCCCTTTACGACCTGCGATTTTGCCGCACGCTTCCCGAGCTGGCTGCCGCTCGATAAATGGCTTCCGGGTGTATTTGTCGCAACCGGCGACTGCGCCGAACGGTCATGGACTTTCCTGAATATGGGCATGCCGCAGTGGCTGGTGGGTGTTTTCGCCGTCTTCCTGCTTATTGGCGTAGTGGTATTGCTGGCACAGTTTTTCCAGACCAGACGCCGGGATCTTTTTTCCGCAAGGTGATTAACGTCGCCTGTGGAAATTTGGCCTGCAATCATTAATGGTTTTCATTTTCTGAAGCTTCTCGTTCGAGAAGCTTTTTTGCAATAAGGCGTTGGCGCAACGAAGTGAACACTTTCATGCGGTTGCTTTTGTTATCCGGCCTGGGCTACTCTGGCAAAGAGTATAACGTTACAAGTTTTCGGAAAGCTTTTATGAAGTAACTTAACGCAAATAATTTCAGAAAATTGAAATTATTTACTTTATAAAACGGTGTTTTAGGAAGATTCGCTCTATCTTGACCAGCGAAATCTCACTTTTTTTCTTATAATAAAAAAGCTTAACGCAAAAGTTAATAATATTTCGGAGGTCCTTGTGTTTATTTCTGATGAAGCAAAGGGTAATACGCTGATTGGTGAGGCGACTATCAACCTTATCTTCAACAGGGAAGAAGTAACCGTTAATACGTTGCTGAGAGAGCTGAAATCTATGGCCGAGAGCGAAGACGATGAAAATCGCCTTTTGCTGATGCACGAAGTTTGCCGTTGGTTACAGGGTTTTTGCAGTTTGGGCAGTGTTAAACCCGAGCGCGCAGGTTGGCTGGACTCTGCTCTGAAAAATGGCAGTATGAACAATTCGGTTCCTTTTAACCGCTTCACCTCTTCGACGAAAGACGAGGGTTAGTTCTAGCGCACCAGAAGCTGCAAACTATTCAATGATGCAGGCGGCCATCGCCATGATGGCCAATTGAATGATAAATAACGCTCTTTTCGGAAATCACTCCTTTCTCGCCTTAGACATAACTTTCTGATTTAACACTGTTAGCACTTTTTGCTAAAAAACTGTGTTCCACTCTTTTAAAATAACTGTACAACAATGATAAAGCTGTATAACTTTGTACTTATACCCTCGATCACTTTTTAATCAGGCTTAGCCTAAGGATTACTTATGCGTCAGGACAAATACAGTGCACTCCCTTTGAGCGATGCCCATCTTTTCAATCGTGTTCCTGTCCTTTCTGCGGACGAGACCATGGGCCAAATCGTAGTTGAAATTCTGCGTGCCGGTAAAAACCTGAATCGCAAGGCGCTCTGTTCCAAGCTGTTGCGTCGCATCGAGGTTGCCGGAAGTGCCGAAGAAGAGAAGCATTATCAGGAGCTTATTCGTTTGGTGCTTGAGCGGGATGCCTGAGTCAGTATGGTAGAATCCTTATCGATGACCCGTGGCGTAGATGCTTCGTATTGTATTTTGTACTCTGACGTATTAAGCCATAACGGACAGACCTTACCCGAGAGAGAACATTCTCTGCCGGGTACGGCCCCCGCTTACTGATCGCAGGGCCTGGTATCCGCCTTTCCCGGTTCAACCGGTCGGGCAACTGAATTCCGAGAAGCTGATATGAACAGAAACGACGACGAAAAACTGAGTGACATTATGATGGGTAAGGCCGTTCTCGCCCTACTCCATGGTGGTGGGCCTGTGTCCACCGCAGCGCTGATAACGCAGCTGCAAGCTTTAGCTGATGAAGAGAAGAGCGAGGCGCGGAAACGGGCCTGCGAACGTGCCATCAATGAAGTGCGTAACAGCGCAACTGCCAGTCGAAACCGCACGACATTCAAAGTGCGAGGCAGTGACAACGTGGGCCATATTTTTTCTTCGGAAGGCCCGTCCGACGACAAGAAGAAACACTAATCAGTGTAGTCTGAACCACAAATTATTACGGGGAAATGTTCCCTGAAGAGGACGCGGCAAATGCAGCAGCTGTCAGAAGAGAGTGAGCTTTTCGAATACTTCGCCAACGCGGGCGAAATTCACGCGAACGAGCTTGAAGTATTGGGCGCCACTATCAGAAGTCTTACGGCCGAAAATAGTCTGATCACCAACAAATCGATCATTATTCATTTGATTGGTCAGATGGAACGTACCAACGATGCAGCACGACTGGACGCCATGCGCAAAACGCTGGAACTGGTCGTTGGGCTTACCCCGGATGACCCTGAAGTTTAACGCCTGCACCGGCGTTCTTGCGTGTCGTCGCGCAGTAAAAAACCGCCTCATGGGCGGTTTTTTTATTTATCTTGTTTGCTCGCTGACTCTCGTAAAAGGCGAAAGCTATCGTCAGAAATCTACCCGCGGCCGAAAAAGCGTGAATACGCGGGACTGCAACAGTACTGACGTTAATGGGTATCGCGCGGGTTTAGTTCATTTTGTCTGCGATGAGCCTTAGCGCATGCAGGCAATTTCTTTTCATGGCATCGTCCGATGCCCTTTCAGCCTGCTGCTTCAGCATGGCAGCAATCTCGTGCATATGCATGGGCTTCCCGGCCTCAAGCAGCGATGCCACCACATATCCTATAACGGCGTGAATCTCTTCCGGATTAGCCGCTTTTTCGTCGTTCAAAAGCCGTCCTCCGTCCTCTTATAGCTGGATGTACGTACAGTTTACCATCTCGTTCGACGAAATTACAGGCCAACATGACACAAGTTTGTGCCAGAGATTCAAAAAAATTACTTTGTGAAACCGCCAAATATCTCTTCAGGTTGTCTTAATATAAAGGAGATAGGCTTAAGGTTTGCTTAAGATCCACTTTGCGTAGGGCTCACGCATTTATGAAAATACTGATTGTCGAAGATGATGCACTTTTGCTGCAGGGACTTATCCTTGCCTTGCAGGGCGAACATTACCTTTGTGACGGGGTAAGCACTATCCGTGATGCGGAAGCGGCGATTTCATCGGGCATGTACAGTTTGCTCATTCTGGATTTAGGCCTGCCGGACGAAGACGGCCTGCATTTCCTGCTACGCCAGCGTCGGCAGAAAAAAGCCATGCCCGTGCTTATATTGACCGCCCGTGATACGGTCAGCGAACGCATTGCCGGACTCGACGCGGGCGCAGATGACTATCTGGTCAAACCCTTTGCACTTGAAGAGTTGCTGGCGCGCATTCGGGCGCTTATCAGACGTCACGTCAATCATGGCGAGGATATCGTCGTTGCCGGCCCTCTTTCGCTGGATATGGCCCACAGACAGATTCACCTTGCCGGTAAACTGCTGGATTTACCGCCGAAGGAGTATGCGATTCTTGCCCGACTGATGCTGAAAGCCGGTCAACCCGTGCATCGGGAAATTCTGTATAACGATATCTACAGCTGGGATACAGAGCCTCTGACCAATACCCTTGAAGTGTATATTCATAATCTGAGAGAAAAGATTGGCAAGACCGCCATCGGGACGGTACGCGGCTTTGGTTATACTCTCGTTAAAACTTGCGACAACAGTGGGCCTCAATGAGTCTGAAAACGACCTTGCAACAAAAAAGTACCACCCTGAGCTTCCGTTTGCTGGTGGCCATCGGGTTAATCTTGCTGGTTCTGCCAGATTATCAGCGTTGCGTGGCTGTGGCATGAAAGCAAGGAACAGATTCAGCTGCTGGTGCAGGCCTCGCTGCAACATATCAACGAGCAGCGGCACGTCAAGAAAGAGATCCATGAGGCCGTCGCCAGTCTGGCGTTGCCAAGCCTTATCATGATTGCGCTGGCGCTGGTGCTTTGCTTGCAGGCCATAAAATGGATAACCCGTCCTCTTTCCGAGCTGAGAGTCCATCTCGAAAATCGTGACGAGGACGATTTAAACCCCGTCGATTATCACAGTACCGTGCGCGAAGTAGATGCCGTTACGCAGGCCATCAACCGGCTGGTGTCGCGTATCACGGTCAGCCTCGAGCGTGAACGTCTCTTTACTGCCGACGTGGCCCACGAGTTGCGCACCCCGCTTGCCGGACTCCGGCTGCATCTCGAACTGTTTGAAAAAAATCAGAAGATTGACGTTAAGCCTCTGATTCAACGTCTTGATCAGATGACCAACAGCGTTTCCCAGTTGCTTCAGTTGGCGCGAGTGGGACAGTCGTTCACTTCCGGGAATTACGAGCATGTCCTCATGGCCCGCGATGTGGTTCAGCCGATGGAAAACGAATTGAGAATGATGGTGGCCCAGCGCCACCAGACACTGTCTGTTGAACTCGACCAGGAGTTTACGGTGATGGGGGATTCCACCCTGCTGCGCGTTTTGCTGAGAAATCTGGTCGAAAACGCCTACCGCTACAGCCCTGAAAACTCGACTATTTTCATCCGTTTGCTAAACGGAGCCTCTCCCCAATTACGCGTCGAGGATGAAGGTCCGGGCATTGACGAGAGTAAAAGCGGCGAACTGAGCAAGGCTTTTGTCCGCATGGACAGCCGATATGGCGGAATAGGTCTGGGGTTAAGTATCGTGACCCGCATTGTGCAGTTGCACCGGGGGCACTTTTTTCTTGAAAATCGCACTCCGCTAACCGGCTGCCGAGCGCGGGTGGCCTTTAATAATGTCTAATATCACGAGAGCAAGATTAGCAGATCGGACTGTCTTGATATCTGTAACTTAAGTAAAACTTATAGCAAGGTGCTGTAAAATTTAATATAACCTTACATTTTTTAAACCTTAGTTATAGTTGCGCAGTGTTATCATTCAGATGCTAAATTAGCAAATGTGTGTAAATTTTGGATATTCTTTTCCGCCCACCACCTTGGTGGGTTTTTTTATGCGTTTTAAGATTAAGTTGATAGTTAATTTCATGGTTTCTGGGAAACTTGAGGTATTAAGTTACTGGAGGTACATCATGAAAAATATACTAAAAATCGTAGGCGTGCTGGCTGTTGTCGTTTCTCTTAATGGCTGTATCTGGCCGGGCTATTACCACGGCGGCGGTCATGGCGGCGGGTACCATCATGGCGGCGGCCATCGTCGCTAGAAGCCTTGCGCAGTCAATAAAAAACCCACCGGCCGGTGGGTTTTTTTATATCAGTCTCAGTTAAGCATCATGGCAATTAATTTCGACAATACTTAACGCGTGATTGACTGTGACGCGTTATCTCGCCCACTGTGGCTTGTTTAAGATGTGGTCTTGCCAGTCTTCAACATCATCTTCGCGCACGGCGATATGTCGCACGGAAATACGCGCACCATGCATGGCCGATTTGGAGTCTTTATGCAAAAGCGGATGCCAGGGCAGCAAATCTTTACCCTCGCCGATTAACCGATAAGCGCAGGTTGGCGGTAGCCAGTCAAACTTGGTGAGGTTTTCGCGCGTCAACTTGATGCAATCTTCTTCCAGCGAGAAACGGTTCTCGTAATTGCGGCACTGGCACGATTTTATATTCAACTGGTTGCAGGCAACGTTGGTGAAGTAAATTTCGTCCGTGTCTTCATCAATTAACTTGTGTAAACAGCATTGCCCACAACCGTCGCACAGTGCTTCCCATTCAGTGTCTGTCATTTCGGACAGCGTTTTTTGCTGCCAGAAAGCGGGTTGAGCCATGGGTTCAGTCATAGTGACATCCGGTTTTAATAAAAAGAGGCAGACTATATAGACGCTTTGGCCCCGAGATGCAAGCAAAGGGGCGATTTAAGACGCCTATCTCCCCTTAAATGATACGGGAAGTCAATGTCCTGCCATTGAGTGAAACTTCGAGACGGTCGCCCGCCGTAATCGGTCCGACGCCTTTGGGTGTTCCGGTGATGATAACATCCCCTGCCCGCAGCGTAAAAAAGCGGCTCATATAAGCAATAAGCGGCACCACAGGCGTAATCATATCGCGCGTATTGCCCTGCTGGCGAATATCGCCGTTGACCGAAAGTATTAACTCAGCCTCCTGCGCGTCGCCAAAGTCGGCGGCAGGAATAAAACCGGATAACGGACAGGAACCATCAAATCCTTTTGCCTTGTCCCAGGGTTGCCCCTGTTTGATAAAGAACGTCTGAAGGTCACGCAAGGTTAAATCCAGCGCTACGCCATAACCGGCAATGGCCTCTTTGACCCGTTCTTCCGTCGCCTGTTTTAGAGGAGAACCGATTAATACCGCCAATTCGATTTCATAATGCACCGCTCCCAGCTCTTTCGGGATGGCGATGGGTTGCAATATATCGCATAGCGCCGTTTCGGGTTTGATAAAGACCAAAGGTTCGACGCTTTTCTCGCCGCCCATCTCTTTAATGTGGTCGCTATAATTATTGCCGACGCAGACCACTTTACTTACGGGTAAATCCAGAAGCGATCCGTGCCAATCACGATGCTGATACATAGGCTTCTCCCTTATTGTTTATCGTGAGCCGTGCGCGGCAATGATTACGCTGACCCGGATAATTATTGCGCCGGAGTGGCGGCAATATCATCCGCCAGCATGCCGACGCTGATGGCAAAGTAATAAGAACGATTCCAGTGCATGATCGTCCTGAAATTATCGTAAACCATAAAGGCGCGTCCCTGATCGGAATCGGGCTTGATAATCCAGGCACGCGTCACAGAAGTCGGTAAAGGTTTACCGTCGGCGGCGACAATGCCCTGCTGCTGCCACTGACTGACACTGCGCATCTGGTTATTTTTGGTGCCTAACTGGTTGTCGTCAAAATTGGCAGGCAACTGGATTTCCTGCCCCCAGGGCTGGTTGTTTTTCCACCCTTCGGTCGATAGATAATTGGCGGTCGATGCATAGACATCATCGGTGTTATTCCAGATATCGATTTTACCGTCGCCGTCGCCATCCGCGCCGTAGCGAAGATAGGAGCTAGGCATAAACTGCGACTGCCCCATCGCGCCGGCCCAGGAGCCTTTCAGCATGTCACTGGTGGCTTTGCCCTGATCTATAATTTTAAGTGACGCCATCAACTCCTTGGTAAAGAAGGCTTCACGACGCCCTTCAAAGGCCAGAGTAGCCAATGCCGACACCACATCATCCTTGCCCTGGATTTTGCCGTAACTGCTCTCCATGCCCCACAGCGCCATAATATATTGCGGCTGTACGCCATAGCGCGTGCTCGCTTTTTGCAGAGCACTGCTATTTTGCCGGAACAGTTCCTGTCCCTCACTGATTTTGGTGTCAGTCAGTACGCGGCGCAAATAGTCATCCAGCGTGACCTTGTTTTCGAGCTGGTTCTTGTCGGAGCTTATTGCGTGGTCAACGAAATGGACAGTGGCAAACGCCGAATCGATGGTCTGCTGACTGATGCCCTGCTGTTTGGCCTGCGCCTTCAACTGCTCGACATAAGCAGGAAATTCGGCAGGATCACGACCTTCCGTCGCAAGCGTGGTTTCTCCGTTATCCGGTTTGGACGCAGGTATGGAGGTAGAAGGCGCAGAACTTGTCGAGCCTGATTCGGTCGTTGTCGACCCGGAAGGTTGAGAGTCTGCGGAAAACGGGCTTTTGGCCGGAGAACTGGAAGGCGTTGCCGTGAAAGGAGACGCTGTGCCAGAGGGGTCACATCGCCTTCGGCAAAGACGCTCGCACCGCTGCCCAACAATATGGCACCCATTGAAAGGGTTAAAATCGATAACTTCATCCTCATCGCACTCTTCCTTTTCCAGATAATCTATTGGCAAATTGCCTAAATACAGTGATTAACGTGCAGCAGAGCGAGATTGATTGCAAGGTGCCCGCCTCTCATTTTCGTGAAAGACGGGAATTGTCGGATTTTCCCTAGAATAATCTGATTATTGGTTATTTGTGTTTAGATGTCGGTTCAGCAGATTTTCGACAGGAGGCGGAACTTGCAGATAATAGCCCTGTTCAGTTAACGACTGCTTAACTTTTTCGATATCGGCGGAGGCCAGTTTCTCGCGCGTGGCGAGGTTTAGCATCATGGCAAAATCCGGTTTACCAAAACTTTTCATCAATTCTTCAGGAACCTGAGAGAAATCGTCTTTTTTTCGACATACAGGTAGGTCTGATCGCGCTTACTGCTTCTATAAATTGCACAAAACATTTTTTTAACTCTATTTTATTAGATCGGTGGCTTGCCTAGATATAGCTGTAACTATACCATGCATAGCGTACATAGGAATATCGCCCCCCGTGTGGTATTCCGGGGAATTAAAGTTGCTGAGGCTGAGTCAGGATAGATGTCACAATCGCCAATAGAACTAAAAGGCAGCAGTTTTACCTTATCAGTTGTGCATTTATACAGTGCAGAACCCAAGGTTATTCATCAGGCATTACAGGAAAAAGTAGAGCAAGCGCCTGCTTTTCTGAAAAATGCCCCTGTTGTTATTAATGTTGCAGCGCTGAAAGGCGATGCAGACTGGAAAAACATTCAACAGGCTGTCGTTTCTGCAGGCTTTCGCGTTGTAGGCATCAGTGGTTGCAAAGACGAGCAGCAAAAGCGCGCCATTGCCCTTACAGGCTTACCGCTAATCAGCGAAGGCCGGGCCAAGCGTATGGCCGCCGAAGCGCTTCCGGAGCCGGTTCCTGCCGTGCCGGATAATGCACCTGCCAAAACGCGGATTGTCAGTACGCCAGTCCGTTCAGGCCAACAAATTTATGCCCGTAACAGCGACCTTATTGTAACCAGCAGCGTGAGCGCCGGTGCCGAGCTTATTGCCGACGGCAATATACATATTTACGGCATGATGCGCGGCCGAGCTTTGGCTGGCGCTGCGGGTGATACGAATTGTCAGATTTTTTGCACCTATCTCGGCGCAGAATTGGTTTCCATTGCCGGCCAGTACTGGTTGAGCGATCAAATCCCGTCCAGCTATTTCGGACAGGCCGCGAAACTGAGTCTTCTGGATAATGTGTTAACCGTACAACCCCTATTTTAAGTCTCTGCTCAACTTTTACCTGACGTAAAACGATTACGATGGGCATCTGGCAGACACTACGACCTTTGACAAGGAATCTTTACATGGCACGCATTATTGTTGTTACATCGGGTAAAGGGGGCGTTGGCAAGACTACTTCAAGCGCAGCCATCGCTACCGGCCTTGCCCAAAAAGGCAAAAAAACCGTCGTCATTGATTTCGATATCGGTTTACGTAATCTCGACCTGATCATGGGTTGCGAACGTCGCGTTGTGTATGATTTTGTCAATGTGATTCAGGGCGATGCCACGCTGAATCAAGCGCTTATCAAAGATAAACGCACCGAAAACCTGTATATTCTCCCGGCCTCGCAGACGCGCGACAAAGACGCGCTGACCCGTGATGGCGTCGAGAAAATCCTGAATGACCTCGCCGAGATGGATTTCGATTTCATCGTCTGTGACTCTCCGGCAGGTATCGAAACCGGCGCCCTCATGGCACTCTATTTTGCCGATGAAGCCGTCATCACTACCAACCCTGAAGTCTCTTCCGTTCGTGACTCCGACCGCATTCTAGGTATTTTGTCTTCAAAATCCCGCCGTGCCGAAAAGGGTCAGGATCCTATCAAGGAACACCTGCTTCTTACCCGTTACAACCCGGGCCGCGTAAGCCGTGGCGACATGCTGAGCATGGAAGATGTGCTGGAAATCCTGCGCATTCCACTGGTTGGCGTTATTCCTGAAGATCAGTCCGTACTGCGTGCGTCCAACCAGGGCGAGCCGGTCATTCTGGACCAGGAATCCGACGCAGGTAAGGCGTACGACGACACCGTCAGTCGTTTGCTGGGTGAAGAACGTGCGTTCCGTTTTATCGAGGAAGAGAAGAAGAGTTTCCTGAAACGCCTGTTTGGGGGATAAGCCATGGCCTTGTTAGATTTCTTTTTGTCCCGCAAAAAACAGACAGCGAATATAGCCAAGGAACGGCTACAGATTATTGTTGCAGAGCGGCGTCGCGGGGACAGCGAACCCGCTTATCTGCCCGATTTGAAAAGGGATATTTTGGCGGTCATCTGTAAGTACATTCAGATTGACCCTGAAATGCTCCATGTTCAGTTCGAGCAGAAAGGTGACGATATATCCATTTTGGAGTTAAACGTTACGCTACCTGAAACGGCGGCCGAGTCGGAAGTACCGCCTAAATGACTCACGCCGTCTGACTACCTCCTGTTTCACGAACGGGAGGTTTTCTTCAGGAGTTAACGCGTTTTTTTACGCCACCTATCCTGGCGTGCCGACGCCTGCCTACAGCCCCCTGTCCACTTAAATTTAAATTTATAAAGTGACTATTTATTATTGATCATCGAGACGCTTGAATAACCCTCATTCAGGTATGTGAAATGAACAATGCTACCGTTTTAGCACCCTATGCCCCGGTTTCGTCTTCTTCCCTGGGTTCTCGCCTTACAAGGACAGTCGCCATTGTCTCCACCAAGGGCGGAGAAGGTAAATCTACCCAGGCCGTCAACCTCGCAGGCTTTGCGGCAGACGCCGGACTTCGCACGCTCCTCATTGACGGCGACCATATCCAGCCGACCGCCAGCAGCATGTTCGCACTCGAATACGAGGCGCCGTGCGGCCTGTACGAGCTTCTGACGCTCTCTGCCAACCTTGATGATCCCGACAGTATTATTTCCCGCACCTGATCACCGTTTCTCTGCCCGGTGCGCTAGGGTTTTCGCCACGGCAACGTGCCCTTTTCTATTGCCAGAACAATCTTGTCGGTAATTTGCTGGTATAAATCCTGACGCAGGCTTTTGGGTGGCGTCTTTGTGTCTTTTTTCACGGGATAAACCTCAAGTAACAGGCGTACCCCTCCCTGACGGCGAAGAGTACACCGCAGGATGGATGAGTTGAGAAGACCTTTTATCACCGTCGGGTGATTTCCGATTTCAAAGGCTAAACGGAGGGCCGCCAGAAAGGCTCGCTCTTTCAGGCCGTGAGGATTTGCAGTCGCCCGGGGGCGCGCCACTTTCAGACTGCCGAAGCATCAATAATCACTTCGCCATTCTGACCGGGATGACGCGGCGGACCCGCTGAAATTAAGTATCCAGATACAAGAATTTCTATAGGGGAATAATATCAACTCTATTCAGTTGGCCAATTTCACTCTGCTTCCGGAATTGAATAATATCCTTGAGCGGTTGCAGAGAATTTAAACATGAGAGTGGAATAAGCCGTTCACTATCTTCCACCTATGCCGACAAATGGTTGTGCATGACTGCTCTTGACACATAGCAGCTCAAGGAAACAGCAGGGGCTGCTTTGAGCAAGAAGCGGACGTTCCGTTTGCAACAGGGGCCAAATGAGCTTCGAAATGAAAATGCCGGTCAGATTCGACTAACCAGAAGCGACGAAGACCCTTGAAGACTAATGACTCAAATGACCCGTTAAAAAATTATATTTATGGATTGATTACTTACTGGCGTACAAGCATGCGTACCTGCTTACCCCGATAGTTAACATAATCTTGAAACTGGAAACCAAAACGCTTAGCCAGATAATTTGAACGTTTATTTTCTTCGTCAATAATACAGCAGACTGGGGAGGAGAATGTCTGGTCGGCCCATAGTAAAACGGCGGTCAGAGCTTCAGAGGCATAACCTTTGCCTCGAACTTCAGGATTTAACACCCATCCAGCCTCAGGGTATTTTAACTCAGGTGTGATATCACGATGAGCATCCTGGAAACCCAGGGAACCAGCATAGCGACCTGTCGTTTTCTCAAACACTGCCCAATAGCCATACCCTAAAGCGTGCCAGTGCCCGATATAACGTAACAAGCGGGCCCAAACTATTTCTGCCGTTGGTTCCCCACCGCCATTAATTTTAGCCATTTCAGAAGTACTCCAGCACGCCATAAGTGCTGGAAAATCGTCGAGCGTAAATTGCTTCAAAATCAGTCGTTCTGTTTCAAGTCGAGGCGCTTGCTGGGCAGTCATCAGTTCTCCTAGTATCAGCGTATCTAAAACAGCTGTTCTATCACCATGCACGGTTCTTCTTTCACGGGCAATAAAACTGTACCCATATCCGCCTCTGGCAATGGCCAGATTCCATGCGGTAGTCACCATCGCCTGAACGACATCGACATGACTGCCTGCCGAATCGGCCGCCGCCGTCTGCATTTGAGTCGGCGCCCTCCAAATGAACCGCCCCACACCATAACGGCCATAAAGACAACGGCCTGCTCCCACATGCCTGCGACCAAAATCAGAGAAACTACAGCCAGCGCCGCAAGGCTGACCCGTTAGATAAGCGGGCAGTCGTCAAACTCATCGGTGCTTGCATCATTGATGATATGCGTCACCACGCCCCACACGATAGTTTCGCTTCCTTCCAAATCGCTCCTAGCGATTAACCGGACCTCTTCGGGATTGTCCAGCGACTCGAGGCGCGCCACGGAACCCGTCTTGAGGCGCTTGACCTCAAACTCTCCCTAATGGTCAACAATCACCAGGCTGCCGTCTACCGGCTTGCGGGCTTTGTTGACCACCAGCACGGCGTCCTTTTTGATACCGGCACGCCAACTGGCCTCGGTCGCGTGGACCAAAAACTGCGCGGGGCTGTCTTTCCATTTGCAGGCCACGTTCGGCGTGACCCTTCCTTCTGCGTAGTCAGTTGCCGGAGATGCGTATGCCATATTAAAAACCTCCATAGGGATTGAAACACTGGTAGGTTTTGTCTTCGCCTTCTTGTGTCGAGATATCGCGGTAGCCGGTAACGTAGAGCCGGATCCATTCATTGGCCTCGCCTGGTGACAAGTGCCAATTTACTTTTTCCAGCTCCTTGACGAAGTCCTCTGTTTTAACGGTCCGGCCGCCGCCCGGGTGAACCTGCTCAGCCGCAATGAATGCGCCGACTTTATCGCTGTAACGTGGCATGGGATTGCCCTCACTTATACTGTTTATATACACAGTATAAGCAGGAGTTTTCTACAACGTGAAGGAAAGTTTGGTAAATCTCAGGCAATGCTAATAGGAACACGCGTTTCTGCCAGAAGTGACCATTTACGGATTTATCTTGAGGTAGTTGAGTATCCTCAGTAACCAATGAATAAGTTGATGCTTTAAATATTCAAAAACATCGTTCAGGTTGTCGGTAATATTAGAAAAAACCGCAATGTAAAGGCATCAGGTCAGAAAACTGCGAAAGTCTTGGTGATATGACAGATTAGGTCGTCAAACGGCCTAATTTACTCTGGCACACTGCGATAATGACTTCCCGCAGCCACCGGTGCTCTGGGTCGGTGTGCAGGCGGGGATGCCAGATAGCCGAGATTTTTATGGGGGAGTGTCTACCGGCAACTCAAAATATGTCAGTCCCGCTTGCTCCGACCCGACAGGTGCCCAGCCCAAAGCAGATAAAGGCACCAGTCCGATAAGATCCGAATGGCGTACAATATTCATGGCATTAGCGAAAGCGGGAACAACCATAATGATCCGGCGCTCTAATCCCTGGCGTGCCAAGGCAGTATCTACGGGACCATATAAGTTGTTCTTTCTGGATACCACCACATGGGGATAACTCGCATAGTGTTCAGCCGTTAAGCCGGTCTGAAGCAATGGATGGCCGCTGCGGCAAATACCGACGAAGTGGTCATTAAACAATTTACGGGTTATCAATTCAGGAGCATCGGTACCGAGTACACCTATCTCCAAGTCAACGGAACCATCACGCAAAGACTGTGCATCTTTGTCACTTTTCGCCACAAAACACAGACGCACCCGGGGTGCATTTTTTTGCAATTCCATCACCAGCGCTTCAGCTGTTAAATCAATGAATCCTTCGTTGACCTTCAGAGTAAAGCTGCGTTCAAGCTTGGCAAGGTCTAAAGCCTGTTGTGCCGGTTGCAGTACGGCGTATGCGTTACGGGAAACTTCGTGTACACGTTCAGTGAGTCCCTGAGCATAGGGGGTTGCCACTAAATGACGACCGGCCTGCACCAACAACTGATCGCCGGTGACCTTCCGCAGTCGCGTCAGAGTGCGGCTCATGGCCGATACACTCAAACCCATACGATGTGCTGCACGTGTAACACTCCGCTCAGCCAGCAAAGCGTCTAGCGCTTTAAGCAAATTCAGATCGATATCGTGCATATTCAGAGATGATACTCATTTGTGTTTGATGCAACATAGTATTGATCACAACGCGTCTGGTGCAATCTCAATATACCTATAAACTCAAAACTCCACCTTCCCATAAGAGTAATCAATATGGCTGAATCAACTCCGCAGTCTACAGTACCGCGTATATTACTGATTGGTGCATCACGAGGAATCGGTCTAGCAATGGCTGAAGAATTTCTCAGACGCGGCTGGCAGGTTACAGCTACCGTGAGAGGCACAGCGCACATTGCGCTGGACAATTTGTCTCACAAATATCCGCACAAGCTGACAACTGAGCCGCTGGACATGACAGACAGGGCCCAGCTTACTGATTTACATAAGCGGCTCAGGGAAAAGCGTTATGATGTCTTGTTCATTAATGCCGGAACCTCCAACTATAATCAGGATGAAACAATCGCCGAGGTAAGCACCGAAGAATTCGTCCATTTAATGGTGACTAATGCTTTATCGCCAATGCGGGCCATCGAAGCTTTGCAAGACCTAGTCAACGTCGAGGGTCTGATTGGCATCATGTCCTCCGGCCAGGGGAGTATTGGCAACAATACTAAAGGAGGTAAAGAGGTCTACCGTGGTACCAAAGCCGCGTTAAACCAGTACATGCGCAGCTATGCGGTTCGTGAAGCTGAAATACACCCTGCTCGCTCCTTGCTACTTCTTGCTCCCGGATGGATTCGTACTGCGCTGGGGGAAGTGATGCCGCTTTTAGCCTTGAAGAAACCATTCCTGACATTGTTAATACCATAGAGTTCAGCCGCGGAAAATCCGGTTTGAAATTTTTAGACCGTTTCGGGAAAGCTGTAGCATGGTAAAGAGCAACTCCCCTTTTACTTTGATTGCTATCGAAGAGCACTTCCTGACAAAGGAAGTGCTACATGCTTGGCATAGGGCAGATTTATCAGTTACATACCCCAGCCTGGCGCATAGCGCGGGCGTCATTGGTGAACGTCTACTTGATATCACTCAGGGGCGGACTGCGTTAATGGATAAAATGGGAGTAGACGTGCAGGTTCTTTCACTTACCACACCAGCTCTATATGAACCGGGGCGTCAAGTGTGGATATTGCCAATCGCTGCAACGAGGCAATAGCAGAGGCGATCGTTCGTTACCCGGGGCGTTTCCAAGGCTTTGCCACATTACCCATGTTTGATCCAAAAGCAGCAACCTTAGAATTATAGCGTTGCATCAAAACGCTGGGTTTTAAAGGCACGATGTTGAATGGGCGTGTGGGCAAACGTAATCTGGTGGGGAACCTGGCTCAACCAGTCAGTGGTTACCTTAAAAATGATGTGTATGTGACTGCCAGCGGCATGTTTTTACCGCACTATTTAGAACGAGCCGCCAGCATAGTGGGTAAAGAAAGGTTGTTGTTTTCTACTGACTTCCCTTATTAGTATTGGTCAGGCCATGAGGCAAGGCGGTTTTTAAACACCAGTGGCTTCTCTGGTAAGGATTTGCTCATGCTAACTGGGAGCATCTGACACAGAACTGCGGAAAAAGAAAACGCAGTAGTAGACAATTAGCTGATTATAAATCGAGAACAATGGGTCTATTCATGATGTGTGTATTATCGACATAATGAGGTCAATTTATTTGCCCTAGAAAGCAATTACTACAGGACCGCTACTTTTCGCCACAGATGTCCGCTTCTCGCTCATTGCGGACTGAACAAACCTACGCAAACGTCCGCTTCGTGCCAAAAGCGGACGTTGATCATGCGACTTAAACGCGAACCATAATCGACAAAACTCTTGAGATTCGCTCCTCGTTTAAGAGCATCACTTTTATCAATTTGAATTACTGCATCAGATAACCCAAAATTCCACTTAAGCCCATAATTTATAGTGTGCAGTTACGTCAGCGCACCCGTTCGCTCACCGTCATGGTAAATTTAAGCGGGCCGCCCTCATTACATGCGTAGCTATGCGGTAAATCCGTTCTGGCAATGACTGAGCAACCCTCATTAACACTCAGTCGCTCATCTCCTAAGGTCAGTAGAAGAGAGCCCTGCACTACATGCAAAAGTTCGCAAGTGCCATCTGAATGTCCTTGAGAATCGAAAATCTCTCCAGGGTGCATTTTCCACTCCCACAACTCGATCATATCCGGTCCGCTGGTGCCAGCCAGAAGCCGAGCGGTACCGCCTCTTTCGCCGTGCCATAGGCATGGGATATCTTCTGAAGTAATGAGATGTGCGTTGGGTTTACTGGCAACGTTGACGATGTCTGCTACCGAGACGCCCATCGCTGCGGCCAGCTTACAGAGGATTGCGATGCTAGGGTTCGCCCTGCATGCTTCAATCTCAACGAGCATTCCCTTGCTAACACCTGCAAGACGCGAGAGTTCGTCAAGAGACATTTTTTCTGGCTACGATACTGCTTCAGGGAAGCAGAAAGAGCCTCATTAATTCTGGAAGCATCAGCATCGGTCATTATATTGACTTTTTTGTTCATTGGTCATTATCATAATCTAAAACGGTCATTACAGGATTATTCAATGTTTTCAGCTTATCCGTCAATCAGTCCCGACGTGGCACGTCTGGCACCTGGTTTTCGCGCTCTCAGTATCAGTGTCACTGCTGCTCCGCTGGTTAAAGCCAGCTTAGGGGAGGAAGCGCTCCGCAAAGCCTGTGAAGAGGTACTCAACGGACAACCTCACTGGGCAGAAGCGCATCTGAATGCATGGTCTGATACATTTCGCGCTTTCGGTGCGAAGCCTAAGCGTACGCCTTGCTCCGCCGAAGCCCTCCGCAAACGTGTTTTACGTGACGGGTTATTGACGGCTCTTGATCCGGTAGTAGATCTTTATAACGCAGTAAGTCTGCGCTATGCCGTTCCAGTGGGTGGTGAAAATCTGGAAGCCTATCAGGGTATGCCCCGTCTTATTATTTCAGACGGCAGTGAACCGTTTGACACCCTTAAAGATGGTGGTCCCTTCGTGGAACAGCCCGATGCCGGAGAAGTAGTCTGGTGTGACGACTTAGGTGTTACCTGCCGACGCTGGAACTGGCGTCAGGGCGTAAGAACGCGACTGAACTCTTCAGATAAACACATGTGGTTCATTCTGGAGAGTCTGCCACAGATGCCAATTGAAGCTCTGCATGAGGCCGGGAAAATGCTAACAGAGGGGCTGGAAGTCATGATGCCAGGAGTTCAGTCCCATGTTTCATTAATTGAAACGCTCTAAGCTAATTTTAATCCGGCAGATCATTAGCCGGAATTACCTTATGAAAGTCTGCTGGTTCGCTCAAAGCGGACTGTCATGTCTGCTTAAGATACAGGCTTAACGTAGGATATT
Source organism: Rouxiella chamberiensis (assembly GCF_026967475.1). Taxonomy (NCBI): domain Bacteria; kingdom Pseudomonadati; phylum Pseudomonadota; class Gammaproteobacteria; order Enterobacterales; family Yersiniaceae; genus Rouxiella; species Rouxiella chamberiensis. The sequence goes on along the minus strand of NZ_CP114058.1, from coordinate 1,120,151 downwards.
TTCCCTTTTCCAAGCGGTCCCCGTGTTTTACTCGCTAGTTACACCTGGATTTAACCATCAAAAACATGCTTGTTCAGTTATGCGTCTTCCCACTGATACTACCTTGAAGCTTTGGGGGTCGGCATTGAGTACCGCATAGCGTATTTGGGGACAAATCAGTTCTAAGCTTCGTTTGCTGCAATCAAGCTGTATTAAAGAGCGTACGCCGGATTCGGTTTGCACCCTATTGGTCTCAGGATAGTCGCTGCAATCAAATCCTTTTGTACTTAACTTTTCTTTCGCCGCATCCAGGCTCATTCCGACAAGATTCAGGCTTTCGACTTCTCTGGAATGCGATTTTTCAGAAACTCGAGTCAGTGAGCACCCGCTCAGTAATTGAGCGATGAGTAAGAAGAATATAAGGATGAATATCTTTTTATTGTTTGTTCTCTGCATCAGGCGACCCTTTAGATTTTATACCTTTGAGCGATATTGTTAGATATTGCAATAAACAGAGTGAGGAATAAAATTCACATTGTCCGCTCAAAACCTATGTTTACTATGTGGCTGATTGTCACAGACAATGATTTTCTCTCCCCGGCTATAGAAACAACTAAATGTAAGGCTTTTGAGTCCTAGGGCGGGGAAGTCTACTAAGTGCCAAGAGCGGACGTGGCTAACACTTAAATGTATTAACCTGCGGGCAGGTCACTGCCTATCAACTTTGCCTGAATTTTTTGTTGGCGATGGTCAGGTAAAATACGATCGGATAGCTAAACTGCATGTAATTATAAAGTTACAAAGCGGGAAAGCTGTATCGCCCCAAAAATCAGTCGGCTTGGCCGCGCAGCCGGTGGCGGTAATATTTAAGCACAACGTATGTCACTATTTGGCCATACAGGAAACCGCCCAATGCGGCCATCAGTACGCCGCCCACCATACCGCATAAATAGATGCCTGCGCCCGCACAGCCACCGCATAGCGCGATCCCGCACCAGGTTTCCCACTGCCGGAAAGCGGACTTGTATGCGCTCCTCCACCGGCTTCCGCGGTTCCGCGGGGATAAATCGGCCAGTTCAGGAATGCTTTTCAGGGTCCAGTAGATTTTCACGGTAGTGTCCTTGTTCCGTTGATTACGCAGGAATAAACATAACCTGCCGGATAGAAAAATGTTTTGACATTATCGCCGCTCTGCGTCGGCGGCTACACGGCAGGATAGCCTGTGTCTCCTGAGTACCGCCGGCACGCCGGAGCATTTCATCAGGCGCGGCCCAGTACCCGGAATTTCGTACGTACGAAATTTTTCCGCTCTTTAAGCCGAGGGCGGGATTCACAAAGTAATAGAAAAGGTAGGACGACTGTGTGGCTTATAACACGCCCGGCTATTACACGCTCGGCGACTTTCCACATGGTCTATCGATGAGTCTCGCTAGAATTGAGCTAGGGTGACCGTACTTAAATGTCGTGGTCATGATTGAGAAATTCCACTCTTATGAGTCCCAATTTAATATCTTCAGGGTTTAAATAAATTAATCTGAATTTCACTTTATGCAAGTGCCGATACAGAAACATTGAGGGCAGTCAGCAACATTATAAACCGGAATCCTAAAGAAAGCGGATCGCCGAGATGGAAGCGAACCGTTACTGTCTCAGCCAAAGGTCCGCTTTTCGCTCATGACATATATGAATTCTCTAATGACTGGACGTTAAATGCCAAAAGTGGACATTATTAGATCAGTGTTTAACAATAACATCGCACCGGTCAGTATTCGTCTGACATACAGTCATACCGCATCCATATAACCTGGTTTCAGAAGGCTACATGCTTTAAACCCTGCATCCAGAACCGACTGAGTTCTGCTGCGGAAATAGTGGATGCAGGCAGCAGTGGCTCTGGCTGCTCAGAAAAAATTTTTTTAGCAAATTGTCTTCCAACCAACTGCGCTGCTGAAGTTTTGATATGTCTCTGTTGGTAAAAGCCTTGCAGAGCAATTTCCAAATCATCTGTCTCCTTCATTAAACAAGTAAGGTGCCATGCATCTTCCAGTGCCTGACACGCTCCCTGCCCAGATGTCGGCAAGGAAGCATGAGCCGCGTCCCCGATGATTAAAACATTGTCTTGATGCCAAAAGGGAAGAGGATCAATGTCATGCACGAAAATGCCTTTAACAGATGCACTGTCACATGACAGCAACAAATTTCGCACAGGATCAGGCCAGTCTCGAAAACGCCGATGCAACTCATTGTACCAATGTGCCCGAGGACGTTCATTGTCAACAGGAGCGTTCCACGCTCCTGCCCAATAGCACAATCCATCCTTCACCGGGACGATACCAAAACGCTCACCTTGACCGCGAAAGTCATCAATAGCGTTGTGCAATGCGTCCTCTCGTTGCCTTCCCACTCCTATCACGTTCACAAAACCATGATAACGAGGCGTTTCTTGCTCCCCATGCAATGACTGACGCACGACTGAATTCATACGCCCGTCAGCTCCGACGACTAAATCAAACTCCAGGCTCAATTTCGTGACGTCCGCGGTAGTGATTGGACAATTGAATTTAATCTCCCTACCCAGACTCTCTAACCTACCGGCCAGTAAGCGCATCAGTTCACGCCGTAAGACAGTAACACTCGGAAAACCGCAAAGTGAATTCACTGATAAAATATCGAAATGTGTCTGAAGGTGACCATTCCGATCAAACTGGCGCATCATGCACGGTGTACCCCCTACGTGCCTGATTTTTTCGTCCAGCCCCATCTTCTGCATGACGAACCATGGCATTGGGCCATAAAGTTACGCCAGCTCCTAAGTAAGACACGTTGCTGCCACGCTCAAACAGGCTGACTTGATGGCCCTGTTTGGTCGCGAGTATTCCAAGTGCCATTCCAGCAACGCCGGCACCTACGATGGCAATTTTCTTAGGCTTGGTCATCATTACTTTCCTGTTACGAAACTTAACGAAAATTGTAATGGCCACCTGATTATTGATAAATATAGAGTTATAACTTTGTTAAACTCATTTTTTGGGATAATTAATGATTGAGAAATGTGAATTGCAGTGGCTGATGAGTTTTCAGGCTGTTTATGAAAAGCTGAGTTTTAAGCTCGCGTCAGAGCAGCTTCAGTTGCCATCATCCAATGTCAGTAGACATGTCGCTTTACTTGAACAACAACTTCATGTGCGGCTACTGGAACGTACGACACGTAGGATAATGCCAACCGCAGCAGGTAGAATGCTGTATCAATCTATTACGCCGCTCACGCACGCTTTGGATCATGCTCTGCAAGAAGTCGCCCTGTTTGGTGATTCACTATCAGGCCACCTGAAGATCATTACACCAGACCTTCCATTCATGGCAGATATTCTCGCTGACTTCTGCATCAAGCATCCACGAATACAGCTCAGTTGTGACACACAATTGGAGCCAACAGAGGGCCTACTGGATGGATTCGATCTGATACTACGCTTTGGACGTGGGCCACTGGAGGATTCTTGCTGGGTTGCCAGGGAAATTCTGCGTTGGCCGAGCTGTGTGGTAGCCGCACCAGAACTTTTGGCACGTCACCCATCACCACAATCGGTGGATGAACTAACCAAAACCCCCTGCATTACGAGTATGTCGGTACTCCAGGGAATGCCCTGGAGATTTAAACAAAACCAAAACGTCCAGGTGCAGTCAAGCTATAAGGTGAACAGTGGGCGGATGGCCAAGGCCGCTGCACTAAAAGGACTTGGTTTCGCCATTTTGCCTCTCCATGCCTGTGAATCAGAAATCAATAACGGCTCCCTTGTTAAAATTAACTGTAACCGCGAACCCGAAGATTTGATGCTATACGCGCTCTATTCCGGCAGAAAATACCTACAGGTGAAAGTGAAGGCGTTTCTGGAACACCTGCAAAAGGCTATTGCTCAATTAGAGATATGCAGTAAGGAAGGAAGGAACATGATTGGCTAAGCCATCCAGTATCTTGGACGAAGTGAAAAGAAATATTGGTAGAATGTTTTAAAGGCGAAGTTTTTCCGTATAGCTGCATTAAGCGGGCTTACTCCCTTTGTTAAAGATATCTCGATCTAAGTGTGCCGTCATAACGTCCGCTTTTCGCTCTTAAGGGACAACCATACTCAAATCTCCCATATTGCAGGAGATTTGAGTATGAAAACGTCACCGTGGAACAAAGACTGTATCATCGGTCAAAAAAGGGCGCTTCAGATATCTCACATCTGGGGTATCCGAATCCGACTTGAACTGGAAGGTAAAACACGCGATTTAGCTCTGTTCAATATGGCCCTAGACAGTAAGCTTCGGGGCTGTGATCTGGTCAAACTCAAATTATCTGATGTTGTATATGGCAGCTCTGTTTCAAGCAGAGCAACGGTGTTGCAACAGAAAACCGGTAGCCCTGTGCAATTTGAGATAACCAAAGGCACCAGAGAAGCGGTTGCTGCATTAATAAAGCTTGGCAATTTGCACAGTAAAGACTTCTTGTTTCGGTCTCGGGTTGGAACTAACCAGCACATTTCAACCCGGCAATACAACCGAATCTTTCATGGGTGGGTAGCAAAGCTTGGTCTCGGAGATTCGCTTTACAGCACACATTCCATAAGAAGAACAAAACCTTACCTGATCTACAAAAAAACTAAGAATCTCCGGGTGATCCAACTTCTTTTGGGTCATAAGAAACTGGAAAGCACAGTCCGTTATCTGGGCATTGAAGTCGATGATGCGCTGGAGATATCTGAATCGATCGAAGTCTAAGGTTGTCAGGGCTGCGACAGCGGCCCTGTGCCAAAAGCAGAAGTTGTTACATCATTTTTTCTTAGTCAATTGAGAGCAGGTCATGAGCTCAAAGAATGGGTAGAACGGCCAGCAACTCATTGACACTAAAGTGAAGTTTTTTACAGTACAATCAAATTATAGCGTTTAAGTGAAAGAGGTTGAGTAGTAATCACAATTTTAAAGAACACATTTCTAATCATTGAGTTAGGCTATGTCTTGAGTGATAATCTCGAGAGAGTGCTAATCAAACAGACAACATCGCTAAATGCTTACCCTTATTATAACTATTGAAATCCGGAGGTGGTAACATGGTAGAACTACCTGCATCATTGAGTTTAGACAAGATAGATACCTTCATCAGGAAGGTTATGATGGCAAACAGTGATCAACCGTTGCTCCTGCCGGTAGGGAAGAAAAATTCCGCTTTTGGAGGGATTGCCGTCGCTGTCCAGTCTGTTAATACTTGGGCAAACTTAAGTTTGAACAAAAAATTGATTTTGAAAGACTCGTCCATAGAGGACAATGATTATCTTTCAGACCTGATCAATACTCCGCATAAGTTCACCGCCGCAATGATGTCGAAAGAAATATCATTTTCTGGTTCTCCTGATATAAGCATAAGGCGTGATATAAATAAACTTGCTAAAGAGGCTATTGAATCACAATCAGACAATCTTTTTGGGCAACAACATGGGAGACTCTGTTGGTATTCGTTTGTAGATCATAGTACCAAAGGATTCGATAGTAATTTTTATAACACTTCACCGCTTCAGCACCCTGAGCCGAAAGGTTATGAGCAAATAAGAAACATAATAAGCGCCATGGTTCTAAGATCATCAACTGTTGCGGGGGGGCAATATATCTTAAAGATGACAGCATTGATGATCTCGGAAGGATATTTTACGAATTATTCATTAATACACATGAACATGGCAGTCGTTCTGAAAATAGACACAAGTGGATAAATCCAGGTAATAGACTTATTTACACATATGGAATAAACTTATCTGATGATGCAATAAATAATTATCTACTGAATGATGAAGTGCTTGAGGAATATATTACAAGCCTTAAAAAAACCAGTGTCTCCTCGCGAAGATTCATTGAAGTAAGTATTATTGATTCTGGTTTAGGATTCTGTGGTCGATGGTTAGCGGATCACTCGGATGTTGGGTCAACACCTAACATTGATGATGAATACCAGATAATTAAGAAATGCCTAAAATTTAGGAGTTCATCGACAAATAATGACATAAAAGGGAATGGTTTACCTTCAGTTATGGCATCGTTGACCAAGCTGAATGGCTTCATGAAAATAAGAAGCAATAGAGTATCTATCTATAGAGATTTTAATACCACCCCATATCGCTTTGAAGAAAATGATGACTGTAATTTTTTAGATTGGTCAACCAGAAATTATTGTGACACGCATATTACCGAACACGCTGAAGTTCGTGGAGTCTCAATAACGATACTCATACCTCTTATCGATAAAAATAATTCCAAGGACGATTATAAATGAGTGGTATTTTTCTTTTTAGATTTAATAAACCAAGCACCAAACTCTCCCCAACAATGGCAATCTTCTGCTTTTCATCAATAGACTTGCATCTTTTGATCAAAGAAATTAAAGAAGACATTGTAAAAAATCTAGTACCCAATGAAGTTTTAATATTTGGTTTTGGTATAAATGAAGATCAGAAGTCACGCTTGTTAGCTGATCAACTTTTCAACCAAGAATTCGAGTCTTACATTGGCTCAACTTCAAGTAAGATACAATTCTTAAACGTTGACAGTGACGGTGTACTCCGGGAAATAACAACAAAAAAAATATATAGTTATCGTGATGAACTTCTTCAGGCTGGCTCTAATGAAATATTTAAGAAACGTAAAGGTGTAATAACATCTACTCAAACCTATCACTTTAGTAAGCCTTCAGGTGACCATTGTGATAAATTCATAAGAGCATCGAATTTATTTACCTCAAGCGTAGAGGTGACTTTTTTAGCAATAGGATTATTAGGCTCTATTGTTTCAACCCTAAAGAAAGTTTATGTCGACACATCATCCATCTCCTTTTTGGTTAGCACTGCGCTACATTTATCTAATAAATTCACTTCTAGCACTCCTGTAATTGAAAGTTTTGAATCATACTCCTCATTAAATCAACCATTTAATTTCATCAGAGATAAAAATCACTTAGTGATAATTTCAGCCACGACCAGTGGTGGACTTGCTCGCACGCTAGAAAAAAGAAAAAAATATCACAGGATAATATAAAAACTCTTTTCTATTCGTCAATAGGTGAAAATCAAACTGGACTATATAACATCATGGACGCTTTAGGTGGTGAAATATATTCCGAATCAGAGGAGAGATGTAACCTGTGCGCTAACGGTTCAAAAGTAATCAGACTTGAAGGTGAGCAGTTTTTGCCTGAGACGCCAAAGCATGATTTACTTATGATAAAGAAATTGGATTTCAAATCAGAAAGACAAAAATTTTTTAGAGAGTTTGCAGCAAAAAAAATTCTAAACATTAATGCCATAACTCAAGATAGCAATGACGAGTTTTACGATATCGATATTCCTGGATTGATGAAGAACCAGTCTGCCCCTCTCTTTTCTGATATGCAGAAAAGAATCAACAAATTTTTTCCCGTGACATCAACACAATAATCCACTTGGATGATACAGGTTCAGAACTCTTAGCCCTTAAGGTCAAAAAACTTGTTGACGATGATAACATAAAAATCTTCAAGTTTGGAGAATTGAAAGAATCTGACTATACCGAAATGTCATCAGTTTTTGTCGTGGCTGGAGCAATAACGACTGGAAGAAAACTATTATCAGCCTCCAGAAAACTGAGATGTTTAAATAAATCATCATCCATTTCATATCTAGTCGGATTTTCTAAATTACAAAATGCACCAAGTCTGGATCAACTCAGAAAAGACTTATGCATGGGGGGCATGAACTTATTATCCTCAGGAACTGTTTCTTACCTAGGATCAGTAGTAAGTCAAAAACCTATTGGGATCTGGAACATGAAAAAATTTCCCGATTTACAGATGAAGACCCTTTGGATAATTATTATCACCAACAAAAAATCTCTACCGATTTACTCACAAGATTATCATTACTCGACTCGCCAATTAGTCCAGACGAACTGTTCTTGAAAGACACTAAGGGGAAAACACTTAGTATCAGGGAGACATTTGTTTTTTGGGACAAGCTGGATATTGACACAAAAAAATCATCTCAAGCAGATGTGTTTTGGACTATTCAAACCTTGCTGCATGATTTGAGGATGAATGATGGAAAAGGTTTATCTACAATTTATCATTATACTCTCCTAAGCCCTATTTGCTTTGACAGGTATAATGATGGCGTTATACAAGCATGTCTTTTGAGGGCGGCATATTCATCCGAACTTAATTATACTATTGATGAGAATTACAGCCAACAAATGTGCGACATAATAAGTTCGGTCGTTAGAAATCATGATAATGAACAAGGTGAAGGATGCCTTGAGTTCTTAATGTCAATCTGGATCAGGCACCTAAGAATACTAGATCACCACCTGCAGGAAATTATATCGTTGAACAATGAAAACATGCCGGACTCGGTCAGATTCTTGTTGCATCAGATAAATCGAGATTTCTTTGGAAGTGACTAATTAGCATAATGAAGGTTGGTAATCCAATCTTCATTACTTCCCCCTGACAACTAACATGAGCAATCATAATTAAGGCTTCCTTGACCACCTCCCAGTTGATCCCCAAATGAAAATGTTAGTGATACTACTATGAGCAGAACTTCTGCTCCTCGCTCAAAGCGGACATTACTTAACTTCCCCTGCTACTTAGCTGCAGGAAGCCCCCTGCCTGACTGTCTTAACACGTCCGGCCGGATTACCCTCACCGGCGAAGTATGGAGGTTTATCTGTGCAAACGGTTCGTACCATTGCCTTACCGGCTGAAAGCAAGCTCACCGCCCTTTATCAGCAATCCGATCTCGCCGACGCCTTTGCCATTACCCTGCCGCCTGACGTACCTGTTGATATTGAAAAACTGTCGCAGATTCTGCTGGCTACTCCGCCATGCTGGTTTCGAATGTTACTGGCCTGTCGCGATTCCATGGTCATGCCGTTCGGCATACAGACTTCCGTGCAGCTCCGAAAAAGACTGGAAACAGGCGGACGGGAACGTATTGATTTCTTTCCCGTGTTATCCGTGGACGAGAACGAACTCATCATTGGTGAAAATGACATTCATCTGGACTTCCGAACGTCGGTTCTGGTCCGCAATCAGGAGCGCGGTGGAAGGGAGGTAGTGCTGACGTCTGTCGTGCGCTGTCATAACGGGATCGGCAAGCTTTATACGCGGCTTGTCGCGCCATTTCATCGCACCGTTGTCTGTTCCATGCTCGCCCGGGCAGCAGCAAGGAACTGGCGGTGACCCGCCGCTTCCTTAGGCGAAAACAGGCTCAACAACCGGTAAATCCTTATTGCTTCTGAATAAACCAGCCGCGATACACCTGTTTAATTAAAACTTCTCTCTTCTGCAGCAATGGCCAGATAAGAGAGCTGTCCTTACTTCACCTTGAAGCGCGTTATCTGAACCTCACCCACATTGGATGTCAGCAGCACATGCGTGCCGCCGCAAGCGTAGGCGGCAATGATCAGTTTTCCACTGACAGCTTTTTCCATCTTTTTCTTGTCAGGCAGCCGCGCGCGTTTTGCCCGGCCCGAACGCACCGACCTTCACGTCTCCGGCGGGTGGTTCCCGCCGTTTTCCATCATGTCGACCATTGCACCCCGCTGGGCCTTGATGTGGCGCAGGTAGCGCATCAGCGTTTCGGTCTTTTTCCAGGTGCCCTCCTGCATGATCCGCGCCAACGCGTAGCCGTGGCGCGCCATATCCTGAGCGGCGCCGACGCGCGCGCTGTGCCCACTCCAGCTGCAATAGCGTCCCTTGTTGGCCGCCGCCGCAGAGACCGGCCCCACCGTGTCCCATGCCCGGGCGAAAATGGCCTCCAGCGCCGGCGCGCTTAGCGGTGCGGCGGTGGTGAGGGTCGCTCGATTGGCGCGGTGTACCGGGCAGAACAGAAAGGCGTCCGGCTCGGCCGCCAGTCCCGCCACCGCCATCCACTCCTCCAGGCGTCGTGTCGAGGCCGAGCTCAGCGCCTTGACCAGCCCACCGGCCTCCACCACCGTCTTGGTCCAGCCAACGTGCAGGAGAATGCGCCCGTCCCCGGCGCGGTCGGCGTCGCGCAGCTGCGCGGATCCTTGCCAGGCGCGGTCCGCAGCCAGCAAATCGCTCAGGCAGAAGGGCTCGGCCTGACCGGTGCGCTCGCCAGCCACCACCGCCGCACGATTGATTTTACGCAGCGTGCGAAAGACCAGCGGCGAGGCGTTAGGGGGCACCAACCCTGCGTGACGGTGTAACATCGAGATTAGCGCCGCGTTGGCGCGCACGGTGGTCGAGGCCCGTCCCGAGGCTTGAAGAAACGCTTCGTGCCAGAAGTGGATATTGATCTAACCGAACACTGCTGATTTATACGGTGCAGGGTAATTCTCTCGTGGATAACGTCCCCTGTTGTTCTGCCACTGCGTTAGACTACCTGGCCCCGCTTAATCATGATTTTCTACACGCCCTTTAATTTACTGCGAAGCGAAGTAGTCGGTTATGGTTCTGAAATGCACCTTTCTTTCCGACCCCCATCGCGCAATTCCTTCCAATACCGATTACAGATGCAATGGTTAAGTAGACTTCTCGTTACTGATAATCGAAGGGAATTTCATGTTTACGACACCGTTCTGGCCCGCTGCTGACTCATACCATATCCACATGATGGAGATCTCTCTGCCTGACTCACTTTCGCCCGCGGCGCTAGACCTCATCCACCAGGCTACGCGTCTTGCAGAGGCAGCCTTGGCGTTCCTGCAATGCTATTCACCTCATCATCAGCGTGAAGAGGCGGACCTGCTTCTGAACCGGCTGGGTAAAACTGTCGACATGATCGAGTACGACCAGAAGATCAAAGGCTTTACGTTATGATCGAGTTTTCAAGTGGTTTCTTACTGAGCCTTTCGCTGTGTCTTGATATTGGAATTGCCAATATCGCCATGATTACCCTTGCCATGCAACGCGGATATTTTCATGGTTTCTGGCTGGGAATGGGGACTTGTGTGGGTGACCTGGCATATGCATTACTGGCACTGGCGGGAATGGCCGTACTGCTTCAGTATGAAGCCGTACGCTGGATACTGTGGGTTGGCGGTGGCGCGATGCTCCTGTGGTTCGCCGGCAAAATGCTGATAGCCGCTTTCAGGAAGGCTTCAGAACTTAACGTGAGCGAAACTCATCAGTATCGCCCGCTACTGCGTGAATTTGGCCGGGGCGTGGTGCTTGCCATGTCTTCCCCACGGCCATTCTGTGGTTTGCGACAGTGGGCGGTGCGCTGATATCCCGGATGGGCCAGCACAGCGTTACGGCAACGTCCTGGTTTCTGAGTGGCTTTTTCATCGCCGGAATGTTCTGGACATGTGTCCTGTGCCTGGTTGGAAGTTTGGGAGGCAAACTGCTTGGTCAACGCCTGCTTAAATATTCCTACATAGCCTCGGCGTTCATATTCAGCTATTTTGCGCTTTACGTGATTGTGTCAGGGTACCGCGAGTTTATGGGGGCCTGATCTGACCTGCGATGCATAGTGATGGGGCGTTGTTCCCATCACTTTACGAAACGCATTAATGAAATGACTCTGATCGTAAAATCCCAGCATTATCGCCGCATCGAGCGGATGCAAGTTTCTACGAAGCAAGTCACGGGCATGGTGCAGACGAAGCTGCATATGATACTGCAGAGGCGGCATACCCGTATGCCGGGTGAAGAAGCGTACAAGATGGTATTTGCTCATCCCCGCCAGCTGCGCGAGCATCTCCAGCTTCGGTTTTACGCTGAGGTGATCCCGCAAGTATTCGATAACAACATTGATTTTCTGTTCATCACCACTCTGAAGTAGAGCTGGCGTCTCAAGCAGCTCACCGCAAAGTAAAATCAGTTCCTGCTCCTCGTCCATGTCCCACTCCATCCCGGCTGATGTTGCAAAACGGTACAGCGCGTTAAACAGGCGAGTGTCATTGATTATGCCTTCTCGCAGAAACAGGGGCTTCATGAGCACTATTGAAATTGTCCTCATCTGCAAGCATTTTGATCACTGTCTGGGGTATGTGCACACTGATGAATTCCACGACTTGAGTATCAAAACGCGAAGCCTGAATGGTTCCCGGATTATATAAGGTAACCTGACCGCTTTTAACATACGCGGTATTCCCTGCCAGCCAGATTTCCTCTACCCCCGTCAGGTTTGCACTGATGACATATTCATCGTGAAGATGTTTCGGAAAGCCTGAGTTATGTGCCCTGACTCGAGAACACTCTATGCCATTCCGGCTAAACCACTCAGCAGACTCTAGTGACAACGTATCTGACCTTATGCAGCAATAGTGAATAGTTATTAATGAATGATAAAACCATTTGCTGAGCACTTTTTCAACTGATGGTTTTAGAGTGCCTGAGAATAAATTATCTTCCGAGCGTAGTCTGCCAGTAATCGCACATGTCCCATTCTGACCAGACCGTGCCCGCACGGCCGGGTAAATCGAACATTTGCAAAGATGCATGTGATGCCATGGGAAGCAAATACTGTAGCAAGTAAACTAGCCGAGATATGGAGCATATCGCACGATGAAGCATCTTTTTTGCTGAAATCGAATGGGTTACATTGAATAGAGTCGGGTTTCCTAGACGGTTCCGTGCCCCATGAACCAGGCACTTTCATAAACTGCAGGGGGTTGATCCTCACAGGCACTGTGGCGGCGTTTAGCATTATAAAACTTCTCTACATTATCGAAGATGAGGCAAAAAAATGTCTACGAAACCCGCGTCTATTCATTACTTACTGAGATAATGTCCTCAAGTACTTTCAACTGACTTTGTTCAGCAGCTTTGATTGAATTATTAAATATTTCTAATTCTTTTTCACATTCAAATATGAATTTCTCACGCCTTTGCTCCCAATAATCTACCCAATCGCGAGTAATGCTTTTTACTTTCACTTCATCTCTCCTATTTGATAGATAAGCACTTAATTCCGGATTTTCAACAGCGTAATAATAAATGCGCAAGCAAAGAAAAAGGATGCAACCCAAAATGATAAATGCATTCCTTTTTCAAAGTCTGACATTACCCCGAGTAATCCTCCAAGGACTGCAATTCCCATTACACTTCCACTTTGACGGGCTGCATTGATAATTCCTGATACTATTCCACCTTGACCAAGAGGTGCTTCCGACATACCCGCAGTAACAGTCGCAGGCGCAGTAAAGGACATTCCAAATCCGACCGCTAACATTGGGATAAGGACTGTTACGTAGGAGCTTTCACTATCTACAAACCCCAACCCTAATAACCCTAATGTACCTGCCGTGAGACCAACCACCATAGGAAATCGGGGGCCTTTTTTTGCAGTAATTTTCCCGCAATAGAATGCTGTCAACGAGCACACAATTGCTTGCGGGAGCAAAGCCAGCCCTGTATCCATAGCGGAATACTTGAATATTTTTTGAAAAAACAAACTCAATACAAAAAGTTGACCGTAAAACCCAAAGTTAATGATCATTCCCACAAAAGTTGCTGCAGAGAATTTTTTTGACTTAAAAATACCTCTAGGTAGCATCGGGGAAGAAGTTGACTTTTCTATTATGATAAAAAATATTGTTAAAATAACAAACGTCAGGCTAGCAATCCCTACATCTTTACTTAACCATCCATTTTCACCAGCAGATATAAATATGAATGCCAATGATGCTAATGCAATTGCTGAGATAATCTGGCTTATAATATTCAAGCTTCGTGCTTCACCCTTCACCGAAGGCAAATATTTTATTGAAAGAAACACTCCTATTATCCCAAACGGCACATTAACCCAAAATACTGATGGCCATCCAAATGTTGATATTAAAATCCCCCAAGAACCGGGCCAGTGGCAACTGCTACACCACCAACCCCTCCCCAAACTCCGAACGCATTCGCCCGTTCACCAGGTTCGACAAAAACTTTTTGTAGAAGAGATAATGAGGTAGCTACGAGAAGCGCTGCCCCTAATCCTTGAAGTACCCGTGAGATTAATAATTCATTTAATGTGCTGGATATCGCACAACAGGCTGATGCCAAGGAAAATATGATTAATCCTATATTAAATATCTTTTTTGAGCCAAAAACATCCCCTAAACCACCTGCGCCAAGTAATAATGCTGCAAATGCTAGTGTATAGGCATCAACTGTCCATTGTAATCCACCTAAACTCGCATTTAAACTATTTCCAAGACTGTTCAAAGCAACATTTACAATAGTTGCGTCTAAACTAACCATAAAAAAACCGATACAAATAATCAATAGTACTCGTGACTTATTTGATTGAATCGATTTTTCTTCAGTTCCATTAATTATCGTTGTTACTGAGCTATTTTCAGACAAGAGATCCTCCTCCATCAACGACTACCACAGCACCCGTCATATGATTAATTTTTGAAAGAAATAGTATTAGTTCTGCAATGCTTTCAGGTGAACCATTTTATTTAAAGGCAATTTTTTACCAAGATTAATACGATCTTCTGTATTCAGATTGACAAGCATTAATGCATTCTCAAGAACTGCAGATGAAACAGCATTAACTCGAATGGGGGGCTCGTTTTAATGCTAAACCTTTTGTTAAATTCTCAATTTCCCCATTTATAGAACCTATTAAAGCAATAAATCTTGTTGGCCTTAAAGATAGTATTCCATAAACAAATGTTTAAGACCCACCTTGGCTAATTGCTATAGAGCGTGCAATTCTATAGGTACCCCAAAATTTGGTATTAAAAGCACTGTAGATACATAAATTACTTTCCGTCTATTTTATATTACTGAGTCTAGCGGCAATTCTTTCTAAAACTAAAATCCCGCGGGGGCCACATCCTACAATCGCAATTGTGAAAGGTAATTTCTTCCCGTTTGAATTTTTCCCCACCCTTTTCATACTTCTATAATATAAATAACATTTTATACTTATGTGAAATTCAAATTGAGGATGAATCTACAATAATAATTTCATACGTGCAACAAGGTTTAACAAACGCCCTACAAATAAAAACATAAATGTAACTAGGATTATTATTAGTGTTAGGAGGTTTCTTATATACAGTATTAGAAATCAATATTCACATTTCAAGTGAAATAATGATTTACAAATAACAATTAAATGTAATTTATGAAAGCTTTACCTTACATAAACTCATATTTAAAAAAATATATAGACACATATGCAGTGGCCTACCCACAGTTCAATATACATCCGTCATTTCAGCATGCTGCTGGCTATTTCGATTTAGCTAAAGCGCATGATGGCTAAAAAATCAATGATTATCTATACGGTTATTACAAGCCGTCTCCTGCGCATTGACGACGTCTAGTAAGGAACATGTTATGGAGGAAGGGGGTAAATCGCAGATCCCATAATACTTGTCGGATCGTGTCGCGCCTGGCTCGTTTCAGTTGTTGCAGGCTGGGCCATCGTATAATCAGTTCACACAACCGTAAGCTACCCCGATGTGAGAACCACTCCAGCGGCTGAGGATAATAATGCTTAAGCGTGTCGATTATACGGTTCACAAAACGGCGTTTATCTTCAACCAGTTGTATAGCCAGCAGTTACCTGAATGCCCTGAGTATTCGTTAGCGAACGTGGAGCACCTACTGGCTCGAAAGAAAAGCGGCGATCATCACGTGATTCTCGCTCAATATTTGTAACCAGTAAGCGCATACCCTGAATCGCTTAAAAGCGTAATTCTCAGGGTGCGAATGACTATACCTCGCTCAAATCAGAACGGACGCCGTTAATTTTGGGAGCTTCCAGCCGGTGTTGATGTATATGAAGCGAGGAATTTAATGGTTTTGAAAATGCTGCGCAGGCTTTACATTCGACCCGTCATGAGAGCATTTACCCAGTCGGGCCTATTATTTTCGAACGCAACTGCGGCAGCCGACTCCCAGTCATAATCAATCGCTTTGAACTCCACATTCCATTCTCCATTTTGCCGCTCCACAATTGCATAACGCGCATGTGGCGAACCACTTTCCATCACATGCGAGCGGGGCGTATCATCGTCATATGCCTGAAGCCCCACGCTGCCGGGGTTAACGATAAGGCGACCGTCAGCCAGGCGCAACTGCCGGGGAATATGCGTGTGCCCGCAAAGGATCAATGATGCGCTTCTGTCAGCCACAAGCGATAAAACACGCGCTTCGGACGACGGTCGCACACCTGTATCAGTAACGTCTTCAAGAAGATAAATGCGGTCGTCCCCTGGTACTCCATGCACCATTAATACGTCATCATTGATGGTCAGCTCTGCCGGCAGGTTTTTAAGCCAGTGCCAGTGTGGTGCGCGCAGGCGCTCAAAGGCATGCCTGTCGGACAGGCTCATGCTTGCAACATCTTGTTCAAGCAGTTGCCGTTCGTGATTTCCTCTTATAGTCGGAATATTGAGAGGCATGAGCCGGTCTGCCGTTTCTGCCGGAAATAGCCCCCCGAAACGATATCTCCCAAGTTCAGGATGAGGTCGACACTCCGAGCCTGTATGTCTGCCAGAACGGCGTTTAGCGCCGGAAGGTTCCCATGGATGTCTGAAATTACTGCCAGTTTCATACTGACTTTCCTGTGCTGTATGACTCATATGCCTGCCACTGCGGCCTGCAACCCAAAGAAGATGTATTTCAATTTCAACAGATATTAGTGAATAAGACCAAATTTACCGCTCCGGGGATATCTGTTCAGTGCCAGAAGCGGACATAGGTATAGGCTGGTACGTTAAAATAATCTATCTGATAAGCCGCAGCCCTCTCGATACAATTTTTTTGAATTCCTCACACTCGGAATGCTCACTCTTCGTGCAACATGTAATATGTTTCAGCCCCCGGCTCAACAACTGGAGTTTATGAATAGTGTCGTCAATCTCCTCTGCTCGTTTAACTAGCTGAACGCTGTCTAATGCGAGTTTGTTCTCAGAACTAAACATCGAAGCTATTTCATCGAGTGAAAACCCTGCAGCCTGCCCAAGCGCGATTAATTGCAATTTGTTGATTACATTGTCGTTGTACTGTCTTCTCAGGCCATTGCGGCCAACAGGTTTGATTAGTTCTTTCTTTTCATAATATCGCAACGCTGACGGGGTAACCCCTGTAAGATCAGCGACTTCCCTGATATCCAGTTCTTTCATTGTTGACTTCAACCTGACTTTAAGTTGCACACTGTTGTTTACGACATTACAAAGAAGGAGTGGGCGTTGGATATCATTATTTTTTTCAAAACTGTCATAACGGGCATCAGCGCAACGCTGGTCATGGATTCGTGGTCGCTGTGTCAAAAGCTCATTTTAAAAATTCCGCCGTTGAATTATGCATTGGTAGGTCGCTGGATTTTATGGCTTCCCCGGGGAAATTCAGGCATCACACCATTCTTTCAGCGCCACAGATACGTGGGGAAAATCTAACTGGCTGGATATTCCATTATCTGAGCGGAATAATTTTTGCTGTTATCCCGCTTCTGCTTAACGGAGGGGTCTGGCTTCAAGAACCTTCCCTTTTCACGGGTGTGTTGACAGGTTTGCTAACTCTGTTTGCTCCATTCTTAATTTTGCAACCCGCGTTTGGGTTTGGTTTCGCGGCTGCCCATACATCTCGCCCATGGACGGCGCGTTTGTTAAGCCTGATAACGCACCTTGCGTATGGTGTCGGGCTATATGGCATCACCGCTTTTTTGGCGTCATCACCCTGGCTTCATTGAGCAGTTTAAGTGTCAGAACACCCGCATTTGCTTTGGCACTGACTCTGTCGCGGTTCTGGTAAGCCGGGTAACAAAGAAATCGTCAACTGTGGACAATTTCATTGTCCACTTCTCGCTCAAAGCGGACCTTAGGCTGACATGTCCGCTTCGTGCCAGAAGCGAACGTTGCTAACATCAGGATGTACTAATCTGCGGGGAGCAGATCACATCAGCTACACATTAGTCCGCTTTGTGCTACGAGTTCAATTGCTCGATGCAACGCTATCTTAATCAACGGGGGAGATGAGAATCGCCTGAACGATAGGAGCTCGAAGTCATTTGACTTTTTTCACGGTCCTAAGCTATTTCAATAAGTGAAGGCCATTGCTCATAAGGTGGTTAAAATCTTTGAAAACGGCTGCGCCACGATTAGTCAACAGATTAGCTTTAGCATCGCTTCCTATGCCTATAAAAGGTAAGTTGAGATTTTGAGCCTTTTTAAATCCCATAAACCATCGCCTATGGATATTACTGATTTTTCCTCTTTACTTGGAAGATTTTTACTTACCAATCGGATAGCTTCTCGCAAGAGATTTTCGCGAGTTGTAAATTCGGAAGCGGTTACCAAATGCGCTTTTTCAGTGTCCACGTCCACTGCCTCCAATTGTTTCAAGGCACCAAAACGAAGGCTGCCGGTCGCGAAAACCATTATCCAGGAATGATCTTCTAACCAATTTAAGAAGACAGCGGCACCGGTAATCTGAGCGAAAGGCCTAGATGTAATTTCATACTACAGCGTTTTTCGATACTGGGACTCCAGCTTGGATAAATCAGCGCGACCTTCAAAACGAGCCTCTTCCCAAGCCTGTTCGAAAATAGCGCTATCCGTGTGGTGCGTATAACTGCTCCAGTCAGTTCTCAGACTGGGACGCACGGCTGATTCAAATGCACTCTGATGTTGTGCGACACTGTCAGTCAGAGTGCCATCGATATCAAATATTACGATTCCTGGAATTGCGTCAGTCATTAATTAAATCGTCCACGATAGAGGAATTTATTTGGTGACTTAAATAGCAATACCAATACATGCCTAAAAAATCGTTATTTTTAGTACTTTATTTGCATTAGTAACTAATTAAATGGATAAAACAGCCTTGCGAATCAATCTATGCTTGTCGTGAAATTAACATCCGCTCTTCGCTGCCCCGCGTCGTTGCAGTGAGCTGCTTGAGGTTAATTGCAAATTTGACACTCTTAAGCAATGAGCCTAAATTCTCATTTTAGTCGTTTATAAATAATTTCCATTTCTAGCGCTGTGACTGATTGCTTTAAGTATTCTTCGTCTTATTAAGCCGCTTGCCGGCCTGATTACATACCAGTAAGGGGTAAAGCGGCGTAGCGCATTTTTATCCAGACAATACACCCGAGTTTCCGTGGTTAATTGAGTCTGTCTTTCGCTGAGCTTCTCAACGGTAAAACTGAGAGTTAGTTTGGCAGTGCCGGGCTCACTAAATGCGAGAAAGTCGACTGCATTTGTTATGATTGATTGACCATAATCTGCTTTCCAAAATCGTCCAGCCAGGCCGAATACCAATTCTCGACCCCCTTTTTTCTCCAATAGTGTGAAATTATCCATTCCAAATACTTGGCGGAACGAAGCGGGTCGGCTCTGTATCAGGTCGAGTAACCGGATTGGTAACTCACGGACAGCTGTGGCGTATCGGAAAAGCCAATCATCCTGAGGGCAGAAATTCAGCACTGCTGCCATTATGTCTGCTTGCGGGGCCAAAATGTTCAATGAATGTCTCTCGTTAAACTGATAGACAGGCAGATATTTTTCGCTAAGACACACTCCGAACCTCCCAAATTGGTGGGCATTTTCCCTACAAGTGCTCCCGCCGTGTACCTCGCGAGACGACAAGCACCACATTGAAATGCATTCAATTGGCACTCAAACGTCGCTTGCTGGCCTCGACAAGCCTGCGTATGCGATGCTGAGTAACCCTATCCCGCATACCATTGTGCATGCAAGCTAGAATGAAAAAGATCAGGACAAATATTTATCTAAATTAAGGTGAGTATGGCACGGCCCTCTGTTGCGCGAAACTTGTGTCGTAAAGACTTTGGTAAACTTGTGTTCCTTGCTCAAAGCTGCCTGTCATGCCTGCTCGATCAACACATGATTATCTCGCCCACTTTCTATTCAGCACCGCATATCCTTAGGCGCAAAGCCGTATTTCTTGCGAAATGCGACCGACAGATGAGCCGGTGAATAACCTACCTGATAAGCCACTGACGACACGCTGGCCTCTCCGCTTGAGAGCATGTGCCATGCGGTTTCCAGTCGAAGTGTCTGAAGATAGCCATATATGCTTTGATCAAATAATCGTCTGAACCCGGTCGTGAGTTTACGCGTGTTGAGACCTACCAGAGCGCTGATTTCTGTAATAGAGGGCGGTGAATCAATCCGCTCGGCCAGCAGCGTTTTAACATCGTGCAAACGTGCGATATCACCGGTACTCAAACGTGGCATCGCGGATCCAATCGCGCCATTTTTCGCACTCAAACTGTCAAGAGTATGCGCCACAATCTCCAGTGCTTTACCTGTCATATAAAGCTGACGGGCAACGCCCTCAAGAGGGTTGGTAAAAAGCTGGGCTTTAAGTCCACACAGGCATTTTGGCGCGGCCTGTATGCGCATTTTAGATTGAGCAGAAAGATCAAGATTCATACCTGCCTCTAACCGGCTCATTGAATCCTCACACAGATACTGACTTAATGAGTTAGTGGAGAGATTAACGGCTGTGAAACGCAGGTCCGCACCCGGAAGAAAACACTGGCTGGCCTGTGCGATATCCTGATTCCAGACAGCGCACAGCGCAGGTCCCTTGATATGTAACTCATTTTGCTGGGGGAAGCGGCACAATATTTCACCGCTTTCAATGATGATGACTTTCAAGCCGAGATGAAGCTGTTCATCGTGCCAGATGGCACGTTGCGGTTTTACACTGCCGCTGGTCAGCGCAATATCGCCGTTCAGTAGTACCTGTGCACCGCTTTCTACCCGCTCCTTCATGCCACGCTGTTGTCGCTCCATCACCGTTCTCCCCGATGCGAAAAATGATATTGATAATCATTCTCACAGTAAAGGGGATCTAGATAACTGTCTATCACTTTAGGCCTTGAACATTTAATATCTAATGTTAATAACCGCATAATAATAACGGGTTACCAGTTTTAATTGGCCCAGACCTTCATCATTTCTAAGGAATTAGTTTCTACAGCTAAAGTTCTGATGATTGTTATTAATAATCTGAAAGCATAACAATAGGGCCGGCATCGATGCCATCGATCGCCATCTGATATCCCTGTTGCAGAAGCACCTGACGTATGTGCTGGCTGCATCACCATTCAAACCTGATGTGAGAGCATTCCGGCCCCTGAACGCGTGGATAGCATGCTGATAGACCGGCTGGAATGGGCCAAAGATGAGGGAATGGATCCACCGTTTGTTATTGGATTGTTCCATCACATTATCCCCTGGTATATCGATACCCCAATTGCTTGGCGGCGCAAAACCACACCTGATTACCTGCTGAACTTCCCGGATAAGCCGGGAAGTTCCCTTTTGCTTTCCACCTAAAGAAAGAGTTCCGCTAGCGAAAGTGTTGCTGATTGTTTGCCAAGTGTCTCACTGACACACTTTTAGCCGACAAATAAGTCGACACATTTTCGGAGAACACCTTGGAAAACAATAATAAAAATTGGACGCGCTGGATGACTCCTTTAACCTGCCTCGCATTGCTGGTACACGCCGGTTGTGTACAGGCGGAAGAGACGCTTACCGTTACAGCCGGTGGGGATAACGTTGCAGATAAAGGTTACGTTTCGCAAACCAGCACAACGGCAAGCCGTACCAACTCATCCATGCTGGCAACACCTCAGTCAGTTTCCGTCATTACACGGGGTGAAATGGATGATCGCAACGTCCAGAGCACGACTCAGGCGTTGCAGTACACGCCCGGCGTTTTTGCCTCAACCTCTGCCATCTCATCGCGTTTCGATTATTTCAATATTCGCGGGTTTGATTCCACGCTGAACGGTACGCTGCTGGATGGATTACGCTCCACTACCCAACAGTCCTACGTTCGCTATGAACCTTACGGATTAGAACAGCTTGATGTGCTGCGAGGACCGAACGGTTTTCTTTACGGAGCGGGCTCACCTGGCGGCATTGTAAATGGCATCAGTAAGCATCCCACGCTCAACGCCCAGCATGAAGTCGGTATTCAAACGGGCAGCCACGGTCGTATGCAGGGGCAGTTTGATACGTCAGGACCGGTCAATGAGGATAAGACATTGCTCTATCGGATCGTCGGTGTTGCACGTGACAGTAATACGCAGTTCGACAACGTACCCGATGACACCCTCTATCTGGCACCCTCACTGACGTGGCTCCCTGATGCGGATACCCGGTTTACAGTACTGGCCTCAGTGAACCGTAATAAATTCGGTCCGCCGCGTGCATTCTTGCCGCTCTATGGCTCGCTGCGCAGTAATCCCAATGGTCAGGTTGACAGCAACAGTTATCTCGATGGCACCAACCTCGACAACCACATGACGCAGACCAATCTGGGTTACGAACTGGACCACAACTTTGGCGATCGCTGGAGCTTCCACTCTGCGAGTCGCTATACCGAAACTGACCTGATGACACAAACGCTCTCCGGTACGGCGCTGGCGGCAGATATGCGGACCCTCAATCGCGCTGCCTATGAGTTTGGTATCAAGGGAAAGATCTTCGCTACAGATAACAACCTCAAAAAGGAGTGGGATGCCGGGCCGGTTCACGGCTCCAGCGTTGCCGGGTTGTCTTTTCGTCACACCGGGGAGGACTACTATCTCAACTACGGACGTGCAAGCAGCATTGATATTTATCAGCCCACCGGCAGTGGTCGCTTTCCCGCTACTACGGCGTTCACCAGCACACAGCAGAATGCCAATGAAACCGGTGTGTATCTCTCCAACAGCCTCGCGCTGTATCAGCATCTGAATGTAGATCTTTCCGCGCGTCAGGACTGGGCGTCGGTCAATACCAAAAATCGCCTCAATAACACATACACCTCGCAGGATGACCACCGCACCACCTGGCGGGCAGGCCTGAGCTGGATAACCGACAGCGGTGTGGCGCCTTATGTGAGTTATGCCACCTCATTTGCGCCGGTGCTGGGGACAAATATTTACGGTGAAACCTATAAACCCACCACCGGTAAGCAGTGGGAAGTGGGAGTGAAATACCAGCCTGAACAGATAGATGCGCTATTTACCTTAGCCTGGTTTGATTTGCAGCAGAATAACGTTCAGACCATCGATCCCAATAACTCACTGAACAAAGTCCAGACCGGTCAGATCACATCAAAAGGAATCGAGACCTCTGCGACAGCCAACCTGACGGAGCAGTGGAAACTTATCGCGAGCTACAGCTGGAATGATCTCGAAACCACAAAATCCAACGTGGCAGGTGCCCAAGGCAAAATGCCCGTCGCCATGCCGGAAAACATGGCTTCATTGTGGAGCAACTATACCGTGGCAAGCGGTCCACTGGCCTCGTTGGGCTTAGGCGCAGGTGTGCGCTATGTCGGTTCTACCTGGGCCGATACGAACAACACCATCAAGGTACCGGACTACACGCTGGTAGATGCCGCCATTCGTTACGATCTTGGTCAGGTAAATAGCCAGCTGCATGGACTGAATGTGGCGCTCAACGCGAACAATCTGTTCAACAAACATTACTGGGTGAGTTGTTCAACCACCAGCTGTAGCACCGGCTATGACCGCTCACTGAGCGCCACCCTCTCCTATCGCTGGTAAGTTATGAAGGATTTTATGAAGAGAATAAACTGGTTTTCATTGCTGATAATCATGTGCTTTGCATGGAGCACACCATCCGCCTGGGCAACAATCACCGTTACCGACATGTTGCAGCGTCAGGTCACTTTGCCGGGTCCCGCGAAACGCGTTGTGTTGGGCGAAAGCCGCCACATTATAACGCTGGCGCTACTGGAGAAAGATCCCTTTAGCAACCTTGTTGGCTGGGGCGACGATTTGCAACGCTACTCACCGGCGACCTGGGATGCGATTGCAAGGCAATATCCCGCGGCACGTAATATTCCAGTTTTGGGTACCATGAACAGTGGCACCTTTTCAATGGAAGCGACCATTGCGGCTAAACCCGATCTGGTTATTTTCACCCTCTACGGTCCGATTCCACCGGATCTCAAGGCACTCGATGCTGCGCACATTCCTTATGTGTTCGTGGATTTTTTCCGCAAACCACTGGCCAATACAGTGCCGAGCCTGAAATTACTCGGTGATGTTCTGAATGAGAAGGCAAGAGCAGATCAAATTATTGCCTTCTGGCAGCAACATATGGATGAGGTTCAAAAGCGACTGAATTCAGTCAGTACGCGTCCTTCCGTGTTCTTCCATCTTAATCCCGGTAAAGGCGACTGCTGTTTCACCTCCGGTCCCGGCAACATGAGTGATTTTATCGCGGCGGCGGGAGGCCACAATATTGGTGCCGATAAGATCAGTGCACCCATTGGCAAGCTCAACCCGGAATATGTCCTTGCGCGCAATCCTGATTTTTACCTGATGGGCGGCGGTTCAGCCGTTAGCCGAGACGGATTACAGATAGGCACTGGAGCGAGTACTCAGCAGGTTGCTCAGAGCAGCACGCACCTGCAGAAAGCGGCGGAAATAGCCAACTTGCCGGCAGTGAAAGCAGGACACACGGGGGGCGTCTGGCTGTTCTTCTTCGATAGCCCTCTCTACTTCGTCGGCATTGAAGCGATGGCAAAAATGTTCCATCCAGCACTGTTTGCCGATGTTGATCCCGACGCAACCCTACATACGGTAACCAGCGAGTGGCTCTCAGTGCCGCTAAAGGGAACATTCTGGACGGCGTTGCCGGGCAAATAAGGTAAGTGGCAGCGGTAATTACGCCGCTGCCCTAAGGACCGTTATGATTAAATCACCTTCTACAGGACTGACTTCCCAATTCACACCTTCACTCGTGGTAAACCTACTCTATGGGATGTTAATCACCGCTAGCTATCTGACACAGGCATGGCTGTTTACCCACATTATCCAGCATGCCCTCTTGTCTGATACCGGCATGAATATCGCTCTGATACTGACGTTAGTCGGTAACGTGCTGGTAAGGTCATTGCTGATTGCTATACGGTCGACACAAATCGAACAGCTGGCAGCCGACGTAAGAACCCGATTTCGTGAGCAGCTCTTTCGTCCACTTCTGGCTCCCGGATATGCGGTAATGCAAAGTCACTCCGCAGCGCAACTGCAGGCCACGTTGTTGGAAGGCGCAGAAGCCATGGAAAGCTTTTATAGTCGTTATCTGCCCGCCCTGCTTTTGGCCATCATCGGAGGAATTATTACAGTTGCTACACTGGCGAGCATTGACCTGATATCCGGCGTCATTCTTCTGCTGTTCATGGTAGCCTGTCCTGTTCTCGACGCGCTGTTTATGCGCCATCAGCGGCCGCATATTGTGGGCGTCTTTGCGGCCATGCAACAATTCGCCGATGACCTTATGGATACGCTGCGCGGTATGCTCACGTTAAAGGCGTTTAATGCCGTACCCCAATTTCGCGCACAAATGGTCGATCGCGCTGCACTCCTGCGTCATGAATCTATGTCAACTCTGCGTGTCACCATGATACGTGGCGGTTTGACACGTTTGATTTCCTTACTGGGCATCGCGGTTCTGCTGATTATCAATGCAGGGCGGGCAGTTGAAGGCAAGATTGACACGGACGTCTTACTCTTTACGCTATTTATTTCGTGGGAAGCCTTCCGCCCCATTTTACAGTTGGAAAATGTCTTCCATACATTGTGGGCTGCGCAAGCAATGCGACCTGCGGTGGAAGCGTTGGCTGCAGCGACTGCAACCCTTCATGAGCCGAACTCGCCTCACATCCCACCCGCTCACCATAATATGCACTTTGAAGCGGTGACATTCCGCTGGCCAGGCCAACAGAAGCCTCTCTTTGAAAATCTCTCTCTTCAGATCGCCGAAAATCGTCATACCGCATTTATTGGCCCTTCAGGTTCGGGAAAAAGTACCCTGATTCAGTTAATAACCCGTTTTGTCAGCCCCGAAAGCGGCGCGATATCTCTCGGTGATGTCCCCATTGACCAGCTATCCATAGCAGAGCTGCGATCGCGTATTAGCTGGGTAACACAGGACATTTTTCTTATTGCGGGTTCGCTTGGTGAAAATGTGCGCTTAGGTAGACCGGAATCAACTGATGCGGAAATCTGGCAGGTATTGCAACAGGCACAACTGGATGACTGGGTTCGGGGGCTTACACATCAGCTGGATACGAGTATTGGCGAAAATGGTGGGC
Source organism: Rouxiella chamberiensis (assembly GCF_026967475.1). Taxonomy (NCBI): domain Bacteria; kingdom Pseudomonadati; phylum Pseudomonadota; class Gammaproteobacteria; order Enterobacterales; family Yersiniaceae; genus Rouxiella; species Rouxiella chamberiensis. The sequence continues at coordinate 1,094,092 of NZ_CP114058.1, read as the reverse complement.
TGCTGTCAGGCGGCCAACGCCAGAGACTGGCAATTGCGCGCGCCTTGTTAAAAAAATCACCCATTCTTATCCTCGATGAAGTGACTTCGAATCTGGACGTAGCCACTGAATCTGCGTTTGAGAACGTTATTGCTTCACTGCGTGGGACATGCACGCTTATTAGCATAGCGCACCGCCTGACGACGGTAGCTCAGGCCGATCATATTGTGGTGATGCAGGAAGGCAAGATTCTTGAGCAGGGCACACCTGCCCAGCTAAGCCGACTCGATGGATACTACGCTTCGATTAAGACATCCGTGGAGAGTGCTACGTGAATACAAAACATCCTTCTCTATGGCAATCGCTTATGTCGCCTTTGGCTGAGCATAAATGCCACGTGTTTATGACGTTACTTGTCGGTTTGTTGACACAATGCGGTGCCTTTACCTGCATAGTCATGGCTGGCTGGATCTGCATGAGCGTATTAAGTGGGGCAACGCCAACTACATTCATTTTTTATGGTGGGCTTCTCATCGGGTGCGTAATAATCACTGCGGTCTCTCGATGGGCATTGGCATGGTTATCACACGATTTGGCTTTTGCCCTGATTGAAACCCTGCAAATGGACATTTTTGATGGACTGGCACGTGGGACACCCGCTTATACCGGAACACAATCACTTGGTGAGGTTGCCGCAACAGCAACAAGTGATGCCGAATTTATGGAGCGTTTTTATGCGCACCTGCTGATTGATTACCTGACTGCTTTTGTTATGCCTTGCATCGCGCTGCTTATGCTGGCACTCCTTTCTCCCCTACTTTGCCTAATATTTTTACCCTGTGCCCTGATGATCATGGCAACTCCCTTACTCAACTCCGAGAGTTTAAAAATACATGGCAGTACGGCACTTAACCTGAAACAGGTGCTCAATAATCAGATCATTGAGCTAGTTCAGGGTTGGAAAGATATTCAGATGTTCGGAGCGGAACATCGTTATGCCGGAAAGCTTGAGAAGGCCAATAAACAACTTATTCGGGCACAACGTGATTATGGCAGACACGTTGGAACGGGTCAGGCATTGCTGGATGCATTGATGTCCATAACACTCATAACTCTATTAGCTGGCAGCCTCTTTATTGTTGAGCGATCAACACTTCCCATTGAGAGGTTGCCTTTAATTATCAGCATTGTGGCAGCAGCACTTTTACCGGTGCTGGAAGTTTTACATCTTGGTGGGCAATGGGAGTCTCTCAAAGTCAGCGCAGAAAGAATATTTAATCTGCAGCGTCTACCTGAGAGCGTAGAGGATTCCTCTTCAACTCTGCAACCTCATGGGTTTGGCATCCATTTTGACCGCGTCAGCTTCTGCTATCCGCAGAGTTCTATAAAGGTTCTGGAAGAGTTGAGTTTAACCATTGAACCAGGTGAGCGAGTTGCTATTGCGGGTACATCAGGAAGCGGTAAAACGACCTTAGCCCACCTACTTCTGCGATTTTATGACCCACAATCTGGCACGTTCTTTTTGGGTGAACGCAAATATTCTGATGTGAGTCTCTCAACCCTTCGCCATCACATTGCCTGGGTATCACAGGAAAGCTGGTTATTTAACGATACTATTGAGAACAACATACGACTTGGTCGCCCCGGTGCAACCATGACCCAAGTCGAATGTGCCGCTAAACTCGCACAGGCCTCCGAATTTATTGATGAGCTGCCACTCGGATATCAAACCCTCTGCAGAAATGGTGGTTCTCATTTTTCTGGCGGACAACGTCAACGCATTACTCTGGCGCGTGCGTTGATCAGCCCGGCGACGGTCATTGTAATGGATGAAACTTCAGCAGGACTGGACAGCGAAAATGAAAAGAGAATTATTGCAGCATTAGATTCTCTTTCAGGAACTCGCACGATAATTATGATCGCACATCGGTTATCAATGCTGAAAAATGCCGATCGTATCTTCCTACTGGAGCACGGGCACATAACAGAAACAGGCGATCATCTTACGCTAGTTAAGAAAAAGGCAGTTACGCAAAACTCGTGGCCTCACTTTAAACAAAGGGAAAGTTTGTTCGGGCCACAGATTACCCACTTAGCTGCTCTTGATAGGGGAGCATGAGTTTAGGTTGATGCTTAGCGGTTGAGTACTTTCTGTGACTGAATCGCCACGGATAATCTAGACACTTTAGAGCCGTTTATTGCATGTGCGCCCTTAAACGTCTAGCAAAAGCTTTAAACTCTTTACAACCACCAATCTCGCTGAGATTCAAAACATTTCATCAATGCTGTACTGCTCAATCTTAGGAGCGAGTTCTTCAAATGCAGTCATAACGCTTTAAGACATTGAGTGATTCATGTGGAATGGAAATCCACATAAATGATTGATGCCACAAGGGTTGTTGTGAGCGCAGACTGTGTAAATACCCTAACCCAAACCTGAAGTGCGCGCGTCTAAGCAAAATATGAAATTGCTCGATTGGCTGGATGAGCCAAATTTCGCGTGTGAGCGCAGTTTTCAGCTTTGTTTTTGGCAGTTTAAGCGACCAATTTCCTGATCGTTCTACGTATGCAATAAATACATCAATGATTGGCCAATACGCTGCCAGCCTGCGAGCAACCAATGAATTCACATGTTTGCGTATAGCGAATTAAATCGGAACCTTTAACTTTCTTCGGCCATATTCACTGCTAAACCACAGAGCACCAAATCCAATTCCGTATCAGACCCTATAGTATGAAATTGCCCTATTACGGATTAAAGCGCTTTAGCGCCAAAAAAGGCATGACGGTCTACTCTCAGTTTTTCACGTGAGCTTTGGTAAAGATTAAATACCTCTGTCTCGCTATTCTGCAAGATAATTCCAGCGTTAAAAATGATAAGTTAAATTTTAATCAACCTAATTAATTTAATGGTTTTAAAGGAGAATATCTGAGGTAAAATTTATCGATGACAGATGTAGGGTCCAGCCCGACTAATCTGGCCAAGTGAATAAATTCGATGATGTCCAACCTTCTCTCACCGTTTTCGGCTTTGGCGACGAAAGACTGAGGGCGGCCGAGTGCTACCGATAGCTGAACTTGAGTGATTCCACGCGCTTTCCTTGCGTTTTTAAGCATTGCAATCATTAACTGGTAGTCATCTGAGTAGATGGAAGTCATGCAAGTAATAACCTTTTATAAATTATCCTAATATTGCTTACAGGTTGGAAATCCGTCTTGCCCAATATTAGGCCTTCCGCTATCTCGACTTTCAGTCCAGGGATATTCTCGAGGCGTTCGAGATTGCATCGTACTGTAATAACCCGAGTTATTCAGGAATAGTATGGGATCCGAGCCACTCAATATCGCGAAGGACAGCCTTGTCTTTAGTCATTCGCTGATCATGAAACTGCCAGCTGTACATCGTCGTGGCGTAGCAGTCATTGGTGAAATCCTGTAACTCTTTCGCCAACGCAGGGTTGTGAATACGGGAATGCTGCACCTGAAATCTCAACTGTCGGAAATCCGGACGGCAGGGAATCGTCACTACCGCCGCCTGGGTAATCCCTTTGGAAAGTTTATGCAGCAAAAACCACCAGATAGGGATTTTGGCTGTTTGTCCGTTCATGCTGGTCACGATGTTTCCGTAACCCGTATCTTGAGGTGGCTTTGGGGCCCACCGTCAGCAGCTGGACGCCCTCACAGTGGCCGTTAACTCAGCCACTGTGAAGAAGTTACCGCACGCGCTCAACGAACAATTCTTTTTGAATTGACAATAAAAAAACATCATAAGAGTGGCGTTAGATTTTCGCGAGGAAAGTCAGTTGTGTTGAAGCGGATCACCTACTCCTTTTGCGCCGCGGAGCAGGCCTTCTGTACTCAAGTCTTCATCAAGCTCCGGCCAGTGAATCCCCTGACCGGCACTGGAAAGCTCCCAATGATTACGCTGGTCAGAAGTACCCGAAGCAAGGCGAGGAAACCACGCAACAGGGACAGAGATAGTTCGTCCGTCCATCAAATCAACAGACAATAAATCATCGTCAATTTTAACGTTCATAACCCGCAAGTCATTTTCTTTACACAAAGTAAGCATCCCATGCCTCCTGTAATAAAGTTCGATTTTCCGACACCATGCGTACAAGTATTCAAAGTTCACGCGGTAAAAAAACTACATTACTCGCAACACTGAACTTATGTAACCAAATTTTAGCCGTTGCGCTGTCTTTATCAACGTGGAGATGCGCAGGCTTATTAGGTTCGTGACTATAAAAGAAAATGCGGAAGCCGCCGACCCTCAATATGGTTGGCAAAAATGTGTTCCTTCACTGGTAGATTTGTTGAAAAAACCTTTATCATCGTCGGATGCTCTAAGGCTAAACAGGGTTACCGCCACTATGGCATCCTATTTCAGGTTTAAAGGATATTACGACCGCCAAAAAGCATCTCTAAGCTCGCTGAAACTTTGGTGCAACCACCCAAAGGCGCTTCTTACTGGTTGCTGAAGCATTTTGTTAATGTCGAAGGACAACCAATTAACTTTTGTATTTTGAGCGGCTAAATAACACAGTCACGGGGTTCTGATTCAATTGGGAGTTAGCTTAGCAAAAAGTTGCAAGATAAACATTAGTAGTTCAATTAGTGGTTAACTGTTATTTGGCAATTTTATGTTTTTTTATTGGCGGCTTCATTTTTAACTTCAATATTAATTAATCCACGGCAGGTAGGATAATTGATACACTTCCAAAATTTACGGTTCTCTTTTTTATTGAAGCTTTTTTTCATGTCCCCCTTACAGTAAGCACATAAAGACTTAGTCGATATCGTCAGATGCATTATGGGTAACAGCGCTTTGCAGACCGGCCTTGCGTTTATTATTCCTTCGCTGGCCATTTTTGCCGGAACGCAGTTCGGAGCCCGACTTGCAAATGGCCTGCCGATGCGCACGGTATTACTGGCCGGATTTGTTGCTGGAATTGCGGGTACGCTGGCACTGGTGCCAGCAGCCTTTTCAGGTGCATCGTATGCGACCATTTTGCCCGGGCTAGTCATCTCAGGAACAGGCAGGGGATTGTCTGGACGGCAATGTGGATAGCTTCTGGTTCAGGGGTAAAGCATAACGAACAGGGGATCACTTCGGGCATGGCTTCTACAACGCTAAATATGGGTAATGCTTTGCTGATAGCCCTATCCGCAAGCGGGGCCGAAATCCTGCAGCAGGAAACGTCTGTGAGCAGTCTCGAAAATGCCCTACAGCCCGCTTTTTATCTGGCTACAGCCGGGCAGGTTGCAGGCCTACTTGTCTCCCGACTTTTACCTCGCAGAGGGGCAACTGGTTTATCAGCAGAAACCACATAACTGAAAATCAGTTTTCTCATGTAAATGCTTGCGGATGAAAAGAAGCATAATAAAGATCTGCTGCAAAGCAGATCTTTCTGTTATCGGTCCGAAGTGGGTGCATAAAAATCTTAAGTTACTGCTGTGTCGGCCTGTATATGAATGTCCGCTCTTGGCACATAGCAGCCCTCAATGGACGCTGAAATAGCATCACATAGAGCAAAAATCTCCTGTTAAGCATGGGTGGGCACTTAGCAAATGGTCATGAATTCATGGCTCAACCCTGGCCCCAGTCCTGAAGGCATGCTTCTTTGCGTAATAAGCTATAACGTACGCAACACTCATCAACCCGAGGATAACCCAGGGAAACGATATGGCTCCGATATTGTCGAGGAGCAGGCCTCCAACGACACCGCCGCTGGCAATGGCCAGATTCCATGCGGTAGTCACCATCGCCTGAACGACATCGACATGACTGCCTGCCGAATCGGCCGCCGCGGTCTGCATCTGAGTTGACGCCCCCCAAATGAACCGCCCCACACCATAACGGCCACAAAGACAACGACCTGCTCCCGCATGCCTGCGACCAAAATCAGAGAAACTGCAGCCAGCGCCGCAAGGCTGAACAGAACCAGATTTCGCAGATGGCGGTCGACCAGCGCTCCAGTAATCCAGATGCCGACCAGCGCTGACAGCCCGAAGACAAGCAGGATGAGCCCGACGTAGGCGGTCAGGCCAGACAGGCCAAGGAATGGACCAATATACGTATAAAGAATATTGTGTGCCGTCATCCAGAGAAAGATGACCGCCAGTACCGGACATATCCCGGGCAGAAGAAACACTCTCCAGACCGGCAGACGGCGTTCAGCCCGCTGTCCCGGCAAGTCAGGAACCGCAACCAGTGTCCAGATAAACAAAATGACCGCCAGTGCGGCCATGAGCCCAAACGGAACTCTCCATCCCAATATGCCGCCCAGCCATGCTCCCGCGGGCGTTCCCAGTGACAGGGCGACCGGTATTCCCACCATGGCCACCGCCAGAGCGCGACCCTGCAAATCAGAAGAAACAAGGCGGCGTGCGTACCCTGCCAGTATTCCCCATGCCAGACCCGCAGCCACACCCGACATAAACCGGGCCGAGAGCGTCAGCCAGTAATTGGCGGAAAAGGTCGTAATGGCGTTGAAAATCAGAAACGTACCGATGGCAAGCAACAGCACTTTTTTACGACGCCATCCACTGGTCAGCACGGTTAACGGAATTGCCGCAAGCAGCGAGCCAAGTGCATAGATACTTACCAGCTGACCCGCCATCACTTGCGAGACGCCAAGGCCCTTTCCGATTTCAGGAAGGAGGCCCGCCGGAAGTGTCTCTGTCAGAATGGCTATAAAGCCGGTCATGGCAAATGCCAGTAAGGAAGACAGGGGCAGTCCTCGTTGTTTTGTCATCTCATGTAATGCTGTATCGGCGTGCACGGTGCATCCTTTTTAAGTGAGTAAAGTGGCTCGTCAGCGCGGGGTGTCAAACAATCACTGACATCTATACTGATTGGTACATATATCAAAAACTATAGACCGGCCTGAAAGTTGTCAAGCACATCTGTATCGATTAGTATTTATGTCCAGTTAGCAAAATCGGGAAATAATATGGCTCAGATGGGGCGTCCCCGTTCGTTCGACCGGGACGAAGGGATTCGACAGGCTATGTATCTCTTTTGGCAGTATGGCTACGAGTCCACTTCACTTGCCCTGCTCAAGGCGAACCTTGGCAACGGTATCACCGCGCCCAGCTTTTATGCGGCATTTGGTTCAAAAGAGGCCCTGTTTGAAGAGGTTGTCGAATGCTATATGTCGTCCTATGGTCAGGTTAACGATTGCCTGTGGGATGACACGCTCAGCCCGCGCAAGGCTGCAGAACAGGCGTTGCGCAGTTCGGCTCGAATGCAGACGGAACAAGGGCATCCCAGTGGCTGCCTTATCGCGCTATCCGTTAACACCTGTTCGCCCGGACACGAGCATATCCGCAGGATTCTTGCAGAGCGACGCGCACGCACGCGAGAGGGATTTTTGCGATGCGTTTTGAGGGCAAAAGACATCGGGGAACTGGCCGCCGACACCGACGCGCATGCGCTGGCCATGCATCTTCACAGCTTTGAAATCGGCCTGTCAACGGAGGCGCGCGATGGGGTAACCGGCGAAGCCCTCGATGCTGCAGTCTCGATGGCAATGAGACTCTGGGATGCGAACATTCACTAGTTCCCTAAGTAATGGCATTACCCAACGCCCTGCGGCGCAAGGCGGACTGACAGTTTGGTGTCAATTTCGGCCCCCTTCTTTCAGAACCGTTATGACTCGGGCCGACATAGCGGTGTGCAACGCGTAGTTGTTGCTGAACATGACCACCAGACGCTATTACGCAAAAACCAGCAGCAATGCCCGCGACCCCACAGATATAACCAGCATAAAAAGTATGGGGAGTCGAATTGCACATAGGAGAGCAATAAACATGGCAATGGCAAATCCATAGGCATCGACGTTGCCCAGTACCGGACCCTAGAGCCCAAGTGATGGAAAACCCAATTCAGATGGGATAATACGGGAGGCATAGTCGCTGGAAAAAAGGTAAGTCCAGGACAGATGTATTCTCTTTTTACCATCGTACGCTGGGTAAGATGTAAAAAGTCGGCGGAGGAAAATATAGTCTATTAATTGATAACGATAATTTTATCGAAGCAAGCGGGTTTTTTAAATGAGCATTACTTGATTGATCTCGTTATTTAATAAAGAATTAATAAAAATCTCTTTGTATAGAATTAAGAAGATAAGGCCATCTGAAAGATGGCCTATCCTACTGCTTAACAACGATGGTGAAAATGGCTTGCTCAGAACCAATTCACAGAACGAAATATAACATTGTTTATCACATGAAACCGCTCACCTTTGGTAAGAGTTTTGAAAAAACCTTGCAGCGTTTTTTAGACAACATACCATGAAGATATTTAGTTGCTTATCATCTTACTCTATCAATTCTTGGCAGTTACTGAAAATCACACACACCCCATCGTAAGCGTATTGTACACATTCATCAGCTAATGATTTTGTTACTAAGAACTTCATAATGATTTCGTGAAAATAACGTTCGGTAATTGTAATTAAATAGCAAAGCTTTCAATACTGGAAAACCTTTTAGATAATGTAGAGTCATCTGAAATAATAAAATTAATCTTTTACTCAGCCTAGTGCCTGCGGTATCAGCCTACTACCCTTTAGATGATGATGAAATGCATATTAAAAACATAAACCGAATACTGATAGCTCTCTTAATGACGACATCCCAGACAGGCTATGCTGAAGACAGCTTTGTCATAAAGAATATCAAGATAGAAGGCTTACAAAGGATCCCTCTCCAGACTGCATTGCAGCAGGTGCCGCTGCGTATCGGTGATGCTGCAGACTCTGAAAGGATACAGAACAGTATTCGAGCCCTATTTTCTACCAATAACTATGATAACGTCCAGATTTTAAAAGATGATGCGACAATTATCATCAAACTTAGCGAGCGCCCCCTCATCGCAGGGATCTCTTTTTCTGGGAACCAAGGCACTTAAAGAAGAACAATTGAATCAAAATCTGGAAGCTTCTGGCGTTAAAGTCGGTGAGCCATTAGATAGAACAACCGTTTCAGCATTGGAGAAAGGACTTCAGGATTTTTATAACAGTGCGGGAAAATACAGCGCCCAAGTCTCTGCCATTGTCACTCCGCTACCCAATAATCGCGTAGACTTGAAATTTGTATTCAATGAAGGTAAAACAGCAAAAATACAGCAAATTAACATTCTAGGTAATCATGTTTTTAGTACTGAACAGCTTACCTCCCTGTTACAGCTTCGGGACCATGTTGCCTGGTGGAACGTTGTCAGCGATAAAAAGTTTCAACAACAAAAATTATCCCGTGATGTCGACACCCTTCGTGATTATTATTTCAACAGAGGCTATGCGCGTTTTAATATCGACTCCTCGCAGGTAAGCTTAACACCGGATAAAAAAGGGACATTCATCACTCTCAACGTACATGAGGGGGAAAAATATACCGTTAACGGCATCATAATTAATGGAGATATGGCCGGACATGCAAATTTTGTTAATGATGTCAGCCACCATCTGGTGAGTAAAACCTATAATGCGCAGCAGATAACACAGACAGAAGAAGATATTAAGAAATATTTCGGTCGGTATGGGTATGCCTATCCCAAGGTCACTTTTCAACCGGAATTCGACGATATTTCGAAAACTATACGACTGCATCTCAACGTCGAAGCGGGTAGCCGTTATTACGTTCGTCAAATTCGATTCGAAGGAAATACGACTTCGCGAGATGAAGTGCTTCGTCGTGAAATGCGCCAGATGGAAGGCTCGTGGTTGGGCAGCGATAAACTCGATCAGGGTAAAGAACGTCTCAACCGTACTGGCTACTTTGAAAGCGTTGACGTAGAGACCCAGCCTGTTGCGGGATCAAAAGATCAGGTTGATGTCGTCTATAAAGTCAAAGAGCGTAATACGGGTACTTTTAATATTGGAGTTGGCTACGGCTCGGACAGCGGCGTCACCTTCACGCTGGGCATCAGTCAAGATAACTGGTTAGGGACCGGTTACAGTCTCGGATTTACGGGAACAAAGAGCAGCTATCAAACTCTTGTTCAGGTATCTGCGACAAATCCCTACTTCACGACCGACGGCGTAAGCCTCGGGGGAAAGTTTTTTATAACGACTACAATGCGGGAGACAACGGTCTGGCAGAATATAATCAGAAAAGTCTAGGTATGGGGTCCAGCCTAAGTTTTCCGGTTAGCGAGAAAAATGCTGTCAGCGTCGGGCTCGATTACGTTTATAACAAGATTTCCGACATGACTCCTCAGGTAGCCACCTGGAACTATCTCAATTCTCAGGGAGTGTATCCCGACGTGACCACCCGCACCGTTGATGATGACGGTACCAGCAATACCTCGTTCGTTGCCAATGACGTGTTCGCCAGCATTGGCTGGAGTTACAGTTCTCTGGACCGCGGTTACTTCCCAACCTCCGGAGTTTCTGCCTCTTTCAATACTAAAGTGACCCTTCCAGGCTCAACCAACAGTTATTACAAAAGCACGCTGAATGCCAACGGATATTTGCCCCTCGATCACGATCATCAATGGGTCTTGATGGGTAGAGCCAAGGCAGGGTATGCGGACGGTTTAGGAGGAAGCGCCGTACCCTTCTACGATAACTTTTATGCCGGGGGTTCCACCAGTGTTCGCGGTTTCTCGTCAAACACCATTGGTCCAAAGGCGGCATATTACCGTTGTAACGGCTCCGAAAGTCACTACGCTAGTTGTCCAGTGGTTACTTCAGATGATGCGACGGGCGGGAATGCCATGGCCATCGCCAGTGCCGAGTTGATCGTGCCAACACCCTTTGTAGGCGAGCGCTATAAAAATTCTTTACGTACATCGGTTTTTGTCGATTCAGGCACGGTCTGGGATACAAGCTGGCACAATACGACAGAAACTCTCGCCGCAGGTATCCCCGATTACAGCGACCCATACAAGATCCGTGTATCATCTGGCATTGCACTACAATGGCAGTCCCCGCTTGGCCCACTTTCCTTTTCCTACGCCCAGCCTCTGAAAAAGTATTCGGGTGACAGTGCTGAACAGTTCCAGTTCAATATTGGGAAAACCTGGTAATGAGTTTTCATTCAGAACCTCCTGCGGGAGGTTCTACTAAACTATGAGTGACTAGCCTATGAAGAATGCTTTCGTCATACCCGGCGTTAAATATGCTCGCCGCAACCTTAACGCCTCTTCTCGCACATAGCGGACTGCGCTTTACGCAAACGTCCGCTTTGTGCCAAAAGCAGCCATTGACCCACTCATGATGGCTCGCCGAGATTATCCTTCGAAGACTGAGTAAGGTTAATTACGATTTGGGCGGGTTGCGAAGAAGACAACTGCGGCTCCGAGAGCGACGATGAGCGTATCTTCAATTATGCCACTCTTGGTCTGCCCTATTTCTGCCATGGCTTTTTTGCGTGCCGCAAGCGTGGCATAGGCAAGTGGCACAGCGGCAGAGACAGCGATCGCTGCCCCGGTTTTTCTTCCCCGCGTGGTGCCAGTGCGGCACCCGCAATCCCTGCACTGGCCACACGCGCTGACAAGCCCAACAACACGGTGCGGTCTGGCGCTGACTTCATCTTATCGCCAAACAACTCACCGACACCCATCGCTAGCGCGCCGTATTTAAATAACGGGCGGTTGAGCAATAACAGACTGCCCGAGGTGTCGCGCCGGGCAAGACGTGCAGCGGCGAGGGCCGCCATCGGCGTCATGGAGCGGCAACTGGCGACAAGGCCAATGAGGGCGGAATAGGCAAACTTAGTTATTTTCATTAATCATCTCCCGGATAAACCGAAGTTTATTATTTTAAGCTTTATGGGGGGCAAGAAGCAGGAACACGTTGTTTCATTAACGCATTTACACGGTGACGTAATTTAGACGCCTTTCCTTTGAACGCTGAGTTGCATCTTGCAATGCCACAAGGATTTTGTAGGCGATGCACATCTTATTTTATTGGCAGATTGAAAATGTTGATGATGGCGCGACCTCCCGGGCAAATGACCAATGGAATAGTCAGTATAGATGAACTGTTTGAGATAGCAGAAATGACGGAAATGGGAGGCTCAAGAATAGGAGCCGCACTTAATGGCCGAGCCAAACCTTAGCGATAATCATCTGGGAGTAAAGCCGTCAAGAGGTGCGGCTACGTGCTGACTCCATTTACTGGCATGACCGTTCACCAGGAAAACTCATGCCAAACGTCCACTTTTTGTCAGAAGCGGACGTTGCTGACATCGGCCTGTTTATTCTGCGGGGAGCAGGTCAAAAAGACATTAATTCACTCAACAGCCAGGCCTTGTTTTACCCAAACTGCTTACCAGAACGCATCGCTGTCATTAAATAGAACACGAGGCAACTCAAGCTATTTCCAGGTGTTGTTTACGTTGACGGGAATATTCTGCATCCACCGCTTCGAGCAGTTCCCGTGTGTAAGGGTGTTGGGGGCGGTTCCAGACAGTTTCCACCTCTCCGGATTCCACAATTTTACCCTTTTGCATTACAAGCACGCGATCTGCCATATAGCGCACCACATCGAGATTGTGCGAAATAAACAGGTAGCTCAGCCCGAATTCGTGTTTCATTTCCAGCAAGAGATTCAGGATTTGCGCCTGAATGGAGACGTCGAGTGCTGACACGGCTTCATCACAAATGATCAGCTCCGGTTGGGTTATCAAAGCCCGCGCAATGCCAATACGTTGACGCTGCCCGCCTGAAAACTCGTGTGCAAAACGATTAAGACTGTTTTGCGGAAGGCCTACGCGGTCCACCATAAAAGCAATCCGTTGTTTTCGCTGTGTTTTATCTTTGACACCACTGACTTTCAACACCCTATCGAGGATCCCGCCTACCGTCTGCCTTGGATTTAGAGAGGCAAAGGGGTCCTGAAAAATCATCTGCACTTTGCTGCGCAGCGCTCCCAGCTGCGATTCTTTCAGGCCAACAGTATCTATGCCGTTTAGTCGAATGTGTCCGCTGTCAGGATTAACCAGATGCAAGATAGCGCGAGACAGGGTCGATTTCCCACACCCGGACTCGCCCACCAACCCCAGTGTCTCTCCTTTGAATAAATCGAAAGAAACATCGCTCACCGCATCAATCCTCTGGCCGCCTTGCGTATACGAAACGTTAACTTCCTGTGCGGAGAGTATCGGCTGTGATGGCGCGGTATGCGCCAGAGGCGGGAAGCGCAGCGTGGGAGGGGTATACAGTGAAAACGACCGCTCACTCTGTCCTTGTAGAGTACGAATTTCTGTCAGTCTACGTTGCCGATAGTGCACGTCGTGCTGGCTATGTAATGACGCGGCCAATAGCCCCCGCGTATATTCATGCCGGGGCTCGGCAAACAGCTCGCGGGTATGATTTTGCTCAAGCTTGCGGCCACCGTGCATCACGGCAACTTCATCAGCCCATCGTGACATCAGGCCTAAATCGTGACTTATCATCAATACGCTCATCGACATCGATTTTCGTAAATCATCGATGAGTGCCATGATTTTTCCCTGAACGGTCACATCCAGGGCGGTGGTCGGTTCGTCGGCGATAAGCAGTTTTGGCTCACACGCCACGGCCATGGCAATCATCACCCTTTGCCTCTGGCCGCCTGAAAGCTGATGTGGATAATAATCGACACGCTTATCTGGATTGGGAAGTTCCACCCTATCAAGAAGTTCGATAGCTCTTGTTCTGGCCATACGACCCGATAATCCGAGATGCTCGTGGAGCGTTTCGATAATCTGCTGACCCACGGTTTGTACGGGATTCAATGAGGTCATAGGCTCCTGAAACACCATGGCAATCTCGTTACCGCGTAATGCCCGTAGTTTTCGCGAAGACAGCGTCAGAAGATTTTGCCCTTCATAGGTCATCGTACCGCTGACTTGCGCGTAGGCCGGCAGCAGCCCGAGGATTGACAGTGCGGTAGCCGATTTACCGCAGCCCGACTCCCCCACCAGCGCCAGCATTTTTCCACGTGCCAATGTCAGACTGAGACCGTCGACCGCCCGATGCTGACCAAAGCGCACGCCCAGTTCCTGAATCGATAATAATGGGTTCATTTAGCGTTCCCTTAACCGTGTATTGAAAGCGTCGTTTAATGCGTCGCCCAGCAGATTGAGTCCCAAAATGGTCATTACCAGCGCCAGCCCCGGTTCTGCGGTCAGATACCAGGCGCTGCGCAGCATTTCTCTTCCGCTGCCAATAAGAAAACCCCAACTCACCTTGTTGGGGTCACCAAGGCCCAGAAAGGATAAAGCCGATTCCATTAAAATGGCTGAGGCGACCATCACCGAAGAGGTGACGATAATTGCGGGCAACGCATTGGGGAGGATTTCCTGAAAAATTATTCGCCATGACGAAAAATCTTGCGTGCGTGCCGCCAGCACAAACTCGGCATTACGCAGGGAACGAAATTCGGCTCGCACCAGTCTCGCCACGGTGGGCCATGAGGTGATCCCTATCGACAGGGCAATGAGTGTTACCGAGGGAGTTGAAATGGCCAGCAGGATAATCACCAGCAAAAAGGCGGGCATGGTCTGGAACAATACGGTAATGCGCACAAGAACATTGTCGGTAATGCCGCCAAAATAGCCGCCGATGCTGCCAATCAAAATGCCTATGACCAGCCCGATAACGGTCGCGCTGACCCCAATCAGCAGTGAGACGCGAGCGCCGTGGAAGATACCGGCAATCACATCCCGCCCCATTGCATCGGTTCCCAATGGATAAGCCGCATCCGTTCCGGGAGTCAGGAGTGGAGTCGCAACCATATCCAGCGGATCACCCGGATAGATCCAGGGCGCCAGTAACGCCATCAGAATGACTGTCAGCAGGATGAGCAGTCCCACCACGCCGGCAGGGTTACGCAGCAACTGCCGCAAAGCGCCGGATGGACGGCCCGGAGAGGTAGCAGTAGATTCAGGAATAATCGTCATATCAACGCACCTTGATTCGCGGGTCAAGCCAGGTATGGATCAGGTCCACTAAAAAATTAGCCACCAGTACCAGCAATGACGAGAAGAACAGTATTCCCAGTAGTACATTGACGTCGCGCGCCATGACTGCATCCAGTGCCAGACGACCTAATCCCGGCCAGGCAAATACCGTTTCAATCACCGCCGCGCCGCTTAGCATGGTAGCAATATGCAGCCCCGCCACCGTGACAACGGGAATAAGCGCGCAGCGCAACACATGGCGCACCGTGACGCGCAGGGGAGATATTCCCTTGGCTCTGGCGGTGCGCACGAAATCCTGATGGGTAATTTCCAGCATCGAAGCCCGTGTCAGTCGTGAATAGATGGCAATAAAGAAACTGGCGAGAGAGAAAACCGGCAAAATAGCATGGAGGACACTGTCTTTGAGGGTTCCCCAAAATGACAACTGGGCACCGATAGTGATATTTCCTCCGCTTGGCAACCATCCTAATTCCACGGAAAAGAGTACCAACAGCATGAGACCAATCCAGAAACCAGGCAGGGAATACAGCAGCAGGGTAAATAGGGACAAAAAGCGGTCAGGCCATTTACCGACAAATAATGCCATCACCACGCCAAATACCACCCCGAAAGTCAGGGCAACGACCTGTGCGGCCACCATTAATCCCAGCGTGGCAGGCAGACGCGAAAAAATGAGCTCTGTTACGGGGGCATTAAATCGCGGGGAAAAACCAAGATTGCCCTGTAGTACATGAACAAACCACCTGATAAATTGCTGCCATGCCGGAAGGTTAAGCCCATACTGATCTCGCATCAGTGCCATCGACGCGGCGCTGGCACCTCCAGACTCGCCTGCCATCACGTCGACCGCATCGCCCGGGATTAAGTGGAGGATAATAAACATGATAAGCAGGATACCGAGCAAGGTCGGGATCACCTGCAATAAAGTACGCCCGAGCAGCGCCAGCAGCCAGTGCCGTTTTTCCAACATAATTTTGTGACCGGTAGAATAAAAGTAGAGTGAAAAAGACTACCAGCCCAAAAGATCCAGGCTTAATGCTTAATCTCGCTTTGCATATATCAGTTATTCACTATTCACGCGCCCTTCTTGAATTAAATATCGTCATTTGATTTACGACCGCCGAAATGTTTTAGCAATTTAATCTTGATAAAGATAATTTGGCTTAAGCCGTCCATTAACACTAAAACGCATTCTTTTAGTCATTATCCTGCTTTGCAAACCCGAAAAAATCAGTAGTCAGTCTTGTAAATATTCCCGTTAACTGGATGTTGAATTAACTCTTGATTAGGGCCTGAGAATGTCTGGAACGGAGCACTCCTTTACAGGAACACAGAAACAGAAACACCGTCTGGCGGTAGACGTTGGCGGCACCTTTACTGACGTCGTGCTTATTAGCGGGGTAAATCAGTTTTCCTCCAAGGTATTAACCAGCGCCGATGCGCCAGAGCGCGCCGTACTTGATGGCATGGAAAATGTATTGCGTGACGCCGCGCTGCAATTCGCCGATGTGGATTTACTGATCCTCGGCACAACGCTTGCGACCAATGCATTAATCGAACGTAAAGGGGCCAAAACCGCATTGGTCACCACTGCCGGCTTTCGGGACCTGGTAGAAATTGGTCAGGAAGACAGGTTTGCCCAATACGACGTTTTCCTTCAAAAACCGCTGCCACTGGTTGAACGCCAATGGCGTTTTGGTATTGAAGAACGCATCGATGCACAGGGAAAAGTCAGAATCGAGCTAAACGAGCAGCAGGTGCATAACCTGGCCGACGAACTGGAAGAACCTGGGCATTGAAAGTGTGGCCATCGGTTATCTGCAGAGCTTTGTGAATCCGCACCATGAAAAACGTACCGCTGAAATCCTGCGCGCCAGACTTCCGGGAGTGACGTTTTCCCTGTCTTGCGACGTGTGCCCTGAAATTCGCGAGTATGAACGTCTCTCCACCGTATGCGCCAATGCCTATGTACAGCCGCTGGTTGCAGGGTATCTTTCCCGGCTGCGCCATCAACTCGGTCTTCGGGGACTGCGTGTCCCGCCCTTCTTGATGACCTCCGGTGGAGGCATTACCACCTTGGAAACCGGCATTGACGAACCGGTACGGCTGGTCGAATCCGGGCCGGCAGGCGGTGCCATTCTCGCCAGCAATATCGCCACCCAACTTGGACTGGAAAAAGTGTTGTCCTTCGATATGGGGGGACGACGGCAAAAATCTGCTTTATCGATCAGTTTCAGCCGCAGATCTCGCGCAGTTTTGAATTCGGTCGCGTCCACCGCCATCAGAAAGGTTCCGGCCTGCCTATCCGTATACCGGTAATCGATCTGGTCGAGATTGGTGCAGGCGGCGGGTCCATTGCACGTATCGACAATCTCTCGCGTTTACAGGTGGGTCCGGACAGTGCCGGTTCCGCGCCGGGACCGGTGAGCTATAATCTTGGCGGGCAAAACGTCACCATTACCGATGCCAACGCGCAATTGGGTTTGCTGGATCCCGCGGCCTTTGCCGACGGCAAGGTCGAACTTAATGTCGCGTTGGCTGCCGCCGCGCTTCGGCAACAGGTTGCCGCCCCGCTTGGGCTTGGCGTTGACCACGCTGCCCTGGCGGTAACTGAAATCATCGCCGAGAACATGGCTAATGCGGCGCGTGTTCACGCCAGCGAGTCCGGTAAGGCAGTGGAAGACTACACCCTGATTGCCTTTGGTGGTGCCGCCCCTTTGCATGCCGCCCGTCTTGCCGCCAAACTCGGGATAAAGAAGGTAGTTATTCCGCACGCTGCGGGTGTCGGTTCGGCATTGGGCTTTCTGTGGGCACCGGTTGCCTATCAGGCTGTTCGCAGTTTTTATCAACGACTGGATAAGCTGGACTTTGATGCCGTGGGGGCCTTGCTGTCGGAACTGAGCCAACAAGTGCGCCAGGTCGTGGAACAAGCCGATGCCCATGCCCCCATCAATATTCAGCGCAGCGTGTATTTACGCTATTCCGGTCAGGGCCACGAAGTTCCTGTTGCCCTCGACGACGGCGAGGTGAATGCTCAATCCCTGGAAGCATTGCATCGGCGTTTTACCCTTGCCTATCGCCAACTGTATGGCCGCAGTCTGGATCACGTCGCGGTTGAAGCGATTAGCTGGACGGTGACCGCAAGCACACCGGCGCCCGATATCAATACGTCTTCCTCAACACCTCGACCTGACCTCGGCCCTGACACCCCTTTACCTCGGCGCGACGTGTTTTCCGCACGTCAGCAACAGCGCATCCGCGTGCCGGTCTACCGTCGCGAGCAACTTTCAACGGTGACCGCTGCCTCCGGCCCGCTGCTGGTCGTTGAAACCGAAACCAGTACCTGGGTAGACGAAGGCTTTTCGGCAAAGGTTACTGCCGAGGGCCATCTCATATTGCAACAGAACAACGCGGCACAAGGATAACAATGATGACTCAGGACGTTATTCAACATCAGGTAATCTGGAATCGCCTGATTTCGGTGGTTGAAGAGCAGGCGCAGGCACTGATCCGTACCGCTTTCGGCACATCGACTCGTGAGGCCGGTGACCTTTCGGCCGGTGTGTTTTTACCTGATGGTCGTATGGTGGCGCAGGCCGTGACGGGCACGCCGGGTCATGTCAATTCCATGGCCGATTCGGTACTGCATTTTCTTGACGTATTCCCCATTGAAACCTTAAAGCCGGGCGATGTGCTGGTGACCAATGATCCCTGGAAAGGCACGGGGCATCTATACGACATCGTGATGGTGACGCCCGTCTTTTATCATGGCAACCCTATCGCGCTCTTTGCTTCTACCCTGCATGTGGTGGACATCGGCGGACTCGGTCCGGGCCCGGATGGCCGTCAAATTTATCATGAGGGTCTATTCCTGCCGATCATGAAGTTTATTCACGGCGGCGAGTTGGACAACAATGTGCTGTCGATAGTGAAAGCCAACGTCCGCGAACCGGAACAGGTCGAGGGTGATTTTTTTGCTCTGGTGGCCTGCAACGATGTTGGCGCGCGTCGCCTGGTCAGCGTGCTTGACGAGTTCGGATTAGCGGATCTGCTCGACGCGGGTGAATACATTCTTGACCATTCAAGACAGGCGATGCTAACGGCAGTAAGGGAATGGCCTCGGGGCACCTGGGATGCCGAGATGTGGATAGACGGCTATGGCGAACCCCTGCTTCTGAAAGCCAGACTGACCGTCAGCCATGAAGGTATTGATGTCGATTACACCGGCACATCCGGGTTTGTCGCCAAAGGTATTAATGTCGTTAAAGCCTATACCGACGCCTACACCTCATTTGGTATCCGCTGCCTGATTGGCTCGGACGTGCCGAACAACTCGGGATCGCTGGGTGTTATCCGCGTCTCAGCGCCCGAAGGTTCCATTCTCAACGCGCCCTATCCCGCGGCGGTGACCTCGCGTCACATCATTGGCCAGATGCTGCCCGATGTGGTGTTCGGCTGTCTGCGTCAGGCACGTCCCGGAGACGTTCCAGCCGAAGGATCATCATGCCTTTGGAATATTCAACTATCCGGCGGGCACGTGTTGCCGGGTTATGACGCCCAAAGCTTTTTGTCGCAGCCACGCTTCTCCATTACCAGCTTCTCAACGGGCGGCACCGGCGCGCGTCCACATCTGGACGGGTTGTCTACAACGTCTTTCCCAAGCGGCGTACGAAACGTGTCGCTGGAAATACTCGAATCCATCAGCCCGGTAGTGTTCTGGCGCAAGGAATACCGCACGGACTCTGGAGGTGCCGGTCAGCAGCGGGGAGGACTGGGACAGATTATTGAAGTTTCCCACGGTCAGAATGCCCCCATGGCATTAGGTGCGGCGTGGGATCGCATCGATTTTCCGGCGCGGGGTGCCGAGGGCGGTAGTGCCGGAGCGCCCGGTCGCGTTCGTCTGTCTACCGGCGAGATACTTTCCGGCAAGGGGCAGCAAATCATTCCACCGGGCGCGCATTTAATCGTCGAAACGCCGGGCGGCGGCGGATTGGGAGTACCGGCGGAGCGCGCCATTACCCGCATTGAGCGCGACGTAAAAAATGCGCTCATCAGTGCAAGCTCCGCGCTGCACGACTACAGCCTTAAAAATAATGAATAATGGAGCCACAGCGATAATGAAGCATTCAATTTTTCGCCGCAGCCTATGTGCCGTGGCGTTATTAGCCAGTCTCTCGGGGAACGCCGTTTTAGCCGATACGCTGCAACCTCGGCACGGCGGCACTCTTAATCTTGTACTGAGCTATGAACCCCCTGCGCTTATCTCATTGACTACCGTGGCCACCCCGGCATTGAGTGTCAGTGCAAAAGTCACCGAAGGCCTGCTTAGCTACGATTTTGATTTAAAGCCCAGGCCGCAGCTGGCAACAAGTTGGGAAATCAGCCCTGACGGTACCCGCTACACTTTTCATCTGCGCCCGAATGTAAAATGGCAGGATGGACAGGATTTCACCTCTGCTGACGTCGCCTACTCCATCGAATTGCTCAAAAAGGTGCATCCACGCGGGTCCAGTACCTTCGCCAATGTTACCCAGGTCGAAACCCCGGACCCTCTAACTGCCGTGATTGTCTTGTCAAAACCGGCGCCCTATTTGATTAAAGCTTTCGCCGCCGCTGAATCACCGATAATTCCACGCCATTTGTATGAAGGCACCAACGCGCTGACGAATCCCCATAACAATGCGCCGATTGGCACCGGGCCCTATATCTTCGAGAAATGGGTACGCGGCAGCTATATTCTGTATAGGCGAAACCCCAATTATTGGGATCATTCCAAGCCCTATCTCGATCAACTGGTCGTTAAGTTTATTCCTGACGATGCCGCCCGTTCGGCAGCGTTTGAAACAGGGGATGCCGATCTTGGCTATCGTACACCGGTCGCATTAAATGACGTCGCGAGGTTAAAAACCTTGCCCACACTCGGCTTTGAGACCGTGGGAAACAGCTACTCATTTAATGTGACGTCGCTTCAGTTCAACCTCGACGACCCGCATTTCAAAGACCTTCGCGTGAGGCAGGCGGTGGCTCATGCCATCAACCGCACTATTATCTTGCAGGTAGCCTATTTTGGGCTGGGGCAAGTGACGGCCTCGCCCATTGCGCCCGGCCTGAAAGAATATAATGACCCGACCCCCTCCCCCTACAATTTTGATATCAAGGCTGCCAATGAACTTCTGGATACGGCGGGATATAAAAGAGGCGCCGACGGCACGCGTTTTGCCGTTACGCTGGACTACAATCCCATTGCCGCAGATATTTTCAAAACGGCACAATATATCCGTTCGGCCCTCTCGCCGCTGGGTATCAAAGTGACCTTACGCTCGCAAGACCTCTCGACCTTTGTACGACGCGTGTATACCGACCGAGATTTTTCTTTCACCGTGAACGGACACAGTAATCTTTTTGACCCTACCGTAGGCGTACAAAGGATCTTCTGGTCGAAAAACTTCCGCAAAGGCGTACCGGTTCTCCAATGCCTCTCATTACCAGAATCCTGAGGTGGACCGCCTGCTTGAGGAAGCTCAAACCGAAAACAATCCACAGAAACGCGTGGAAGAATTTCGTCAGTTTCAACAAATCGTCAAGAAAGACTTGCCGAGTATTGATCTGATCTCGCCGCAATTTATTACCATACGAAATCAACGCGTTCATGACGACTCAGTCACCGCGGATGGAATAGAGGGTAATTTATCGGATGTCTGGGTAGATAATAAAACACCTTGATGTTCATCGGCAGGCCGGCATGAATGCAACAGTAACAATGTTCGCTGTATCTTGTTGCTTTGTATAATGCCGGCCGCCATAACCGATGGGGCGAGATAATGCGGATGCCGCCCCTGCTTTTTGCAAACGCGTTGTTTACAGTCTAGCCTCAATGCCTATTGAAAAGCACTCACCCCGAACATCACCGCTATATAAACTTGAATAAGTGCAGAGAAAATCGTTTACCCGAAGCCAAAGTCAGCGTTTTTTGCGAAACACAGGTCATGCCTGCCTCCACCGCACTGTTGTTTAGCGTATCGGGCGAGACCCGTTTCATGAGCGAGCCGAGCTGTTTGGAGCATGTGATTTCAGCAATAGCTCGAATTCATTGGCCAGCATTTGTGCTTGCCCCACATCGGGGAGCGCCATATGTCCTTCATAATCTTCCAGAGGAATCGTCAACAACGGGTTGTTCATGCTTTTCTCTCGTCAATGGCATCAAGAATAATAGATAGTTAAGGAGTTATACCGCCTTCAGGCGGACAGGAAAGGTATTGACCTGAACGCAACAAAAAATAGTGCAGGGTCAGTAACGTTCGTTTCCGACACAAGACAGCCCGCTATTCAAAACCTTGGCCAGTTTTGAAGCCTTGACTATGATGATCCGCTTCCGGATTTTTAACATATCCCGAGATAGTCCCCCTTTTTACCGCAACAGTGCCGGTCACTCGCCTATGCTTGTAAATCAGAAAGAAAACCTGCAACTGCCCTTTGGCGATAAATTACACACTATTCACAGGAAGACTTTATGCATACGTCCGCTTCAGCCCTGATTATTGGCGCGTCCCGAGGAATCGGTTTGGGTATCGTTAAACAACTCGCAAATCTTGGCTGGCACGTGACGGCCACCTGTCGTGGGATTCCCCCAGAGGACAGTCCTCTGTCCGTTCAATGGCTTACCGTGGACATTAACGATCAGGTTCAGAGACAGGCCTTGAGCGCGCAGTTGTCATCTCGTGAATTTGACCTGATCTTTATCAATGCTGGCGTTTACGGACCAGATCATCAGGACGTGAATCAGGCGAGTGAACAAGAGATTTTCGCGCTGTTCATGACCAATACCTTTTCTCCGGTTCGCTGTGCAACGGAACTTCTGCCACGGCTTAAGCCTCAAACGGGCGTACTGGCATTGATGACTTCTCAGTTGGCGAGTCTCAATGAAAACGATTCAGCGACTTACCCTTTATATGCCGCCAGCAAAGCCGCCCTCAATATGCTGACGCGGGGTTTGAAAAATGCGAATCGAGAAAGTGATTTTACCCTCCTGTCGATTCATCCAGGCTGGGTACAAACCGATATGGGCGGCAAAAATGCCACATTGACGGTGGAAGAAAGCACGGAAGGTATTGCTGAACAGGTGCTCGCCTGGCGCGGTAAAGGTGGGCATCATTTTATTGATTACTCAGGGAAAACATTGAAGTGGTAACGTTAGAAAACGTGTTCTATTCGATAACGGACGGACAGTTTTGCCCCACTAAAATCCTCTGCGCCACCCAACGGCGGCCGTTCATCGGATGAAATTCTGACTGCTTTTATGATGTTGTTCTCCACGTGAGGCCCCGTATATGGCCATCAGCCGATGACCGTTGATACGGGCCTCGGCGTCAGGGATTCATCATGATGACATGGGTTCCATGAGCGTCCCGGCCCTGCAATCGTTCACGCCCGTTTTCAGCTGCGCGCAAAATCTCGTTTGAGTCGCAACTTTGTCGATATATTTTCTACAATGCAGATACCACAGAAAGGGTATTGTCTGGGCTTCTCATGAAATAGCCGCGAGATTGACAAAATCACGCCCCTGCCACAGTCTGCGTGACTGTGGTCATCGCTATCTTGTCGCGGCGTTAATTAAAAGAGCCAGTCATTGCCCGGCTTATCTTTAAAAAGATCACTCATATTATGCGAAAAACAGAGCATCTAGGCGGTATCACCGCCTTTGTCACCACCGCGCAGCTCGGCAGTTTTACTGCCGCGTCCGAGCGGCTTGGGCTGACCAAATCGGCAGTAGGCAAAAGTGTCAAGCGCCTCGAGGACCGGCTTGGGCTCAAGCTTTTTCAGCGGTCGACGCGCAGGCTCAGCCTGACGCCGGATGGCGAGCGTTTTCTGCTGAGCTGTCAACATGCCCTCGATATTCTCGAGCAGGCCGAAGCGGAGTTGACGTCACATATTGCCCGCCCCGCCGGACGATTGAGAGTAGACTTGCCCGCGGCATTTGGCCGACAGCGGGTCCTGCCCGTGCTGTTAAATATCACGCGTCGTTATCCTGAGCTGGCCTTGACGGTGACCTTCAGCGAACGATTCGTCGACCTGATTGAGGAAGGCATCGACTTGGTTATTCGTATTGGTGAACTGCCTGACAGCAGTGGTCTGGTGGCGAGACGATTAACCACCCAGAAGCTGGTTATCTGCGCGTCGCCGGATTACCTCATCGAAAAGGGCGAACCCGAGACGCCCGACGCATTAAGCCAACATCATGGCGTGGTCGGCTTTCGCAGGAACCAACCCGTGTCCTGGTTATTGAAGGAACAGGACGGGCGAATAAAGCGCTACACACCCCCGCCCACCTACGAGTTCGCTGACGGCGACGCCATGCTATCCGCCGTGTTGGCCGGATGCGGGCTATCGCAGCTGCCGCTATGGCTGGTCGGTAAATATCTGCACAGCGGGGAGTTGAAAGAAGTGCTGTCCGGCCATTCGGGCGGCGAAATGCCCATCAGCGCGCTGTGGCCCAAAAGCCGCCAACTGCTGCCCAAAATTCGTTACGTGGTCGACGAATTACTCAAGGCGGCGGCAGACGGTTTGCTGGATTAACCGGTCATCAAGTCAGACCAGACTCACTAGCCTTTTGAAAGGAAGAAGTAAACACCTGTCCGCCGCGGACAGATGCTCCTTGAATTCTGCCCTTAAAGCGGGTTATTCAAAACTCCGCCGAATATCAGGCCGCTTCCTGACTGGACTGATAACTGCTGCGATCGGCGCGGTGCTTGATAACAATGCTCAGAAAGGCCAGCAACGCAAAGATAACGCTGCTCAGAACAACGGCGTGCGTGCCGAGATTGGCGATAAACCAGCCGCCGGTCAGCGAACCGAGAGTTATCCCAAGATTCGAAAACGACATATACAGGCTGTTGGCAAATTCCGGCGCTTCACTGGCCTCACGCATCAACCAGGTCTGGCTGACGACCAGACCGGAAGAGTGACAGGCACCCCAGAACACGGTAAGCAGACACATGGCGAGCGGCGAAAATCCTAACCACCAGACTAACAGCAACACAACGGTGAAAAGCAGCGGATAGATAGAGGTTGTCTTGACCAGGCTTTTTTGCAAAAAATTGCTGAAGATAAAATTGCCGATAAACCCGCACAGGCCAAAGAGAATGAGCATGGCGCTGATGTCGTTGTTATCGAGGTGAGTTATCTTCGTCAAATAGTCCGCTACGTAACTAAAGCTCGAGAACATCGCGGCAAATATCATTGAAACGGTGGTAATGGTCATCCAGAGTTTACCGTTTCGCAGCACTTTAATCTGGCTACCAAAGGATACCTTTTCCTTGGCAGGCATTGACGGCACGAACAGCAAGACGCCCACGAAAGCCATGACACAGGCCGCGGCACCAAAGTAAAACGCGGCGGCCAGAGAAATATGTTCGGCAATCAGCGAACTCAGCGGCACGCCCAATACCAGCCCAATCGCCACGCCTGCAAATACCTTGGCGGCGGCACCGGCGCTTTTCTCTTTCGGCACCGAATTGGCCGCCACAACAAGCGCCACGGCAAAGAATACGGCATGTGCCAGCGCCGGAAGAATACGAAATAGCAGCATTAAATTGAAGACATCCGTGGTGGCGTAAATCAGGTTCGAGATGATAAACACCACGAGAATGGACAGCAGCACGGTTTTTTTATTGAAGCCGGACAACATCAAGGTAATAAACGGCCCTGTTACCGCAACAATTACGGCGTAGATACTGACCAGAAATCCAACCTGCGTCGGCGTGACATGAAGCTGTGAAACCAGCATCGGCAATAAACCGATAATGGCAATTTCCGTGGTGATGACACCGAATACCGCTACCGACAGGGTCAGCAATAGCAGCGTACTTTTATTTTGCATGGAGATACCCTACGAAACACATCGCAAATGAGAAGTTCAAAAAATAACGTCAGTAATCGGTTATTCGTTTTGGCCTAATTTGGCGAAGCGATCATCGCGGAATCTCCAATCGTCGGAAAGACCTCTATGGGCATTACTCAGGAGACAAAAATTCTCCAATCAGAATAAGGTAATAAAAATCTGCCCGCGCTGTCTCCATGAGCAGCTTATTCAGGATTTGTTAGATGCCCGATTGAGCAGGTATCGACTCACCCGGGTGTCTTGGCGAGTAATGAAACAACCGGTTCCACTCATTGGCCTCGCCAAGCGAAATGACGATAAGCGCAGAATGCGTCCGGTATTTAATCTGGCCTTACTTATGCTGCCTGAAAATCCATTCCCGCACGGGTTCCAGAGTGTAAGCGATGCGCCAGGTATTTCTATGCCCCGACGCGCCCGCCATCGACTCACCTTTCGGCACCACGGTGCCTTTACGAAGGCTGATGTAATTGATGGCGGCATGTTGTTTATCGATAGCGGTGAACGCCTGTCTGAACTGCTGCGCGCGCCATGTGCCATCCCATTCTGCTCGTGCGATATGTGCTCCTTCCTTTTCCAGAACCTCCATGATGGCATTCTGGCCCGGCCATGCCTTGTCATCGTCTTGTGAAACGATAACCCATAGCTTTTGCCTTGCGAGCGGTTTCACCCGTGCAGGATCCCATTGCCCGGCCACTAGAAACGAGGCGGCGAAAAGGTCGGGATATTTGATGTCCATGGCAATCGACATCATGCATCCGCCGGACTGACCGGTGGTATAAAGTCTTTTTGCGTCAATGGCGTACTGTTCACCCAGATGATGAATAAGGTTTACGGTCGTCTCGAGCATTGTGGAAGTCTGCGAATTATCATCCGCAATGATCTCTTCATACTGCGGGGCCAGCACAAAACAGGGCCTGTCTGCCTGATCGGCGGGTGATGCCCAGCAGATTGCGCCCAATCCCTGATACAGCGTAGTTTTTGTCACATCGCTCGTTGCTCCGGCGTCGTGCATAAACAACACCAGGGGCCACGCGGTGGAGGGACGATAATGGGCGGGAATAAATAAATTGTATTTTAATGAACGCCCCGTCTTGGGGTCATGAAATTCATACTGTTTAAAATTATCGACAACAAGATTTTTCACCTGTTGGGTCGTGGTTTTCGCAATGCGTGGCATCGCCGCACCCGTTTTGTCGCGGAAAATTTTTGTCTGCTCAAAGGTCGCCTTAGGCGCGGGATAGACCGTGTCATAGACGGGAATGTCACCCGCATTACCCGGTCCGCCTTTCGAAGATGCCGGGTCGTTCTTCTCCCCGGATTCGCCGTAGGCGCACTCTGCTTTTGCGCCAGTAACGCGTTCTTGTCATCGGGCGATAACATGATGATGACATAAGCGCCAGTAGGTTTTTTATCGGCAGGATCGGCGGAGGTACTGGTAAAAACATCGGTTATCGTACGATTTTCGACACTGAAATCTTCGGGTGACAATTCGGTGCTCTCTATTGGCTGGTTATATTGCACCGCAATGCCGACCAGACGAATACCATTACCAAAAACCTCCGTTATCGCCGTGCTTTTCTGGAGGGCCATTGCCGCGGCAGACGTGGAATCCGCTGCTGCCATAGCGGGAACCCGCATTGTCAACGCAACCCCGACTCCGGCGGTCATGACAAGAAATTGACGGCGTGTTTTCATCGCTATTCCTTATGTTTTTCTGTGTGAACGTAGCCCCATAGATTTACCCGCAAGCGTCATGGGCACTTAAACAACGCAGCTTTCTATACTGCGGATAACGTCATTTTGATGCCACCGGATTAACACTGCCCTTACAAAATCGCCGAAAAAATCACTAACCAACTGTTTAAAAATGACTTTTTTGTACAACCAACCTTTATGCCACTTTTTCTGCACCTAGGTGCAGAAAGTGTTTGCAAAACCGCCCTTGAATTAACATAATCTCAACAATGAATAAAAGGTTATACGAAAAGTCTTATACAGATTACTAACAGCGTGGACTTCTTGACGGAGTGTGCAGTGGAGAGTTTCTTTTCGTCTTCTTTTGACGTTCAATATGTTTATGAAACCAAACATATCCAAAGCGAACTGATGACAAAAGCAATCAAACCGACCAAGCAGGCAAAAGCGAACCGCGAGCGATGTGGCCAAACTGGCAGGCGTGTCTAAATGGACTGTCTCCCGGGCATTCACGCCGGGTGCCTATGTTTCACCGGAGACAAAAGAAAAAGTCATGGCTATCGCCGCCGAGATTGGCTATCGCCCTAATTTGCTGGCCAGAAGTTTGACCAAACGAAACACTCATATCATCGGCATTGCCATTGATGAGCTAAAGAACCCGCATTCGATGAGAGTGCTTGATGCAGCGACCAAAGAGCTACAGGCGCGGGGTTATCTGGCGCTGGTCCTGAACATTACGGCGGGTGAAAATCACCAGTCCATTATCCAAATGGCCGATCAGCTTCAGGTCGACGGGATTTTGTTTATTGCCAACATATTAAGTAATGAATTGTTTGACATTGCCCATAATCTTCACTCTGTGCCACTGATTCAGATCTGCCGCAACAGCGAAGATCACCGCAATATCGAGATAGTGAATGTCGACGGTTATCAGGCAGGCCGGGAGATTGGGCAGTTGCTGCATGAGCAGGGTTATAAACGATTTGGCTATATGAAAGGGCCGGATACCGAATCCAGGCATCTCCTTCGCATGGATGGATATCAGTACGAACTTGAACAACATGGGCATCAACTGGATCTGCGGCTCGTGGCCGGTAGATATGAGCGAAAGCTGGCTTACGACATCATGAAACAGTATTTGCAGTCTACGCCTGCGGCCAATCGTGTAGAGGCCATGTTTTGCGAAAACGATATTTTGGCCATAGGTGCACTGGAAGCCTTATATGAAATGCAGCTTTTTCACAGCATGGCCATTGTAGGTTTTGACGGAATTGATGAGGCGGACTCGCCCGTGTGGCAATTGACGACCTACAACCAGAATACCGAAAAGTTGATAACCGAGGCGATTAATCGTTTAACAGAAGGTAAGGTGAATAACGAGGGAGAATGGCGTCATGGCGAGCTGGTGATAAGACGTTCGCACTTGAAACATTAATTCTTCAACCTGCGGCAGTCATTCATCGGCCGCAGGTCAGTTTTAATATTTATCGGAAATCATGAGCGAGAATAATTATCCCCATAAACTCGTCATTATAAAAATAATACTTTACTTATTACGGGCGTGAATTTTATTACCTCTGCTTAACTTTCAACAACACTATAGGTCTCCTCATGAAAAATACAGCGCCTCACTCCTAAGCACTCAGCGTTATAGCGAAAACAAAGTAAAAATAACTTTTGAAATTTCAAGGGTCGATGTTTTACGTCGCTAAATAACCGTCATAGGCATCATGACGTTTTTATACCGTGTTTCAAAACAGGGTTGGCTTTCTATTGCCAATTTACAGGTCATTCGCCTTTTTATCAGCCTATTTATTGCTGCAGGCGAATGGGTTCAGTGCAAGCAATGACAATGTCGTACGAGTCAAGGAAATAACCATGAACCGAAGAGAAGCGCTCTTTTCCATCAGTTCAATTGTTGCCACGTTAACCGTCGCGCCAAAGCTGAGTGCCAAAGAGCTGCACAATGTTCCGCTTGAATCCGGGCTCAATGCCGATAGTGTCCCCGGTTCCGCCATGCAGGGCGGCTATCGCGTTTTGACCAACGAGACAGACAGAAAGAATCTGGCCGCTATCTATGACCGGCTGATCCCGGCCGACGAACATGGCCCTTCCGCATGTGAAGAAGGCGCCATCGCGTTTATCGACGATCAATTGGCGGGCGACTATGGTTCGGGCGCGGCACTTTATCTTCAGGGGCCTTTGCGACCTGAAAATGAAGAAAAGCTGATGGGCGCGCCGCAATTTCTAGCGCCACCGCGTGAACGATATGTCACCGGCTTAAGGGCGCTGGAGGCGTGGGCGAAGGTTAATCATAAAGCCTCCTTTTATACCCTCAACGACGAACAAATTGATCGCTTCCTGACCGACATGGAAGCCGGAAAAATCAATCTCGGTGCCGACGTCAACAGTCAGGCCTTCTTCGAACTGATGCTGCAAAACGTGCGTGAGAGTTATTTGGCCGACCCTCTCTATGGCGGCAATAAAACCATGGCGGGCTGGAAAATGATCGGCTTCCCGGGCGCGCGTTATGACTACCGTCAATATGTTGACCGTCGCGGCGAAAACTTAAAATTAATTCCCGTAAGCCTTATTCCAAAAGATTGATTGTCGGAGCAGAGTAAATGTCAGAAATAAGAAATAAAGCCGACGTCGTGATTGTCGGACTAGGCTGGGCCGGTTCCGTCATGGCCGAAGAACTGACCCGCGCGGGACTTAACGTGGTGGCGATTGAGCGCGGCGCATGGCGCGATACCTCGACCGATTTTCCGGTCGCCGTCGACCCCGACGAACTGCGCTGGCACACCCGTCGCCAATTGCTGCAACCGATGAGCGTCGAGACCACCACCTTTCGCAACAACAGCAGTCAGGATGCCGCGCCGGTGCGTGACTGGTCGGCGTATCAGTTCGGCTGGAACGTCGGCGGTGCGGGCACCCACTGGGCGGGGATGTCCTGGCGCTTTACGCCGTGGGATTTCGAGGTCGCCACCCGCACCCGCGAACGCTACGGCGCGGCGAGGATGAAGGATCTCCAGCTTCAGGACTGGGGCGTCACCTATGCCGAGATGGAACCCTATTACGACCGCTTCGAGCGCATCGCCGGAACCTCGGGTATCGCCGGGAATTTAAACGGCAAACCGCAACCGAACGGCAATGTTTTCGAAGGTCCGCGCAGCCGCGATTACCCTACGCCGCCGCTGAAAGACACCCATTGGTTGCGTAAGTATCGCCAGACTACGCAAGGCATGGGGTATCACCCGTTCACCATTCCGGCGGGTAACCTTTCGCAGGCCTACGTCAATCCGCTCGGCGTGACCATGGGACCGTGCACCTACTGCGGTTTCTGCGACTTCCACGGCTGCGGCAACTTCAGTAAATCGTCGCCGCAGGCCTGTATTCTCCCCGCGCTGATGCGCCGCCCGAACTTCACCGTGCTGACCGAAACCGAAGTGTTGCAGGTCATCAAGCACGACGACGGCAAGACCGCCAAGGGCGTGCGTTTTATTACCCGCGACGGCAAGGAAGGCTTCCAGCCTGCCGACGTGGTCTGCATCACGGCCTACCAGATGGACAACGTGCGCATGCTGTTGCTGTCGAAAATTGGCGAGCCGTACGACCCGAAAACCGGCAAAGGCACCGTGGGACGCAACTATAACTACCAGAGTTGTTCTTCCGTCACCGGTTTCTTCGACGGCGAATTCATGAACCCGTTCATCGGCGGCGGCGCGCTGGCGGTGCAAATCGACGACTTCAACGGCGACAACTTCGACCACAGCAACCTCGATTTCATCGGCGGGGCCGGCATCATGGCCTATAACACCGACGGCCGCCCCATCCAGCACATGAATAGCCTGCGTGAAGGCACCAAGCGCTGGGGCAGCGAGTGGAAAGCCGGTTACGCGCGGGACTATCAGACCGCCGCGACGATTTTCTGTCAGGGGACGTCAATGCCGGTGCGCGAGGCCTATCTGGATCTCGATCCGGTTTACAAGGACCGTCATGGTCGCCCTCTCCTGCGTGTCACTTTCGACTGGAACACCAACGATATCAAGATGGTGGACTTTGTGACGGACAAAGCCAAAGCCATCATGAAACAGGCTGGCCCTGCGGCAACTATCATGGAAAAGCAGACCGACAAGGCGTGGAATCCGTACCAGCAAGAGAGCTCGCACACGATTGGCGGTGCCGTGATGGGAGCGGATCCTCAAACTTCCGTGGTGAACCCTTACCTGCAAAGCTGGGACGTGCACAACGTCTTCGTGGTCGGCGCGTCGGCGTTCCCGAACAACGGTGGCTACAACCCGACCATTACCGTCGGCGCGCTGGCCGTCCGCGCGGCCCAGGCTATCCATCAGACCTACATTAAAAATCCGGCCCCTCTGGTGAAGGCGTAAATCATGAGTGCAAAAAAGAAAATCGGCTATAGCCTCGCAGCCCTGGCCGTCGTGGCCGGGATTGGGGTGTTCGGCAGACTGTGGATGGTGATGGACAGCTCGCGCTCCGAAGTGGCCGACAACACCACCAAACTGGCGGACTTCCACAGCACCGACGCCGCCGCCATCAAGCGCGGCGAATACGCCATGCGGCTCGGCGACTGCGCCGCCTGCCACGAGCAGAGCTTTGCGGGCGGCTATAAAATCAACACCCCGTTTGGCGAGTTGCAGACCTCGAACATCAGCCCCGACCGCGAAACCGGTATCGGCAACATGACCGAGCGCGACTTCTTCAACGCGGTGCGGCTGGGGCGCGGCGACCACGGCTTCCTGTATCCGGCGATGCCCTACACCGCCTACGCCAAGATGAGCGACCGGGACATGCACGACCTGTGGGCCTACATGTCGACCCTGAAACCGGTCAGCAACAAGGTCGACGAAAACGGCGGCATGAACTTCCCGTACAACATTCGTCTGGCGATGGCGGGCTGGAACCTGCTGTTCTTCGACAACAGCGGCTTCAGGCCGGAGAATCTCAAGACCACCCGCAATACCCCCAATGCCGAAAACGCCAGCGCGGAAAAGGTTATTAACCGCGGCAAATATATAGTCGACGGTCCGGCGCACTGCAGCGTCTGCCACACGGCGCGCAACGCGCTCGGCGGCGAAATCGGCAGCCAGTATTTGCAGGGCGGCAATCTGGGTGACTGGTACGCGCCCGACATCACGCCAAATCCGCATGCCGGTATCGGCACATGGAGCAACGACGAGATTGCGCAGTACCTGAAAACCGGTTCTGACGGCAAAAGCGTGGCGGCGGGTCCGATGGCGGAAGCCGTCGAGCACTCGATGCAGTATTTCACCGACAGCGATTTGCAGGCCGTCGCGGCTTATCTCAAGAGCCTTCCGGCATCAAACACCCCCGCGCCGAAGGCCCTGGCGATGGATGACGCGGCCCGCAGCAAGGGCGCGCTGACCTTCGAAGTCAACTGTTCGGCCTGCCACGGCGAAAAAGGCGAAGGTATTGCGGGGATGGTGCCGGCGTTTGCAGGCAATGGCTCGATGCGGAATAACCCGACCAACATGATAACCGCCATGCTCAACGGCGCGCGTGCACCTCATACTGCCGATCGTCAAACCGCGGCGGGCATGCCGTCGTTCGACTGGAAAATGGACGACCAGCAGATTGCCGACATCCTGAACTACGTGCGTAATTCATGGGGCAATCAGGCGGGCGAGGTAACGGCACAGGAGGTCGCCGCACTGCGCAAGCAGACAAAGGCGAGAAATAACCTGCAGCCCGCCGCATTGAAAGACGCAAGTCAGAAAAATGACGCAAAATAACCCATCAATAATAACCCTTATTGATTGACCGTTATTATAAAAAAAGAATCAAGGATGATTCAGGTTGATGACTTTGGCGCTCTTTGAGCGCCTTTTTTCATTACTCATCATCCTAAACGCCAATATAACGTGAACCCCCTTCCAGGCAGAACCCGATTCTTCATGCCATTACCGCATAATATTATAGAGAGTAGAGGCTATTTCCACTTAGCCTATAACTTCTCGCCAGTTCGTTATCACTTAAATGAATTAGGAATGTCAATAAAGTACTTATTGTCTGCATTGCCCAGGAATAGATTGGCTTTAAGATGAATCCGCCGAATCATTCTTTTCCAAGGGACGACACAATTAATGACCCACGACATTCCCGGTATCGTAATCTTTGATATTGATGGCACCTTGACTGACAGCGTTGCACAGCATCAGCGCGCATTTGAATCCGCCCTGCGTACTTTTTCTTTTCCGGATCTGAGAACAGACTGGAGCCATTACACACACCATACGGACAGCGCAATTTTCCAGCAAGCCTGGGAAGAGGCGCAATTTGATGGTCGCGCAAAGGTCGCGGATCTCGAGTCAAGGTACCAACTCGCGTTGGAACACGAATTTGCATCTAGCCCTTTCACCGAAATTGCCGGCGCGACTCTCTTTTTGCAGTGGTTAAAAGAGCGCGCATGGACAGTGGTTTACGCCACGGGCAGCCTTCGCTTTGGCGCAGAGAAAAAACTGGCGGCAGTCGGTGTGGTTGCCGAAGAGGTCATCCTCGTCACCGCCTCCGAGTTTTCCACGCGCGAAGATATCCTTCGGGAAGCTATCCGAGTGGGAAGTCAGCATTTTCCCGAACAAAAGCCAGGCGCCATTATTTCTATCGGCGATGGACTATGGGACTTGAAAACGGCCCGGAATCTTGCCCTGCCGTTTATTGGCATAGGACGCGACGCCAAGGCAGAACTGTTGAAGGCGTCGGGCGCTCCCGTATTCAGTGATTTTCATGACCTGATGAGCAACGGCACTGCCCTGCTGAAATAGCTGAAAGTCTTGAAGAGGAAACCAGACGGCCTCGACAGGCAATGCTTGAGGCCCTGTTAATCTACTGAATGCGTTTGATTATCTGGCGTGTCGCAGGCAAAAATGTTTAACATCCGCCGTCTGGAAATCTGACAGGTTTTCGATGATTTTAGCGAGGGGCCAATCCCACCAGGCAATCTGTGCGAGTTGCAACGCAATTTCAGGGTCAAATCGATTTCTGATTAACTTGGCCGGTACACCGCCAACAAGGGTGTAGGGCGCAACATCTCTGGTTACTACCGCACCGGCCGCCAGAACCGCTCCGTCGCCGACCTTGACGCCGGGCAATACGATAACCCCGTGCCCTATCCAGACATCGTTTCCTATCACGACCCTGTCTTCATGGCGCGCGGCAAAAAACTCGGCATCTCTTATGGCATCAACGTCATAGTATTCGGGGCAATAGGTGATACGGTGCTGCGAGGCGCGATCCATCGGATGATTGGGAGCGCCGATGCGAACCTGATTGGCAATCGCCGTAAACCGGCCAATGTCGGCATCGGCGATACAGCAATATTCACCCACATAAGAGAAATCACCCAGCGAACAGTATTCAAGATAGCTGTGGGCCAGGATCTCGCACTGCCGACCCACTTGCGTTGCGCGCATCCGCACACTGGTATCGATAACAGTTGTTTCAAGCTTGGCAGGCAGAACGGTAGCGACGGACATGGCAACTCCAGACTTATCATCTCGTTAAAAGTAACGTTCGCACGATGTTACAGCGCCAAGATGACAGCAAATTGACATGGCCGGTCGACAGCCAACGTTTTCTCCTCGGCAGAAAGCGCAACGCCGGTCTGCAAATCAGTCGCGAGCATCAAACCTTTTCGCCGTGACTGGCGTCGATGATGGGAGAGGCCTGTTACGTGCGGCGTGAATGCAGTGCAGCCGACCAGATTTCCCGTCCGCACACGGGGCATTGCCGTTTGTCTCCGGCCGTCATCTGTCGAGTGGTGCCACAGCGATTACAGGCAAACAGCCCGTTATGCGGAATGAGCGAGAAACAGGGGCGATGTTCTGCGGGCAGAACAGAAAGGCCGGGGACGACATCGTCGTCTTTATAGAAATAGAGACTCAACTGACCATCGACCTCCACCAATCCAAGGCGAATCTGGCCCAGATGTTCCGTACCCTTGAGGCGTAACTCCATCAGAAATTCATCTTCGGAGATATTCAGCCGGTCGAGGTTGGTTGAAACGTATTTTCCGTGGGCAATAAGCGTGACGACTTTACCCTCCACAAGCGTTGATATGAAAGATGATTTTGTCATCGACCAGGTCGTTAGCCGATAGAGCATAAGCAGCACAACAAAAACCAGAACCACCGGCAGTATGGGAACATCATCATAGAACGTGACATCGCCGGAGGCAGACCCCAAGGTCAGTATGATAACCACTTCAAAGAGTGAAAGTTGCTGAACCCCTCGGCGGCCCGACACTTTGAGAAAGGTGAAAACTACCGCATAGGCAATGAAGACGCGTAGAATGACTTCGAAAAGAAAGGTGTAAGGCTGGTCATTGATAAGGAATTTATGTAAATCGAACCCTGACATGGCGTACCCCTGCAAACTGTCATTTATTTCAGGTGAACCTTTGTATTATCAGTGCATGGTATGAAAATTTGCGTCCGATGCATGTTTCCATTCAGTATAGTCCAGATGCGTTAAACGAATTTGCAAGGGCAACCACACCACCGCCTTGGAAATAGCTGTAAGCAATGCATTATTCGACATGGCCGATTCTATTCCCGAGCCTGCGTCTTTTTAAAATCACGGCCCCATAAGCGTCGCATTTTTATTTCCTTCCGCCTTCTGTTTCGATATTTCGCGCAGAACATCGAGTTATTCTCCACGAAACTCACAAGGCGATTCGGCAACATTTCGTGCCTAAAAACAGTTAAGTGATGAAAACGGAATGAAGTAAACTCCAAAGCATTTACAGGTTAACCGACCATCCTATATGGCTTATAGGCAGACTCTTTCCGGAGGTCAGAATTGCAGACATCCCGTCGTACATTTATTGGTGTCATGGGCGCATTGGGCGCTGGAATACTCACCCGTGCGCGCCCTGCCCATGCAGCAGAAAAGCCGCTTGCCCTCGAGATTGCCGTGCGATCGCCGTGGATGGCCAATCAGGTTGCATTAACCCGTCATAATACGCTTTTTTAGGGCTCCCCCGTTACGCCGCCGATAAACCGACGCCGTCGTTGGCTCGCCTTGAAAGCGACGGGACGTTGGCAGCCTTCCCCGGCAATAGCTGGAATGAATGGGCGCCCGGCAAGGACGGACGCGAGGCCTTTGTTTACCTGAATTCCGTGCATATTTTCGAAGACGATACGATTTGGTGTGTGGATCAAGGCTCCGTGAGCGCCGGTGTATTTCCGGCGGAGTATGCCGTGCCTCAAACCGGTGCGCAGAAACTGGTGCAACTCGATTCAAAGTCGGGGGCTATTCTCAGGATAATCCGCTTTGACGACACGATTTTGCCGCCTGGGGCGCAGATGAATGATTTACGCTTTCATGGCAACAAGATGTATATCTCGGATTCTGGACTGGGCGGAATCATCATTCATGATCTGCAATCAGGAAAAACAGTACGCAGGCTTTCGGGCAAAAAGGCATTACTCGCGTCGGCAGCGAAAGTGCCCGCCATTCTGGCCCACATCAAGGGAGGCAACGTTTTTCATCCGCCCAACAGCGACATGATTGAAATTACTTCCGAGGGGAAATGGCTTTATTGGGCGGCCCCTACCGGTCCGCTATATCGACTCGAAACGCGATTACTCAACGATGCCGATGTTTCCGAGGAACAACTGCAACAAGCCATCGAGCGTGTTTACGACAACAATTTTGCGGGCGGATGCTGTATGGACTCCCTGGGCAATGTGTATTTTTCAGAGACCATTACGCACAATATTACCCTGCTTTCGCCATCCGGAAAGACCGCCGTCATCGCCTCGGGTCCAGAACTGGTGCGCCCCGATGGCTCGTTTATCAGCCATGACAGAAAACTCTATATACCGGTAAAGCAGCCTGCGCCCCATGCCGGTTCAGATGCGCCTTTCATTGTTTATTCCATCACGTTGCCGGAAGAATTTTCCGGTATAAAGCTGGGTGGTCTGGTGAGAGGCTAATTATCTCAAGCCCGGGTAACGTTATTGGCGATACCCGGGTAATATTATCGAAAGCTTGTTACAGCAATCCCCAATAAGCGCCAAACTCTGGAAGAATATGCCCTTTTAAAGACTCAAGCGCTGTATCGAGGTCGTTATCCCGCAGTGCGGCAACAATTGTCACATGCTGCACATAGGAACGGTGCATATGCTCATCATTGCTGCCCATATAATGACGAATTGTCGCCATGCGTGATGAAATAAGCCCGTATGCCTGAGTAAGATAAGGATTCTGACACCAGTTGAATAACGCCTCGTGAAAGAGATTATCGAGCCGAATATATTCCACTGTAGAACCGTTGTTGATGCAGAAATCCATATTATCCAGAATGGACGATATTTCCTGCACCAGCTGTTTAGGGTTCTTTTTCAATGACAACGACATGGCTTTAGATTCGATATAAAAGCGAAAATCGAGTAAATCCTTGAAATCCACGTCGCTGAGACTGAACACAAAGGTGCCGCTCTTGGGTTTGATTTGCACCAGACCTTCACTCTGCAATCGGCGCAGGGCATCACGGACCGGCGCTTTGCTGGCCGAGAGACGGGTAGCTAAAACCGTCTCTGACAGTTTCCCGGCCATTGGCAGAGAACCATTGATGATCATGTCCTTGATTCGCTTGTAAACTACATCCTTCAGAAGGTCCTGCGCCATGCTGTTCTGCTTCTCCATCGCCACGCCTGGTGGATAGACGGCTTTTTTGCCGTGCCCAAGTCCTATGTATACCAGAAAATTCTTCCCTAAGACACGTCGGCGGGCCTTGCAGCGCATCTCGTCAGGAGGTGCGTCACATCTTGCTGTTATCGGGTGATTGTCTTGATAAAGTGCTCGACCTCCTGCCTTGAGGGGATTGGCTTGACGGCACCATAACCCTTCGTAGTCAGGGCTGCCGCGGCGTTGGCATAGTCAAGCGCCCGCTCGGGTGAACATCCTGAGAGATACTGCGTCAGAAAGGCTCCGGAGAAACAGTCGCCTGCCCCGGTAGCATCAACGGTATCGACGCGATGCCCCTTCACCTGCCATCGTTGATGTGCATTGGCATACATCGCGCCTTCGCTGCCCAGCTTCAAGACTACCTCCTTGACGCCGAGATTGAGGTAGAAATCGACAATCGCCTCGGCCTCGTGCAATCCGGTCAGTAAACGTGCCTCATCAAGACTCGGCAGACAGAGGTCAACCGAACGTGCGACTTCATGAATGATGGCCCTTGCACGAGAAAGTGGCCACAGCTTGAGCCGGAGGTTGGTATCGAAAGAGACAAGCGTATCGTGGCGGCGTGCAAGTTCGATGGCAGCAAATACGCTGTCGCAGGCCGAATCGCTGATAGCCAGTGTGATGGCAGAGGTGTGCAGCAATTTCGCGTCTGCGATGGCCTGGTTCGGGAAGTTGGGAAGGCTGGAGACAGGCGGCCGCCGAGCCTTTGCGATAAAAGGTAAAATGATGTCCCATGTTGTCGTGGGTGATGAAATAGAGGCCGGTCGGCGCGCTGTCGTGACGCAGCACATGCTGATAATCCACGCCCTCACGCCGCCATAACGCGATAAATCTGTCGCCAAAAACGTCTGTGCCCAGTTGAGTAAACATGGCCACTTTTGCGCCCTGTCGTGCTGCACTGATGGCAAAATTCGACGTATCGCCGCCGTAACCGCCGAGATAGTGGAGCGCTTCCCCTTCCTGTGGCAACTCGCTGATTTCGTATAGCGGTTCGCCGAAAGAAAGAATATCGAAATTTTTCATTTTCCCTGTCCTCCCGGCCTCGCCTCGAAAAGCATCGGCGAGGCCGCTTCTAGCTAATCAAATACGGCCATACTTGGCCAGACCTTCACGCAATGAACCCGATTCGATAATAAGCTTGGCCTGTTCCAGTTCACGATTATCGATGGAAACCGACAACGCGAGTACAGCCTCGACATGCTCTTTCGGAACGCATACCACGCCATCGACATCACCGACTATCAAATCGCCCGGATTAACCGTGACATCGCCCAGGGTGACAGGCTGATTGGACGCCAGCGTTTTGAAGCGCCCAAGCGTTGTGCCCGGCGTGACGGTTTTGGCGAATACCGGGAAATCATAATCACGGCGAATTTCAATCAAATCGCGCACGCCGCCCATCAACACCGCCCCTTCATGCTTGTTGGCGACGGCACCCGCCGTCATCAGGCCGCCCCACACCGCCACCGTTTCAAGCGCCTTGCACCCTCCGATGACGATGACTGAACCGGCTTCCGATTCATCAATGGCATCAAGCGCATGCTGCGGCGGCAGTTTTTCTTCGGTAACATCTTCCAGAATCGTGACCGCCGGGCCGACTATCTTTTTGTCATTGATACGATTCTTGACTTCGAACGGCAGGAACATGGTTTTACCTACAATAATATCGCAGGCATCGGCGATGGATGCCGTTGAAAATATCGCGCGATAACCTTCAATAATCTCTTTGCTGTACATCGTATACTCCTGATTACATTGTATTTAAATTATGGATTCACCCAGTGCAAGGGTCGGTTGCCTTCAAAAACACGCAAGACCTCCTGTGCGGCTTTGCGCTGGAGTTCAATCACTGACTCTTCGGTAAACCAGGCGGTGTGATCGGTACAAATCACATTGGGCAGGCTCAGCAGAGGGTTGTCCGCGTTGACAGGCTCGGTTTCGAACACGTCCAGACCCGCAGCAAACAGGCGGTTATTGCTGAGCGCGTCATACAGTGCCTGCTCATCAATAAGTCCGCCGCGCGAGGTATTGACTAAAACTGCCGTGGGTTTCATCAATGCCAACTGTTCCCGGCCTATCAAATGCCGAGTCGCCTGAGAGAGCGGAACATGCAAAGACAGGAGATCGGCTTCGCGACACAGGTTTTCGAGAGAGGACTTGACGACGCCCGCAGCCTCCGCCTGCGCCTCGTCAAGCAGGGGATCACACACCAGAATATTGCTCAAACCCAGCCCGCTGGCCTTGGTGGCCAGACAACGGGCAATGCGCCCAAAACCCACAATGCCCAGCACCTTGCCGCCGAGTCTGAACATCGGCTCGGCCTGACCAATATTCCACTGCCCCTGATGAACCTGGGCATTGCGTGAAGCAATACGACGGACACTCGCCAGCAGCATGGCCAGCGCATGCTCGGCAACATCCTCCGAGCCATAATCGGGCACGTTTGCGACATAGATACCCTGCGTTTTCGCGGCGTCCAAATCCACATTGTCGACCCCAACCCCGTAGCGGACGATAATCTGGCATTTTTCCAGGGTGCGAATTGCACTAGCCGGGAGTGGCGCTTCGCGAATCATGACCGCGTCAGCGTCTGCCAACGCCTGTTTGCGCACCTCGTCAGACGCCCCTTTGGGGATGACGACGAACTGAGGGTTAAAGGCAGCCAACACGGTTTCTTCTTCATGATAATTGGCATAACCCGGTTCAAGGACGACGATTTTTTTCATTGCCACTCCTGAAATCTGACATGTTAGTTTTAATTGATACTGACAAAGCCTATCTCGACTGGCAATATTTATTGTTGCCAGTAGTGATTCACGTCACACTAAAATTGCAAATCTGAAATGTCAGTTAGTGGCCTGCAACAGGGGCGGCGACAACCGTCTCGCCTTTGCGTTGCAGCCATTTGATGATAAGGACGGTACAGATTCCTCCCACCAGCATCACGATACTGAGGTAGATCATAGGCGCAGAGGCACTCTGCATTTCGTCACGCACTAAAGGAATGGTGTTCTGGGCAAAGAAACCGCCGAGGTTTGCCAGCGAGTTGATAATGGCAAGACCCGCCGCCGCCGATGCACCAGAGAGGAATTTGGTCATATTCCAGAAGCAGGGCTGGATAGCAAAGACGGAGAGCACGACACCGCATATGAAGGCGAAACTGACGACCGGTACGGCATAGAACCACACCGATCCTATCAGGCAGAGTGACGCGGTAAACATGGGTAGCGCAACATTAATGAAGGGGTTATTGGTACGCTCCGGATTTTTGGTCAACCAGCGCAGCAGGATCATGACCAGCGCCCACGGGATCATATTGACCAGGCCGTTTTTCATATCCGAAACACCAAACGACTTGACGATGGTGGGCATCCAGTAGCTGATACCGTAGGCACCAAAACAGATAAATCCATAGACCAGCGCCAGCGCCAGTACACGCTTGTCGGTTAACGACTTGAAGAGCGTATTGACGGACTGATCGGTTTGCTGACGGCGCTCTTCGTCAAGACGCTTGAGCAACCACGCTTTTTGGGCCGGTGCCAGAAAAGTGGAGTGCTCCGGAGTGCCCGGGAAAAATACAATACGGGGACTATCAGTATCAGCGCCAGTAATCCTGTCACAAAGAATAACCACTGCCAGCCTTCATACCCCATAAAACCGTGCAGACTCAGCAACCCGCCGTTGAGGGGAGCCCCAATCATGTTGGCAAACATGCTGGCCATGACCAGAAAACCCACGATTCGCGGACGG
Organism: Rouxiella chamberiensis; assembly: GCF_026967475.1. Lineage (NCBI taxonomy): Bacteria > Pseudomonadati > Pseudomonadota > Gammaproteobacteria > Enterobacterales > Yersiniaceae > Rouxiella > Rouxiella chamberiensis. The sequence goes on along the minus strand of NZ_CP114058.1, from coordinate 1,052,121 downwards.
TATTTGGTCGGGAACCATTGGGTTGAATAATAGATAAGGCCCGGATAAAAACTGGCCTCTGCCAATCCGAGAATAAAGCGCAGCAGATAAAACATGGTCAGGCTTTGAGTAAATGCCAGCGAAATGGTGATAACGCCCCACGCGCAGAGGCTCAAGGCAAACCAGCGTTTTGCGCCTACCTTGGAGAGGATGAGATTGCCCGGCACGCTAAAAACAAGATATCCGATAAAAAACAGTGAAGAACCCAGTCCGAATGCCGATTCACTCCAGCCCAGACTGCCGATCATCTGCAATTTTGCGAAGCTGATATTTTGGCGATCAATATAGGCAATCACGTACATAGCCACCATCAGGGGCACCAGCATCATGATGGTCTTACGCACCGTAGATTGCTCAAGGTCTCCCGCGCTTGCACTGCTTTGTTGGGTCAACGTACTCATGGCGATTTTCCTGCTTATTCTAGAGGTTGAAGAACGATGAGTGAGTGAGACGATGACCGCAGAAATGGAAAAGCAGGGATCTGGAAAGACCTTCCGCTCGTTATCACTGGCGTTCACAATCTGACATGTCACAAATTTATCAGATACGTTTTCAAACACGCTAAAATTGTTAAATATTTGCTAAAAAAATCACAGAACCCAGATATATTCGCCGAGTGTGGTGAGCAAGATCACAGTCGATCATTTTCATGGCACGCAAATTGCCGTGCTTGCCTCCAACCCTACCTCATGCTTCACCCAGACGCGAATCAGCCACAATTTCCTGTTATCTTTCGATTAATTTTTTCGACTGTCTTGCTTCTGATGTGAAGGAGAAAGTTGGGCGCAATTTTTGTGAGGTTAGAAGCATTTCAGAAAATTATTTCAAGAGAAATAAAAAAGGAATGCTAAATTCTGACATGTCAGAAAACCCACTGCATACTTTATGGAGTCCGTATGAAATCAAACAGCTTCAAGCCCGGCCTGATTGCCCTTTCCATGACTTCTGCCTGTCTAGGCTTTGGATTTACAGCACTGTCATTCGCTGCGACGCAGCCCGAACTTACGGTCGTGGCCGAATGGAACCGCCTGCCCTACGATTTGGGAAACGCCACTGCCGAGGCGCAGTGGAAAAAAATGATACCAAGGCGATGCTCCACGGGGTCAAGGTGGATGCCCATGACAATATTTATGTCAGCACCGCACGATGGGGAGGTCCCGAGGTTCCGGCTACACTCTCAAAACTGGAGAAAAAGGATGGCCAATGGGTGTTGAAACCTTTTCCAAGCAGGGAAATGAACGACATCAATAACCCGCAGGGATTGAAAGCCGTACTCGGCTTCGAAATTGATCGAAACAACGTGATGTGGATTCTGGATCAGGGTCATATTGCTGGTGCGCCGAACAAGCCGGGAGATGAAAAACTCATCGCCTGGGACTTGAACAGCAACAAGGAAGTGGCGCGATATCAATTTACTTCGGATCAAGTGGATTTCGCCTGCTCCTTCCTGAACGATGTGGCCGTTGATAATGATAACGGGGTTGTTTACATCACAGATTCCGGGATTATGTGTCACCCTCTCAAAGGCGCTCTGCTGGTCTATAACATGAAAACCGGTCAGGCCAAACGTGTACTGTCGAATCCTGCCTGGGTTAACGATCAACCCGGCTTCACCTTTCGCATTCATGGCGAGAAGGTCCTGAAAGACAAAGACGGCAAGCCTAACGCCATGCTGACAGGGGCCGACGGTATTGCCTTATCCGGCGACAAGAAAACGCTCTATTGGACCAATCTGACGGGCAACCGTTTGATGAGCGTGCCAACCTCATTGCTGCGTGACTTTGGCAACAGCGAAGAAAAAATCGAAAGCGGGATAAAAGTCGTGAATACCTTGCCCTCCAACACCGATGGTATGACCGCCGATCGCGCGGGCAATCTCTACCTGACGGCGCTCACCTTAAATGGTTTGACCAAGCGAGACGCCAAAACCGGCAAGATAACGACGCTTGTGAGCAGCCCGGATATCGCCTGGCCCGATACCATTGGCTGGGGGCCTGATGGCAGCCTTTATTTTGTCAGCAATCATCTTAATTCCTGGGTCGGGGGCGAGATGAATTTTGATAATCCGAAGGTAGCCAACTTCCGCATCTACAAGGTTCAGGTGGGTGGGAAACCTTATACCGCACGTTGAAGTCCCGGCAACAAAACAGCAAGGCGGAATATTCTGCCTTGCTGCCCGTCTCGCTAACTTTCTGGCTGCAGGCGTTCGTCCATCACTTCACTCTCTTTTTTCACAATGGGTTTGCGAACCAGAAACCAGTAACAGAAACCGGTCAACGCGGCGATGGCACCGCCACTCACAAACGCCATGGCATAGGAACCCGTCGCATCGGCAATATACCCGGTCACCAGCGGTGACAGCGCCCCGGCAAAGAAACCGCCAAAGTTCTGTATCCCGCACACCGAGCCAACGATGTCATTGGAAGCCACATCGCCGGGAATAGCCCAGCAGGTGCATGAAACGGCCGAAAGACAGAACATGGCCACCGTCATCATCACAAGCGTCAGGGTCAGGGTGTCGCAAAATGGGACGGCAATCGTTGCCGCGCCACTGATCAACGCCGCAACCATGATGACTATCTTCTTGGCTCTGAGCGGATCGGACTGAGTCTGATGATCGGTTAGCCATTTTACGGCGTACCCCCCAATGCCGCCCCGACGATACCCGCCAGATAGGGAATGCTGGCATAAATGCCCATCGCGTTAAGCGTGACATGCTGCGTTTTCATGAGATACAGCGGGAGAAAGGTGACAAAGATATTGAACAGCCAGATATAGCAGAACCAGCCCAGCATCATTCCCCACATGGACTGATATCGAAACAGCGACGCCCATTTTACTCTCGCGCCCGGCTCTGCACGCGGTACATTCCCTCCCCACCCGCCTGAATATAATCCCGTTCGCGAGAGGAAATACGGGGATGATTTTCAGGTTGGCGATAGATGAGGAAAAATATCAGGCCAAAAATAACGCCCAGACTTCCCGCCAGATAAAACAAGGCACCCCAGCCGAAATGAATACTCATAAACACCAGTAAAGGCGGGGCGAATGCCAAACCCCAACGCGATGAGGCATCCCAGATAGAACTTGCCAATGCCCGCTCTTTTCGTGGAAACCAAATCGAGGTGATTTTGGCGGAGGTTGGCCAGCCGGGCGCTTCTGTCATTCCCAGCAGCGCACGGGCACAAAGCAGGGAGGTCAATGAGCTGCAAAGTCCGGTCAGCATGGTTGAAAGCCCCCACAGCGTCGCGGCTCCGGCATAAACCTTACGCGGGCCGAAACGGTCGGCCAGCCAACCGGCAGGAAACTGACTAAAAGCAAAAAGAGTGAAAACACCGATCCCATCAGTCCGATATCGGTGTTGGACAAATGCAGGTCCTCCATCATGGTAGGCGCAGCAACAGATAAACTCGCCCGATCGAGATAATTGATAAAACCACCAACCAAAAGGATAAACGCGACAGACCAGCGCCTGTTTCCCATCGTGTCATTCAGAGATTTTTTAGCAGAGTACATAGTTATTTTCCTGTTTCGACAAGATCAACTGACATGTCAGAACAGTAAAGAGCGAGAAGCTGAATTTAGGAAGAGTTTTATCAAACAAAGCAGACTTCGATCACAAACAGAGATTTTGCCACGTAAAATCAACTTTTATAGGATGACTGGTGTAAATTACCGGTTATTATTTACTCCACTCACCTCAATAATGACATGTCAGTTAAAGCAAGGTTTGTTTGCTTGCACTGACTTGTAACTCTCGAAAACGAGGAGATCACGATGGAGCAAAAAGATAAAAATCTGGATACGGAAACGCTGCGCCGTATGCCTTATCAATTTTCACAACCTTCGGAAATGGTGCCGGATCTCGTTGTCAGCCAGGCGATGCCGGAAGACCCCCGTATCTGGGTGCCTCAGGCGGAAAACGTGTGGTTTCGCCCTCTTTGCCTGAATCGTTCCGCAGGTTATTGGGTCAATCTGCTCAAAGTCAGAAAATCGGGTGTGCTCAGTCGTCATCGCCACCCTGCGCCGGTTCATGCCTATGTCATTAAAGGTCGCTGGCGCTATCTGGAACATGACTGGGAGGCCGTGGAAGGCGGTTATGTTTTTGAGCCACCGGGTGAAACCCACACCTTGGTCGTAGATGAAGATGTGGAGGAGATGATCACGCTGTTTCAGGTCAATGGCTGTATGTATTACGTCGATCCCTGGGGCGCTAACGTCGGCTTTGAAGATGTCTTTACCAAAATTGATATGTGCCGCAAGCATTATGAATCCTGCGGGTTGGGCGCCGATTTTGTTGACCGGTTTATTCGCTAGGTTTGACTTTGGTGATGAATGACTTTCACCCGCGAGTCGTGAGTAAAAATTTGTCATTCGTCTGGCCGCATTTCTATGGAGGAATCAGTGCATGATGTCGTTTTCCACTCATTTGCTGGCGGGTAAAACTGCGCTGGTAACAGGAGGCACAACCGGTATTGGCGCGGGCATCGTCACGCTGCTTGCACAACTTGGTGCACGAGTTATGGCAGCAGGGATTCGATGTGACGATAATCAGTTGGCATTACAGGACACCGTGGAGATTCGTGAACTCGATGTTCGCGATAACTCGTCCATTGTCGCGTTGATGGCCGACATGTCTAAACTCGACGTGCTCGTAAACTGTGCCGGCATCATCAGTCGTGGGGCTGAACATCAGGTCGACGTCTTTGAAAATGTGATAGATATCAATCTCACCGGCACACTGCGTTGCTGTTCTGCGGCCCGTGAAAAACTGGCGCAAAGTCAGGGCTGTATTATCAATATGGCCTCGATGCTCAGTTTCTTTGGAGGCGGATTGGTGCCGGGCTATAGCGCAAGCAAGGGCGGGATCATGCAATTGACCAAATCGCTGGCCATTGCCTATGCCGAGGAAGGTATTCGGGTCAATGCCGTGGCACCCGGCTGGATAGCAACATCATTGACGCAGGCGCTTCAGGACGATCCTCGCCGTGCGGCCCCTATTCTTGAGCGCACGCCTCTCAGGCGCTGGGGAACACCGGAAGATGTTGCGCAAGCCGTGGTGTTTCTTGCCAGTCCTGCGGCGTCGTTTATCACCGGCATTATCCTGCCTGTGGACGGCGGTTATCTGACCGTTTGAGGGCCTGCCCATGACTTTGACGGGCTCAATAAACAACGCTTTTAGCGGCGAGGTTTTTTTCAGTGCGCTGATGCGCGCGAGAGGAAAACAGGAGATTACGACTAAAGGTAGGGAAATAAGCCGTTATCACCCCAGTTTGGGGCGATAACGGGAACGCGCAGCGTGATTAGGCTTTTTTGGAAGCGGCCTCGATTAACCCGTCGAGCCATTCCTGGTGTCCGTTCAGCATAGGATTCGGACGGGTTGTCGCCAACGCTTTGGCGGGTGCGCCGTTCTGGGTTTCCTGCGTCAGGATACGCACACGGTTACCCGGCAAATCTTCGAGCAGCCACGCATGATGAACATCCAGACGATCGGCGGCGTTTTTTTCACCAGACCAGCCGTGCCAGGCCACGCGCGCAGGTTGTCCTTCGGCAGGCGCAACATATTCAACGACTTGAGACTCGACAGGAAAACCAAAGGTGCTGAAGTAAAAGCGCACGCCGTTTTCCAGTTCAGGACCTTTGTCGTCGTAGAAGCGTACGTCGGCAGAGTTTTTGTAGTACGTCGGCCAAAGGAAAGGCTGATTCAGGAACGGCCAGATGTCTTTGACACTCAGGTCGGCCACAATCATTTCGTTAGACACAAAGTTATCGCTAAAACCGGGAACAAAACCTTCAGGCCAGTGAATCGAATGCATAATTTAATCCTCATTTTAAAATCGCCACCTCAGGTCAAGGTCGCGTCAACATGAAGCTATTATCGGCCCAAGGTTTTATAAGACAAATTATCGTTAATGATAAGCAATATAAGATAAGTAATATTACCTACCCCACTCCCTGCCTTCCCCGTTTAATATTAACGCTATGATGGACGATTCTGGCTGACTTCGACACAAAGCGCACGAATCCATTGATGGGCCACATTTCGATGAGCACGCTCGTGCCAGGCCATACTTTTGATAAATCCCGGCACCGTAAGCGGCGTTTTCATGATGACCAGATAGTCGTGATGATAAGCCAGACGGTATGGCACGACGGCAATCATGTCCGTCAACCTGAGCAGTTCAGGCAATGCCAGAAAGCTGTTTACAGACATACCGACGCGGCGGGTCAGCCCCTTTTCGGCCAGCGCTTCGTCAGTGCCTCCCCAGAAACGGCCTTCGTTGGACACCAGAATGTGTTCCTGGGCGCAAAACTGCTCCAGCGTGAGAGAGCCTTGCGCCGCAAGGGGATGCCCGGCCCGCATGACACAAACGTATTCTTCCTGATAAAGCGCGCGGCTGTGAAGATCAACAGGCGTGGTTTGCGGCGTCAATAGCGCCAGATCGACATCGCCCCGCTCCAGCTGATGAAATATTCGTTCGCTGTCATAGCTCCGCACGGCCACGCGGATCAGGGGCGCACGCTGCTTCAGCGCCAGCATCAGCGGAGCAATGACCGCTCTCAGGGCGTAGTCCGTCGCGGCAAGGGTATAAGTGAGTTCTGCCCTGACAGGATCGAAATCAACCGGTTTCAGCAGGATGGAAATTTCCGTCAAAATCTGTTTAACGGGACCGCCAAGCTCGAGGGCTCGAAGGGTGGGCACCATCCCCTTGTGCGTGCGAATAAAAAGCGGATCGTTGAAATAGTCACGCAACCGCGTCAGCATTCCGCTTACCGCAGGCTGAGTCAGAGAGAGACGTTGCGCCGCCAGGGTGACACTGCCTTCATCAATCAGGGCATCCAGGGCTTTAAGTAAATTAAGATCCAGTGATCTTATATCGTTGTTCATTCCAACCCCTGTCGTGAAGATGAGCACTTACCCTATCGAGGCTCTGTGACTTAATTCCTGCCCTAGTGTAATCGTCTAAAAATATCGTTCAAGACTGGGTAAAGTAAGCCAGTGTCGCCAATCCGTTTTCAACGTCATAGTGAACCTATTTACGAACAGGGGCATCACAATTAGAAATATTGATAAAATACATAACAAATTCTCATGTATTTGCATAAATAAATGATGACGATCACAAAACGAGAACTTGATAGTAGGTCATCTTCGACCTCCTCTAAATGCCTTTATCCCCTCCCCTCACGCACTTGCAGTCAGTTTACAATTAAATGCAAATCCAACAAAAAGAAAGTCAATGGCAGCAATTTTGATGCTTTACGCAGCTTTTTATGATCATCTTTTTGGGATAACACCTTACTCTATCGAGCAGATATCAACCCTTTTTCGTTAACTTAAGAGTAAATTACTGTAAAAAGAACGCTACAAAAAGTTTGGCAGCGCTTTGTAATTCGGCTAGCTTTTAGTTAATTTTCCTTAAGTATTTATTGTCCTGCTACCTTAAATCGATAGGGAGATTCATGCCATGCCTAAAGTGCAGATACATTACAAAACCAACGTTCAGTCCGAGCTTACGTTTGAAGGCGTCATCGCGCCGGATGGAAGCCGAGGTTACACCTTTTCGGGGACGTTAATCGCGCGATCCGGACTCAATAGATCCGGTGGAGGTTTAAAGAATATCGTGCGTTTCCAGCATGGAGGCTCGAAGAGTGGTTATAACGACATCGACTACGTGCTGGAGAACTATGGGGATAATCGAATAGCCGTGGAGGGAAAGGCACCCGCGAACCCAACGATACCGTCGACTTCAGGATTGCCTTTAACGAAGGCACCAGCGGCCAGTTTCCTGACAGCGCCACCAGCTTTAGAAAGAATGTCACCCCCGGCGGCCCGTGGCAGAAACTGGCTCCCCTTTACATTGCCGAAGACTCCCTTGGAAATCGGACCTATGATGTGCGCTTTGACGGACGCTCCCGCGCGGATGGTCCCGATGGATATGTTATCGAAGGCACTTTTGATGCATCCGAAGGGCCGGGCGCAATGACCACGCAATACGCGAAGTTTTGCTATAAGTCATCGAGCGAGTCATGGTCCAATCAAACCTATGACTGCAAACAAACTCCTGTCGAATTAAAGCTGTCAGGCAGCCGAAAAGCCGGAGATAAACTTTAGGTTCAGGTGGGGGCCACGAGCAAAGTGCTTAATCTATATGGCTATGGCACGGAAATTTCGTGCGAACTCCCGGACAATTTTTAATGCCGGTGCCGGAGATTAGTTTGCCCCGCCGCTAGGCCGAAGAAGGTTAATCGTTGGCAATCAGGCGAAGCGTGATGCTCCTCGTCGGGTATGCGTCAATTATTCTGACCGCTAAAACAGAAAGATTAACCATCTTTTTCCTCCTTACCGTGACACCCTTCCTCCATTGCCGACAAACGGGCAACCCGCCTCGCTATGCGGTTACCGTGGGTCAAGCTGCCTACCCTCGCACCGCTTTTCATCAGCTGATGTCGCGCGAAACTAACTTAATCTTCCCCGCCCCTTCGATCATCGCCTTTGAGAAAATCCAAACGAACCAAATGGAACGAAATGAAAGGAGATATGTTCCGCTGTTACAATTTAACAACTAATATTTTCATTTGAGCTTTTTATGTAAATAAAATGATGCAATTTCTTGTCAGGGTAGTTAAGTAAAAGCTGTTACAGGGTTCAGCTTTTCTGATTATCCACAGAATAGAGACGTATTCTGCCCATTTCTGACAGGGCAAAGCCCCGCCTGTCAGAACAAAAATTATAAGGATCGATAATGATTAGTCATGAAAATGCCTTGGCGAAAGGAGGCAGAAGACTGCTTTCATTCGTTTTAGGTGTGTTTGGACTTGTACTGGCTATCGGTGGAACGTGGCTCATCACGTTGGGCGGTAACTGGTACTACGCAATAGCAGGGTTATTAAGCATTATCAGCGCGGTATTACTGGCGCGTCGATCACCCAAAGCCTCCTTGATTTTCGCTTTACTCTTTGTTTTCACACTGATTTGGACCATCAGCGAGTCAGGTCTGGATTACTGGGGTTGGGTACCGCGATTCGCGCTGATGCTGATTTTCGCCATCGCCTTCTCGCTTCTGCTCCCTTCTTTACACCCCACGCTCTCCCGCGCCGTATCACGTTCGGTATCCGCCGTGCTGGTGCTGGCCTTTGTGGTAGCAGGCGGTCTTGCCTTCGTGCCGTATCATGTCACCGAAGCGAAGGATGTGCCTGACGGCGCAGACAATCCTTTCCTGGCCAACACCGGTACAGGCGTGAATCACACGATTCCATCGACCGACTGGACCTCCTATGGCGGTAATCAGGCTACCGATCGTTACTCTTCGGCGACGCAGATTACGCCTGCCAATGTGAAAGACCTCAAGGTCGCCTGGCAGGCCGAAGTTGGCGACGTGCCTAAAGACACGCGCTGGGGGTGCAAAATACGCCCCTTAAAATCGGCAACTCACTCTATGTGTGCGGCTATCTGAACAGAGTGGTAGCACTCGATGCCACTACGGGTAAAAAGCAGTGGGAATTTGACCCAGGCATTACACCCGAAGCGGTTCCCTACACGCCCTCTTGTCGTTCTATGGCGTATTATCAGGACCCCGGCCTTCCAGCCAACACATCGACAGCCGCCTCTTCTCCCGCGGCCGCCTGTGAGCGTCGAGTTATCGTGGGTACGCTTGATGCCCGCATCATTGAACTCGATGCACAGACCGGCAAACGCTGCGAAGATTTTGGCACCAAAGGCGAAGTCAGCCTCACCGGGGATATGGGCGAAGTCTATCAAGGCTATGTTTCAATCACCTCGCCGCCCGTAGTCATCCGCGATACCCTCGTCGTGGGTCATACCACGGTGGACGGGCAACGCGCATTCGGCCCGTCGGGTGTAACCAAAGCCTTCGATGTGAAAACCGGTAGACTGAAATGGGCGTGGGACGCTGCCGACCCGGAAAACACCGCGCCGCGTCAGGGCAAGGATCTCTATAAGCGTGGATCGCCCGACGTCTGGGCTCCGTTCACGGGCGACGACAAACTGGGACTGGTTTATCTTCCTGTGGCAAACGCCTCGGGCGATTACTACTCCAGTACACGTTCCGCCAATGAGAATAAATATTCCCCTTCTCTGACTGCGCTGGATATCGAAACTGGCAAGCCGCGCTGGTCGTTCCAGAATACGCACGACGATGTGTGGGACTATGACCCGGGTGCCTCACCGACGCTGGTCGACTATCCGCAGGCTGATGGCTCAAGAATTCCGGCCATTATCTTCCCGACCAAAAACGGTGAAACCTATGTGCTCAATCGTGAGACGGGTAAATCGCTGTTCGGTGTAGAAGAACCGCCCTGTTCCGCAAGGCGGCATCGAGCCGCAGGCGCGTAGCAAGACCCAACCCTTCTCGCTGTTTAATTCCATGGCAAAACCGGATCTCAAACCCGAGAATATGTGGGGTCTGACGCCCATTGATCAGATGGTGTGTCGTATTCAGTTTGCCAAGGCGGATTATCGGGGCAGGTTCACGCCGCCGAACACGACGAAACCTATCATCGACTACCCTGGCTATAACGGTGGCGTTGACTGGGGTGGCGTAGCCTTTGACCCGGCGCGTGGCCTTATCATTGCCAACTATAACGACATGCCGAACTACACCATTCTGGTCACACGTAAAGAGGCCGATGCGCGTGGCTGGAAGGCGCGTGACATTCTCAATGATCCTCAGACCGAGGGGAAAGCGGAAGGTGCGGGGGACCCGCAGGAAGGTATCCCTGTTGCAGTCAACGTTAACGCTGGCTGGCAGTTGCCGTTTACCGGCATGCTTTGTAAAGAGCCGCCTTACGGCGGGATCCGCGCCATTGATATTCGCGATGGCCGTACGGTTTGGGATCGCCCACTGGGTACTGCACGTGAAAATGGTCCCTTCGGCTTGCCAACCGGATTACCTATCGAGATAGGCACGCCAAACAATGGGGGATCGGTGGTCACTAAATCGGGGCTGGTGTTTATTGCCGCCGCGACGGACAACCTGCTGCGCGCCATCGATATCACGACCGGCAAGACAGTGTGGTCAGTCGCGTTACCGGCCGGTGCGCAGGCCAACCCCATGGTGTATGAGCAGAACGGACGCGAATACGTTGCCATTACGGCAACCGGTCATCACTTCATGCATACACCACGCGGTAACTTCGTTATCGCCTATGCCCTGCCTCAATAACGGCGAAGTGTAATAACCCCGCCGCCCTCTCCTGCAGAGGGCGGCTTTTTTGTCCGCGACCTTCCTCACTCGTGCAGTTACCAACCCCTAAGAGGACTTCACGAACTCAAAACACCAGCTGGACCTTGGCCGCGCGTGCCTTGTCTGAAGCAAGCTCCAGCGCGTGCGCGGCTTCCTGCATGGGCATTTCTGCCGACAACAGCGGCAACGGGTCAATTTTTCCTTGTTCCAGCCAGCGAACGGCCGTAGTGAATTCGTCGGTAAAACGAAACGAGCCTCTTAACTGCACCTCTTTGACCAGCAAGGGACCTATCGGATAGTTAACCTCCGCCGCCCCCATGCCAAGCTGTACGATTATCCCGCCGGGACGGGTGAATTCCACCAGCGACACCACCGCAGCGCCTGCACCCGATGCCTCGAAGCAGACGTCGAAGCTGCCTCCGTTTTCAGCCCAGACGGCGGTGTGAGCCGTGTCTCGTGGATCCAGCGTCAGGCTGGCGCCCATCTGTTTTGCCAGTTGACGGCAGCGGTCGCTGACATCCGTTGCCACGACTTCTGTCGCGCCGCTTGCAAGCGAGGCGGCAATAACCAGACAACCAATCGGCCCCGCGCCGGTAACAAGTACACGCTTTCCGACAAGATTTCCGGCCTGACGCACGGCGTGAATGCACACCGCCAGCGGTTCGGCAAAGGCGATGACCCTGGCCTCGGCATTCTCGCTATAAGCAACACATTGTTCAGGGCTTACCGCCACATAGTCTGCAAATCCGCCATCGACATGCGGGAAGTATTGCGCGCTGCCCATAAAGCGCATAGCGCGGCAGAGATTCTGTCTGCCCTCCTGACAGAGCCTGCATTGTCGGCAAGGCCGGGAGGGATTCACAGCCACGCGCTGACCCGTTTTCAACGCGGCATTTTCAGGCGCATACTCGATAACGCCGACAAATTCATGCCCTAGAATCATGGGCGCTTTCAGCACCGACATTCCGGCGCGACCCTCCTGATAATAATGAATGTCAGAGCCGCAAATCCCGCCACGCTCAACCTTGACCAGTACCTGCTCGTCACGCCAGCTCATCTCGCGTGATTCGCAGCGCACATCATGTGCGGCATTGACGATAACCGCGTTGACAGTTTTCCGATGCATTTTGCCTCCCTTATGCGTTTGACGGGGTTTTGAATGTGTTCTTTTCTGCGGCGGACGCTTCACCCGGGGGTGTCATGACTTCGATTTTGCCCACCAGCAGCAGATAGGCCAGAAAGCCCATCAGGGCAACAGCGGCGATATACCACATGGCGTACTGGAAATTGTGGGTTCGCTGTAAAATGACGCCAATGATAATGGGGCTGACAATGCCCGAAAGATTGCCGAAGATATTGAGAAATCCGCCCACGGTGCCAATGAGATGGCGCGGAATCACATCGCTGCACACCACCCAGCCCAGATTGGAGAAAGCATTGGCGAAAAAGGCAATCGACAGGATACCGATGGCAATGACCGGGCTGTCCTGGAAATAATTGACCAATGCTATCGAGCAGGTCAGCAACATTCCCGCCATTACCGGCAGTTTTCGGGCAAAGGTCCGGCTGCGGCCGCGCTTTAACAGAAAGTCACTGAGGGTTCCGCCACACAGTACGCCCGCCATCGCCATGAGATACGGGAACATGGCGCCCATTCCCGCCTTGTCGATAGACAGATGCAAACCTTTCTCGAGATAGACGATAAACCAGGTCAGGAAAAAATAGAGCGTCGACGAGGCGGCAAACTGCGCAATAAACAGCCCCCAGGTAGTGCGCTGACGCAGAATGTATTTCACCGATTTCCAGTTGACTCGGCTGCCGCTATTTTGCTGATTCACCGACCCGTATCCCCCGCCCCGACGAATAAGGTCAAGCTCCGCGGGGTTCACTTTATGGCTGTGCTGCGGATCGCGATAAACAATCAGCCAGTAAATACCAAAGACAATGCCGACCAGACCGGAAAGGTAAAACGACATCTCCCAGCCCCATTCACTCACAATGAAAGACAGCAGCGGTGTGAGCAGAGCCAGACCGATATATTGCGCGCTTGAATAGGTCGCGGTCGCTCTGGCGCGTTCGTGGTCGGGAAACCAGGTGGCAATGATTTTCGTATTGGAGGGAAAGGACGGGGCTTCAGCCACACCAATCAGCGCACGACATACCAGCAACATCATGAATGACGCCGTTGCCGTGGTGAAAAAGTGATGTGAAGCCAGTCCCATCAGGAGCGTAAAGAGACTCCAGAGTACAATCGCGCTGCCGTAGAGCCAGCGCGAACCCAACCGGTCAAGCAGATAGCCGACCGGAATCTGGCTCATGGCGTAGAACCAGGTAAACATCGAAAACAGCAAGCCAAGCTGCGTGGCGGACAGGTAGAACTCGCCCTGAATATGCGATCCGGCCACCGCCAGATTCGCCCGGTCCATGTAGTTGATTGCCGTAACCACAAACAGCATCAACAAAACGCGAATACGAACACGGGAAGCGTCTTTCATCATCACCTTTTCTCCCTCAGTAAACCGCGCGAACCTGTGCCGCTGGCGTCTTCATACTGCTGAAGGTCGTGAACGCGGTCAGTAAAACGGCAACAATCAGCGATCCTCCCATGAAGATGTACGACGCGCCCGGACTGCCGGTCAATCCGTTGAGGTAGCCGACTATCCAGGCTCCCACGAAGGAACCCAGCGCGCCGAAGCAGACCACAAAGGACATGGCCCCCGCCACGACATTTCGCGGCAGCATTTCTGGAATGGCCGCAAAGAATGGCCCGTAAGGCGTATACATCGCCCCGCCTGCAATAACCAGCAACACCCACGACAGCCAGAAGTGCGTCGCGCCCAGTGTAAAGGAGGCGATAAAGCACACAGCGCCAAGTCCAAGGAAAAGCACAACAATAAGCTTGCGCTGCTGGAATTTATCAGAGAACCATGACGCGCCGAGCATAAGAGGAACGGCGAGCAGATAAGGAGCCGCCGAAAGCCAGCCGGTCGCCACAATGCCCATTCCGGAGGCGCTTTTCAGCATCGACGGCAGCCACATAATGAAACCGTACATTCCGATGTTCCAGAAGAAGTGAATGAAGGCTAGCGCCAGCACCTTCGGCGAACGAAATGCTTCGCGGTAATTTTTAACCGGCTTGATGGATTGCTGTTCCGCCAGCAGCGCATTTTCCACCGCCCGCTTTTCGGCCTCGGTAAGCCACTTCGCATCGTGAGGGCGGTCGGCATAGATGCGCCACCAGATGAACGCCCATAATATGGCCGGCACCCCTTCAATGATGAACATGCCGCGCCAGCCAAATGAATTCACCAGATATCCCGAGAGAATTGACATCCACAGCACGGTAATCGGATTACCGAGGAACAGGAAGGTATTGGCTTTCGAACGTTCCGCGCGGGTAAACCAGTGACTGAGAAAAATGAGCATCGCAGGCATGACCACACTTTCCGCAACGCCGAGCATGAAACGTATTCCCGCCAGCAGTGCCACGCTGTGCACCATACCGGTGGCGGTAGCCAGCAAGCCCCAGAGGATCAGGCTCCAGAAAATAAGCCGTTTGGCCGAATGTTTTTCTGCATAAATGCCCCCGGAACCTGGAAACAGAAATATCCGAGAAAAAAGAGAGCACCCAGCAAGGAGGAGATAGCGGGCGTGATATGCAAATCTTCGGCAAGACCCGCTGCCGCACCAAATCCATAGTTGGCTCGGTCGAGGTAGGCGAGGCTGTAGGTAATAAAGGCGATCGGAATAAGTTTACCCCAACGGCTGGCCGGTAAATTCCCTGCAATTTTTGAGTTCATAGTTTAACCTCGTGACGCTTATCAGGTAGGGTACGGCCAAGTCTGAAGCTCGGCTCTTGCGTAGCAGGCTGTTGTTTACAGGGTCGCCAGCCAGCCGCCATCGACGTAAATCATTTGACCATTGATATAGTTGGATGCCGATGACGCCAGATAGATGGCCGTTCCGACCAGTTCGTCAGGCTTGCCCCATCGGCCGGAAGGATTACTGCTGCAGACCCACTGATTGAATGTTTCGTTTTCGACCAGCGCTTCATTCATATCGGTCAGGATATACCCCGGTCCGATACCATTGGTCTGGATATTGAAAGCGGCCCATTCCGCTGCCATCGATTTAGTCAGCATCTTGATACCGCCTTTCGCCGCCGTATAAGGTGCGACGGTAGCCCGTGCCGCCTCACTGGTCAGCGAGCCGATATTGATGATTTTGCCGCCGCGCTTGCGTTCAATCATGCGTTTTGCCGCCGCGCGCGAAACCAGAAAAGTGCTGGTCAGATTGACGTCCAGCACGCGCTGCCAGTCACTCAAGGCGAGTTCCAGCATCGGTTTTCGAAACTGAATACCGGCATTGTTGATGACGATATCGACGTGTACGTCTCTGGCATCGAGTTGACGAAATACCGATTCGATCGCCTCTTCATCCGCCACATTGAACAGAAAGCCTTCGGCTTCCAGATCCTGTGCGTGCAATTTTTCCAATGCCGCACTCATGTGCTGCTGCTGTGTCCCGTTCAGAATGACTTTGGCACCCGCCTGCGCCAGGCCTTGTGCGTAGGCAAATCCCAGGCCGCGCGTTGAACCGGTAATCAGGGCAACTTTCCCCTCGAGATTGAATAACGTCTGCATGAACCACTCCTCATGTAACATGACTAACAAGTGAATGAAATGGTTTTACGTTAAGCTCAATTGAACGGCAATTGGCAGGGTGCAAATTTGTAAGACAACTCACAAACTTTTAACGTCATGGTGGAGAGCACTTAGAGGGTAAAACTTTTAAGTTATTGATTAAAATAAATAATAAACCCTCACCTGCGTTACTCACTTCAATGCCTTCAAAATAATCGCTTGTCATTACCGTTGCCACAGGTTAAAAAAACGTAAGACATGTAGGACAAGTGAGAGATGCCGTGGCGTTGGAAAGTATCCAGAAACATAATGTGGTCGATGTTATTTACGAGCAGATGAAGCAGAACATTCAGAACGGGTTGTGGAACCCGGCTGCAAGCTGCCTTCGGAGGCCGAACTGACGGCCACGTTCAAGGTCAGCCGCGTGAGCGTCAGGAGTGCCGTGCAGAAGTTGCGCGACCTGGGCGTGGTCGTGACCCATCAGGGAAAGGGAACCTATGTCACTCGCGAGGTTCAGCGTTATGGTGCGTTTAACGATAATCAGCCAATCCTGCATCTCTCTCAGGAAGAGTTTGATGACATGCGCGTTTTTCGCCAAACCGTCGAGTTTAAATGTCTGGAGTTGGCCGTTCAGAATGCCAACGAGGAAGACGTAAAAACCCTCGAAAATGCACTGAATCGCATGTTAATCAGCAAAGATGACTACAAAAGATATTCGGTGGCAGACTACGATTTCCATCTTGCGATTGTGAAGGCGTCACACAACAAGGTATTCATTCACGTAATGGAATCTCTTAAAGGGATCTATATCCATTATCTTGAGGAATTAAACCGCGTACTGGGCATCACCCTCGAAAGTGTGGAAGCCCACATCAAAGTGTTTATGGCGGTGAAAAACCGCGATGCCACCCTGGCAGTTGAAACGCTAAATGGCGCCATGACCCATAACGTACATGCCATTGAGGATGTTCGTCACAAGTAATGATTTAACCAGCCCGCAAGGGCTTTTTAATTGATAGAACATGTAGGACATCATACAACAAAGTGGCTTGAAAAGAGCGAGGAGCACTATGAGTAACCTGAAGATAACTGACGTCAAGACTATCCTGACTGCACCTGGCGGTATCGATTTGGTCGTGGTGAAAATTGAAACCAACGAGCCGGGTTTATACGGGTTGGGATGTGCGACTTTTACCCAGCGAATTTATGCCGTCGCTTCGGCCATCGAGCATTACATGAAGCCGTTTCTTATCGGCAAGGACCCTGCCCGCATTGAAGATATCTGGCAATCCGCGGCAGTGAGCGGCTACTGGCGTAACGGGCCGGTGATGAATAACGCCCTGTCGGGCGTCGACATCGCATTGTGGGATCTCAAGGGCAAGGTGGCCAATTTACCCGTTTACGAACTTTTGGGTGGCCGGTGTCGTGACGGCATTCCGCTTTACCGCCATTGCGACGGGGCCGATGAATTCGAAGTAGAAGACAATATTCGCGCGCGTATGGAAGAAGGCTATCAATATGTGCGCTGCCAGATGGGGATGTACGGCGGAGCCGGAACAGATGATTTACGTCTGATTGCCGGTAAGCTTGCCAAGGCACGCAATATTCAGCCGAAGATCTCGCCCCGCAATCCTACGCAGGGCATTTACTTCGACCCCGATGCCTACGCGCGTGCGGTTCCGCAACTGTTTGATCATTTGCGTAATAAACTCGGCTTTGGTGTTGAATTCATTCATGACGTCCATGAGCGCATTACTCCCATTGCCGCGATTCAGATGGCGAAATCCCTCGAGCCTTATCAGCTGTTCTTCCTTGAAGATCCGGTCGCGCCAGAAAATATCGACTGGTTGAACAAAATGCGCAGTCAAAGCAGCACCCCTATTGCCATGGGGGAATTATTCACGCAAATCAATGAATGGAAGCCGCTCATTCAAAATCATCTCATTGATTATATTCGTTGCCATGTCAGCACAATTGGTGGAATTACACCTGCGAAGAAACTGGCGACGTTCGCCGAACTCTACGGCGTGCGCACCGCCTGGCATGGTCCGGGGGATATTTCACCGGTTGGCGTTGCAGCGAATCTGCACATTGATATGAGCATCACCAATCTGGGCATTCAAGAATATACCCCGGTCAATGAGGCGCTGCAGGAGGTGTTCCCCGGTTGTCCGGAAATTGATCGGGGTTATGCGTATCTCAGCGATCGTCCGGGGCTGGGCGTGGATATCAATCTCAAAGAAGCCGCAAAATATCCCGTATCCGGCGGCATTCCAGAATGGACTCGCGCGCGACTGCCAGACGGCACGGCGGCAAGGCCGTAACATTGCCCCGCTCAGGCTGCATCACAGTCCGGCTAAAGGGAAGACGCCTCCCGTCGCCCGCCGCAAGGCGGGTTGTAGTCGTGCAACATTAAGCTGCACCAAAATATTATGCGCTGTTCGGCCCTTCCCTGCAGGCGGACTCCGCATGGCGATTGCTACCTTGACTCGCCCGAAGAGTACGCCACTCTCATCGCCCTGCGGTCAGGCTTTTCGGGTTGAAAGAAGAATACTGGTTTCCGTATTGTATATCCCCTCAATGCGTCGAATGCGCCCCAGTATCTGATCGAAAGCCTCCAGATTATCTGCGCGCAATTCCACCATTAAATCCCATTTTCCGTTGGTGGTATGCAACGTGTGCACCGCCGGTTCGCCTCTTAACTGCTGAATGATCGTTGACGCCCTGGCCCCTTCCACCGCGACACTCATCCAGGCTCTGATGCGGTTCTTCTCTATGCCCGGTTTTATCTTGATGGTATACCCGGTAATGATCCCTTCCGCCTCCATTATCTCGATGCGTTTCTGCGCCGTAGTGCGAGAGATGCGCACTATTTTGGCAATATCTGTAACCGACATGCGGGAATTGTCTCTCAACAAGGCCAGGATCTGGCGATCTGTATCATTCATTTAATCAATTTGCTTATGTAAAGATTCGATATGCTAATTATCTATTCTTTTTGAACATTTTAGCAACTATCTCAAGTCATTTCGTTTTTCCATACTGTCTATCTTTATGACAATAGTGAGAAAAAACGATGACACGCTTTATTGACCTCGCGGATATGAGCCGACTGGTGAACTTGACCGGCATTGCCCCCTTCATCAAGCAGCTTGTTGATTATATTGAACATGATTTCAAACGCTGGTCAGCGTTCGACAAAACGCCACGGGTTGCCAGCCATTCCGCCGTGGGCGTTATTGAATTGATGCCTACCGCCGATGCCGAACTGTACGGATTCAAATACGTTAACGGGCATCCGCAAAATGCATTGAACAATCAGCTTACTGTCATGGCCTTTGGCGCACTGGCCGAGGTGAAAACCGGTTTCCCCCTGCTACTCTGTGAGTTCACGTTGGCGACCGCCCTACGCACAGCCGCGACGTCGGTGATGGCGGCGAAATATCTCGCCAATCAGGATGCCAAAAGCATGGCGGTTATTGGCAACGGTGCGCAAAGTGAGTTCCAGATTATCGGTTTTAACGAGGTTCTGGGCCTCACCGACTTCTATCTCTATGACATTGATCCCCAGGCTACCGAAAAATTGATGGGTAATCTGAATGCCTATCCAGGTATTACCCTGCATTTTTGTCGTTCTGTCGATGAGGCGGTAGCAAACGCCGACATCATTACCACTCTTACTGCCGATAAAGCCAACGCGACCATTATCACTGCGCAACAGGTTAAACCGGGCGTGCACGTCAACGCCGTAGGCGGCGATTGTCCGGGTAAAACCGAGCTGGATGCCGAATTATTGACGCTGGCTGACGTCTTCGTGGAGTTTCCGGAGCAGACTCGCATTGAAGGTGAAATTCAGCAGATGCCGCAAGACTTTGCGGTGACGGAGCTGTGGGAAGTTATCTGTGGTCATGAAATCGGCCGCCGCTCTCGCGACAGTATTACCGTGTTCGACTCCGTGGGTTTCGCCATCGAGGACTTCTCGGCACTGCGCTTGATGCATGATCTCGCGCAGCAACATCACATTGGCAAATCAATCGATCTCGTCCCGCAACCCGAAAATCCTCGTGATCTCTACCGCTTGCTGTGCAGGCAGGAGTAATTACGCATGCAAACCACCAATACTGTCCTCATGGTTCGCCCCGCAGCGTTTATGAGTAATCCTGAAACACGGGCGAGCAACGCGTTTCAGAAAAGTGCGGGAAACCTCCAGGATGTGCAAACCCGGGCGCAGGTTGCTTTCGACAGCTATGTTCAGGCGTTGAGAAATGTGGATATCGAGGTCCATGTTATTGATGACGCTGCCGAACACGGCACGCCTGATTCGCTCTTTCCGAATAACTGGATTGCGATGCTGGAAGACGGAACGCTGTATACGTTTCCGATGGAGGCACCGAATCGCCGTCGCGAAAGACGCGAAGATATTATTCTTCAGCTTGCCACCGACTTTGTCGTGAACAAGCGCATCGATTTATCCGCGCATGAACTTGAAGGGCGCTATCTCGAAGGAACAGGGTCACTCATTCTCGACCATGACAACCGTATTGCCTATTCCTGCCGATCATCGCGCAGTTCCACTCTGGTGGGACAGGAGTTCGAGCGGCTTTCAGGGTACCGTATTGTCTGGTTTGACGCGCATGACCAACATCGGCAACCGATTTATCACACCAACGTCATGCTCAGTGTGGGCAGTCGCTTTGCCATTGTCTGTCTGGATGCCCTGCCTTCGCTGCATGAGCGTCGGCAACTGATTGATGCGTTGCAAAGCACGGGGAAAACCCTTATTGCGGTCACCTTTGAACAGATGGCCTCTTTCACCTGCAACGTTCTTGAACTCAAAGATAAGTCTGGAAAACCCGTGTATGCCATGTCGACACGCGCATGGGAAGCTTTCACTACCGCACAACAATGCCAGATTTCGAGTTACGCCAGACTGGCTTTGGGGCCGCTGGATATCATCGAAGATCTCGGCGGAGGTGGCGCACGTTGCATGCTGTGTGAAGTGTTTCTCGAAAAGCGCATGGCCTATAGCTGATTATCCGTTGCTTTACGTCGCCCGACATCGCGTCGGGCTGAACATCTCACGTCACGGCTTCCCCTTATAAGCACATGAACTCGTTAATACCGGAGTGGTTTATGCACAATAACAATATTTCGGCAAGACATTGCCGGGCACCATCCGATACCCGAAAATTGAAACAACAACTCGACAACCGCCATATACAACTTATCGCCATTGGTGGCGCCATTGGTACCGGACTGTTTATGGGGTCGGGTAAAACCATTAGTCTTTCCGGCGTCTCCATTATATTCACCTACTCGATTATCGGTTTTTTCCTGTTTTTTGTTATGAGAGCCTTGGGCGAATTGCTGTTATCCAATCCTCGCTACCATACCTTTGCCGATTTCACCGGTGAATATTTAGGTCCCTGGGCGGGGTTTGTGATTGGCTGGACCTACTGGTTAAGCTGGGTGGTCGCCTGCGTGGGAGATGTCGTCGTGATCGGCGGCTATATGCAGTTCTGGTATCCCGACCTTCCCTTGTGGATCCCCGCCTTTGGCGCACTGATATTGCTGCTCTTTCTCAATATTCTGTCAGTCAAACTCTTTGGCGAGATGGAATTCTGGTTTGCTATCATCAAAGTGGTGGCCATCGTGGCACTTATTGCGGTTGGCTGCTGGATGGCGTTTACAGGTTATACCTCGCCCGATGGTGTGAAGGCCTCGTTTAGTCATCTGACGGAGCGGGACACGTTATTTCCTCATGGTTTTGGCGGATTTTTGGGCGGCTTTCAAATTGCCCTTTTCTCTTTTGTCGGAATAGAACTTATCGGCGTCACCGCCGCCGAAACCAAGGATCCTGAAAAGACCTTACCCAAGGCAATTAATTCGATTCCGGTACGCATCCTGCTTTTTTATGTGCTTTCGATGGCCTGTATTATCGCAGTCTCTTCATGGCATCATATTTCCGCTGATACCAGCCCCTTTGTTTCACTGTTTTCCAAGGCTGGCCTTCCTGCCGCCGCCGCGGTGATTAATTTCGTTGTGTTGACGTCGGCGCTTTCCTCCGCCAACAGCGGCGTCTTTTCAACCAGCCGGATGCTGTTCGGGCTTGCCAGAGACAATGCAGCACCTAAAGCGTTGAGTAAGCTCTCCGCATCCAACATTCCCCTAAGAGGATTATTACTTTCCGGCTTTTGCATGCTGTGTGGAGCGACAATTTTATTTGTCATGCCCGGCGTCATGGCGGCTTTCACTTTACTCTCGACGATGTCGGCCATTCTGCTTATCTGCATCTGGAGTATGATTATTGTTTCCTGGCTGGTGTATCGGAAAACTCGCCCGGATCTGCATCGACGCTCCAAGTTTAAAATGCCCTGTGGTAAAAGCCTGTCTTACGCCTGCCTGATATTCTTTGCCTGTATGCTGGTCGTGCTCTCGCTGCGACCCGATACCCGAATGGGGCTATTTATTTCGCCTCTGTGGTTTATCTGGTTGGCGATCGCCTATAAAAATAAGAAGGAGAAAACGCGTGTGCCCGTGGCCAGCAAATCATTTGATTGAAGCATCAGGTTCAAGGGTGGGAGGATTCACCCTAAAGAAAATCCTGCCGCCAGATTCGTACGGAGGCAGGAAATTTCAAGGCATCAAACACGTTTATTCGTGCGGAGGCAGGATCTCGAGACCATATTTAGGGGCCGTCTCGATCATCTTTTTAATCTGGTCTTCATCCATTGGCGGTGGATTGTCCTCCGAGAAGGTGCCTGCTGGCTGACTGACTTCAATGAAGTAATCATCAAGCCCTGCGGGCACGGCCATGATGAGCATGCGCGCCGGCGTTTCGCCGATATTTTTAAAATAGTGCAGTGATCCTCGGGGTAAGGTCACCCAGGTCCCGACACCGCCTACGCTGCGCACACCATCGGCAAAGAACCCAGTTCACCTTCCAGCACGAAGAAGGATTCTTCCTCGCGGGTGTGCCGGTGCGGAGGCGGGCCCTTCTGCGCAGGAATGATAGCTTCCATGACGGTATAAGCCCCGCCGGTCTCGCGACCGCTGGCCTTGATGGTGTAAATGTCGCCGGCGACACCGGTCAGCTGACCTTCTCCGGGTTTTAATATACGTGCGCTCATATTGGTTGACTCCCTCTCTGCCGTTGATGACCTGGGTGCGGCTTAATGGAAAAACTCGAGTAAGGCCGCCGTTAACTGCTCGGGTTGTTCTTCGGTCAGCCAGTGACCACTGCGTTTAATGACCACGCTTTGCACATCGTTAGCCAGCGGACGCATGATATGACCCATCTGAACGTTCATGCAGAACTCTCCGCCGACGGCGAGAACCGGCATAGACAATTTGGTCAGCGCATTTTGCCTGTTATTGACCGCATCAATATCGAATGCCCGATAATGTTCAAAGCTTGCACGAAGCGCGCCTGGTGCGCTCAATCGTTCGGCATACTCGTTGAGGTCGGCATCGGACAGCGCATAGGTATCGTAGGCAAGATGGCGAATAAAATGGGTAATGAACATTTTTTCGCGACCGGCTATCAGCGCTTCGGCAAGATTCGGTGCACGGAAGAAACCAAAATGCCAGAATTGTGGAAATGCGGCGCTGTCATGCAGTGCCTCAAGTCCCAACCCCGGCAGGCCCGCCTCCAGCACCGCCAGTTTCCGTACTTCATCCGGATGCGCACTGGCGTATTCGTAGGCGACCATCATACCGATGTCATGCCCGACCAGATTGATTTCATGGAAACCCAGATGGTGCACCAACTGGTGAATATCTTGCGCTACGGTGCGTTTATCATATCCACTGCCGGGTTTGTCGGAATCGCCAAAGCCCCGCATATCAGGAGCAATCACCGTAAACTGGCGGGCCAGCGCCGGGATCATGGAATGCCATTCACGCCAGGTTTGCGGCCAGCCGTGCAAAAGCACCAGAGGCTCGCCGGAACCGGCCATAACATAATGAAGACGTACGCCGTTCACCACAGCAGTATGGTGGGTTATGTCAATGTCTGATTGAGGTAAGGATTTTTCGTTGCTCATCGTTTTCGCTCTAATAAGATTAAGGGTCTTTGGACGGCGAAAAGGGTCTGAAAGTGGCCGCTTCACACGTCCTTCATTCATCTTAGATAAAGCCACAGCGGGATTATAGAGGGCTAATTGGAGAACACTGTTCCACCAATGGAGCAATATCCGCTCTATTTTGACGCATCATGACGTTTTGAAATCCCCGCGCCATGATTCGGCAATCATACTGTCGGGTTCGGGTGATAGTTAACGTGAGACAGGGCGCAAATAAATACCGTGCTGCTTAGTGACTTTTACGAAAAGGGTTAGGGTATGAATTAGTAATCTTAATTATACGCCATGAATTCATCTTATTAGGGTGTAAAACGGAATTGTAAATTCCACTCATGGCATAATATTGCCTGTTATTTTTCTCTTTGATTATTAATATTAAATAAGTCTGTACGAAATATTCGCCTGTTTGGCGGACCATTAGTCCCGATTTAAATACCAGCGTGCTTCGTCAACGCGCTACGCTTTATCAGTAAGATTTATTTTAAATAATATTATCAGCCAGACAGGAGTTACCATGTTTACTCTTTTGCGCGCCGATCCGGATGCCACCTTCGAAAAAGGCCCTTTCCATATTCGTCATGTGCGCCCTGGACATTCCTTGCCCGATAAAAACGATACCGCCTTTGGTCCGCTTGCCGGAATAGACCATGCAAATTTAGGGCTTGATACGCTTGTAAAAATGCACGAGCACAAAAATGACGAGATCCTGAGTTATATGTGGCGGGGTTCAATGGTACATGAAGATACCGGTGGCGAGAGGATCACGCTTTCTCCTCAAAGACTCATGATGATGAACGCCGGGCAAAGTTTTTGGCATGAGGAGTCGACGCCGAAAGAAGCCGCTGAAATGTTGCAGATTTTTATTCGTCCGCGCGCGGCAGATTTGGAAGGTCGGGTGCAATTTATGGAACGTCCTGACGGAGGACCGGAAAATATCTGGACCCTGCTGGCCGCGCCCGAAGGCGAAAATGCCCCGCTGCATATCCGCCAGCAGGTCTGCCTGTATGACATAAAACTGGAAGCCGACCAGGAGACCGTGATCCCCGAAAGAGCCGGGTTTTCGCCTTTCCTCTATGTGGTCGACGGCGAGATTGAGGTTGCCGGGCAGAGGTTGCATAAGGGCGATGGCCTCGGGGCAGAAGGCACAACGCTTGCGCCCATCACGGCGCAGACCACCACAACGCTGGTCTGCTTTCTGGTCGACCTTGAGGCCGACGCCGTGCTGGTGGGTTCCATCAGCGGTAAATAGTCAGTCTGACAGGTTCTGTGCGGTAGCCTGTCAACTCCCCTGTAATTTACTGCGGATAAATTCAATGAAGACCTGCACCTTGGCGGGCAACAGTCGCGTCTCCGTCAGGGCATAAATCGTTACACCATCGGCTTCGAACGGCGACAGAATCCGCACCAGTTCATTGCGTTTCACATCTTCTGCGACAATAGGTTCGGGAAGTATGGCGATGCCCATGCCTATCGCGGCAAGACGCCGCATCATGCCGATACTGTTCATCTGAAAACGTCCCGAAGCATTGATGCTGAACTTCTCTTTTTCGGAATGCAGATGCCATAGGGTGGTTTTTTCAGGCCGCATCACCAGGCATTCATGTGCCGAAAGTTCATCGGGATGCCCCGGTGTACCCTTGCTGGCAAGATAGTCCGGCGAGGCATAGAGATAACGCGGAAGCGATCCGAGTTTACGGGCTATGAGTCCCGAGTCGGGCAGCGTGCCCATTCGAATGGCCAAATCGAAGGGTTCGGACACCAGATCCACATTCCTTGGCGTCAGGTCGAAGTCAAAAGCGATGCCCGGGTAATGCTCGGCAAATTCGCGAATAAACGGCGCAAGCACTACGATGGCAAAATCGGCGGGCAAAGAAATTCGCAGCATTCCTTGAGGCTGCGCCAGCATCGACCCCAGCTGCTCATGCGCCAACCGCGCCTCGTCAACGATTCTTCGGCACCGCTCATAGTAAATCTGCCCCGCTTCGGTCAACTCGATTTTACGTGTCGTTCGATGCAGCAGTCTGAGACCGATGGTCTTTTCCAGCTCCCCGATTTTGCGCGACAAGGTGGAATTTGGCATACCCAACGCTTCGGCCGCGCCGCGAAAGGTTTTCGCTTTAACGACTTCCACAAAGTAAGACATATGGTTGAGAAGTTCCATCGCTATTGTTCCATGTGTGGAATGTTCAATTCTAATTTTAGCTATTTATTCCAGAATTCGGAAGCCTATACTTTAGTTATTCGCACCGAGTTCAACAAATCCTTGCGATGGTTGTTACATAAACCCCTTTGAATATTAACGATCAGTTATAGGAAAAATATCATGAGCTTTGAAAAATTTACCGCCGACAACGCCGCCATCCTGCTTATCGACCATCAGGTTGGCACCATGGGTTGGGCCAAATCTATGCCGTTTGAAGAACTCAAACGCAATGCCCTGATGATTGCCAAATCTGCCGCCATTTTGAATATGCCGGTGGTGCTAACCTCGAGCATGGAAGAGTATGCGCAGGGTCCTCTGCTCGACGAGCTGAAATCCATTTTGCCAAAGCAGTTCGATGCCCGCATTAAACGTATGGGTATCGTCAACGCCATGGACGACGAGCATTTTGCCGCGGCAGTTAAAGCCACCGGCAGAAAGAAACTGATCATCGCCGGGGTGACCAATGACGTATGTACGGTTTATCCCGCCCTTACGCTGGCAAGCGAAGGCTTTGATGTTCAGGTCGTTGCCGATGCCGGGGCTTCGCCAACCAAAATGGCTGACGATATTGCGCTGCGCCGCATGGAAAAAACGGCATTACCCTCACCTCGACCAACCAGCTGATTGCCGAACTGGCAGGAAGCTGGGCGACTCCCGAAGGGGGTCAGCTGGTTCAGGTGGTGATGGAAGCATTCCAGTAACAGCCCGTTTGACATGAAAAATCAGGTTCATTGACCGGGCCCCTTTCCGGTCAATGCCCTATCCTGGCCCATAACAGAAGACAGGCGTAGAAATGGACGCCTGCCTTGCAAGGATTGATGACAACTATGTTTAAAATTTTCCGTAGTCATAAACGTCGACACGGTTCTGGCGGCTTCGGGATTGAAATCCTGTGGCCGGGTACCGTACAGAAGTCGGACGACAGTGGTATCGGCGCGATTGGCCGCATTGACCATGCCAACGTGCTGCCGGGGACCGTTATCTCCATGCATCCGCATAAGGATGACGAGATTTTGACCTACATGCGCAAAGGTAAAATGCTGCATCTCGACACTGTCGGCAATGAAGAAGAGATAACCAATACCCGCCTGATGTTGATGAATGCGGGTCACACGTTCCAGCACGAGGAGCGGATTCTCGGGGGCAGCGACGACACCATGCAGTGTCTGCAAATCTTTGTTCGCCCTTCGCAGGCCGATTTGAAACCGCAGGTGCAGTTCCATGATTTTGGGCAACCCTACAGCGAAAATGCCTGGCGACTGATAGCCGGCCCCGACAACGCGCCGCTACTTTTCCGCGCGCAGGCATGGTTGCAGGATACCCGACTGGAGAGCGGCAGCGAGATAAGCCTCCCTCCCGTGCCTGTCAGCGGCGTCGCCCGTATTCTGTATGTTTTCGAGGGAAGCGCGCGTATCGGCGATATGCACCTTGAAACCGGCGAAAGTGTCATCATTCGTGATGACGAAGCCCACACTGTGACAGCCGATGCACAAACAGATTTGGTGCTGTTCACGACCGACCCGAACGCCAGCGTATTTCGTGGCGGCATGTTCAGCGGCAATATTCTCTCTCGCTAACGCAACGCGCAGCACGGCAAATGATTAGGCTAACCCACTCGGGGTTGGCCTTTTTATTATTTCCCCTTTCTTTTCCCCAGAAATTATTCCCCCGCCCAACCACAATTTATAGCCCCTCGCCACGTGCAGGACCGATTTATGCACGCTTGTTAAAGAGAAAGATTGAAAGGGAGTAAAAATACCGAAAGCCTACTAGATAGTCACAATTATGGCGTACAGATTGCATGACACTCGGGATGTCTTCGCTGATGCTACAGGATTGTGCAATGTCCGATATATTTCCGCCTTTGACCCCTAAAATCCGCCCGGAACAGCCGTGGTTTGTGCTGAGTGCGGCAAAGTATTATTCAGCCATGCCGTCGGCAGACCCGGCGATTTCGCACTTCTATAATTTTGAAGTGGCTGCATCGGTTAAACATACTTTTGCCATACCGGATGGCTGCGTGGATATTGTCTTTGATTGTGATGCACAAGTTCCGACAGCCAGAGTGTGCGGCACCACGCTTAAAGCGCGGGAGGTTGAGTTTATCAGTGGGCATCGCTATTTTGGCGTGCGATTTTCTCCGGGCGTTATCCCGGATTTTATCGATCTCGATGCCGAAGAGTTAACCGATCGGGAATTCAGTTTTCTGGACGCCATTCCCAACGCGCGGCTGGCTCAGGAACAGATTTCGGGTACGGCCTTATTAAGTGAAAAAATTAGCCTATTTAATCAGTATTTTACCTATAAGCTCATTCGCAAACCGACGACGGTAACTTCAATCAGCATTCAAAACATCATCGAAAAAAAGGCAATATCCGCATCGATCAACTTGAAAGCCTCACCGGCTATACCTGCCGAACTATTCAGCGACAGTTTCGGCAGGATACAGGCCTGTCTCCCAAGGCATTCAGCCGTATCATTCGCTGTCAGTCTGCGCTTAATGCGATTCATGAGGGCAAGGAGATGGCCATGATTGATTTAGCCTTCGATTTGGGTTTCAGCGATCAATCTCATTTTCTCAGAGAATTTAAACAGCTGGTCAGCACCACGCCTCAGCATTACCAAAGAACTCTTACTCAAAACGTCTATCACGAACGGATTATCTACCGTTAGTGGGTACGCGCGTAATCGTAGAATGGGCAGCGAAGGAGCCTCCGTCTTTCAAGCACCCGGTTTGAATGACAAAGGCCCCTTTCATTATGTATCAGCGTGTTAAAAGCGCTCGAAGCGGTAAGGCGCGGGATCGATAATAGGTCGAAAGCCGGAGACGATATCTGCGGCTAATTGACCGCCAGCGGGTGACGTGCCAAATCCGTGTCCCGAAAAGCCCGTCGCTATCGTGAGGCCCGGAATCTTTGCAACAGGGCCAATGACCGGGTTCGAATCTGGCGTCACATCAATAGTCCCCGCCCACGCCTCCGCGATTTCTGCCTGTTCAAAAACGGGCCACGCGGCTCTCAGGTTATTCATGGCTTCCTGATTGAGACCATGATTCACGTCAGGATCCAGCGTGCGCACCCGTTCAAAGGGAGAAGGTCCGGTCTTGCTCCAGCGGCGCGGCAGGGCCAAATCCTTGACAAAGGCTTTGCCGAGCGAAATACGCAAGAAATCTCGTTGCGTGCGAAGCTGGGGCAGATAACGCCTGCCGAGCAATAAATGGTCTACCGTCAGGCAGGCGTCCAATGCTCCGCGCTGGGTAATGATAAAACCGCCATCAATATGTTTTCTGAATGAAAAATCAGGCGCGCCCACCGCAATGTCGGTCGGGCCATCCATGGGTGTTGTGCGCAGCACCGAGCAGACAAGCGGCAGTGTCGGCAGCGACACCCCCTGATTTCCCAGGAGTCTTCGTGACCATTGCCCGCCCGCCAGCAGCACCTGCTCACAGCGAATTTCACCCTTCTCGGTAACGACACCGCTGATTTTTCCTCCGGCCTGAGACAAAGCCCGCACGGCACAATTTTCAAGAATGACGACACCCTTCGCGACGGCGGCATTCGCGATGGCGCTTGCCGCGAGCGAAGGTTCGGCACGTCCGTCGGAGGCGGTATAAATTCCCCCGAGCCAGTTGGCCTTTCCGCCCGGCACACTACGTGCAATCTGTGCGGGCGTCAGCATGCAGGAGTCCAGCTTCAGAGAGGAGACTGACTTGAGCCAGTTTTCATGCATCGCCATTTGCCCCGCGTTACGGGCAAGAAACAGGATACCTGCCTGACGATATCCTACGTCCCTGCCCACCCGCGCCGCCATCGCGGCCCATAACCCGTCGGCGGCCTGTGCCAGAGGAATGTCCTCGGCGTGGCGGCTGGTTTTGCGCACCCAGCCGAGATTACGTGAAGATTGCTCGCCAGCAATGCGCCCTTTCTCCAGCACGACGACGGGTATATTGCGCTCCGCCAACGTCAGGGCAGCCGTGAGTCCGACTATTCCTCCGCCCACCACCACGACCGTCGTTGCAGACGGCAACTGGGTCGAGGTAAATACAGGCGCGATTTTTGTAACCATAGTAATAACTTCCCGAAAGGAGATAAAAACGGCCGCCGCCAGCGGGTCACGTGTTCGCTAGGCTGACAGGCTGATTTCCTGAACGTCCGCCTTCGAGGCCCCTCGATAGGCCGTGACCTCGAGTTCGACTTTGTAAATTGTTGAACCCAGCGGAGGACAGGTCACGGTACTGGCCGGATTGATCCCGCGAAACTTCTCGCCAATCAACGCCATGACGGTAGGAACATCATCGGGTTCCTGAATAAATACCCGCGAGCAGACAACATCGGCGAGACAACAGTCGACGGCCTTCAACGCCGTTTCGATATTCTCGAAAACCTGCAAAGTCTGCGCCGACACTTCTGGGGCAATTTCTTTGGTGACAGGATGGCGTCCTGCGGTGTTCGAGACATAAACCCAGTTGTCCACGGCGACAATGCGCGAGTAACTGGCCTTTTCTTCGAAAATCGAACCCGTTTTTACTTTGATAATGGCAGTCATGTTGGTTTTCCTTGATAAAATAAAGGGTCAGCTTAGAACCGGGGTTTCCCATAGGTTCAGTTTTACGCCGATGTTGTTTTTAAGCGCGTTGCGGTAGACGACAGTGCCCCACGCCACGTCTTCTACGGGCATGCCTCCGACCGACATGATAATTATCTCTTCATCATTGATGCGTCCCGGCGCCTCTCCCGCAATAATCTTGCCGATATCTTCAATCTGTTCGGATTGAAGACGCCCCTCGGCCAGCATGTCCATAAAGCGCACGCCGATAACCGGAATGGTGTGATGCGCAGGCTTTGGCACTTCCTCGAACCAGGCATGATAAAGACCGGTATTGTCGAGAACCTTGCGCACGTCCGACTGCTCCATGCCGCTATCGATATTGCAGAGCGCAGGCATGGCGAGAAACGTGCCGGGCCTGACCCATTCACGTTTTACGAGGGGATAGGTTGTCGGGTCGCCCACTTCTCCCGAGCTGCAATAGGTCACGATGTCGGAATCGCGCACCACGTCTTCAAGGGTATCGACAACCTTGATGGTGGTGACTTGCGGATAGGTTTGCGTGAGCCAGGTAATAAAACTGTCGAGACTTTTCTGGCTGCGGCCTTTGATTTTGAGAGTGTCAATCTGCGGACACACAGCGAGGAAAGCGGCAACGGCCGTTTTCCCCATCACGCCCGGTCCGAGCAAACCGATCACTTTTGAGTCCTTGCGCGCCAGATGACGCGCCCCTACCCCCGGAACCGCGCCGGTGCGATAGGCAGACAATAAGTTGGCCGACATATGCGCCAGCGGCGCACCGGTGTCGGCATCGTTGAGAGTAAACATCAAAATCGAACGCGGCAGACCTTTTTGGCGATTGGCAATATTGGAGCCGTACCATTTCACTCCGGCGGTACAGAAATTGCCGCCCAGATAAGCTGGCATCGCCATCAGACGGCGATCGGCGGTCGGTTTGGGCATGGTTGGAAACGGCGAGTTTTCCGGAAAAGTGACCATGGCACCGTGCGAATCATTATTGGACCCCGCCATGCGGTAATCGCCCCGGTAAAGCAGGCCGAACATCTCTTCCATGGTATCGACACAGGCGGCCATATCGGTGACGCCAGCCCGGATCATGTCCTGCTCCGAAAGGTAGATAAAATCGATTCTGGTATTGTCGGACATAGCTTTACCCTCTGTTCAGTCGGTTAATACAAGCACCACAAGATAATCAGCACCGCCGCGAAGCGCGTGTCGGCAAATGGCGTGATGAAATAGTAATAACGCGGCAGAGATCCGCTGTATTGAAGATTTGCGACAGCAAGGGGCAGGAATGAAAGGGAAATGTCAGGGGAGGATATGCGTCAGACAGTGTGCCGGTCGCGAGCACTAAAACGGTGCGCGTGCTGCACCCGGACGTTGTCCGATTTTTTCTATCCCTCGTGTGGACACTGATAAATGATGAGGTGGATGAACTACCTCCAACGGTCGTCTTTTCACCCCTTCGATTTCACTGTCTATAAGGCGCTGGCGATGAGCAACTCTACCGGTTTGAGAAAAAACACTTTGGGCCTGTTTTCACTGATTTTCTTTGTTGTGGCGGCGGCTTCTCCCTTAACCGGCGTCGTCGGAGGATTACCGATTGCGATATTCTCCGGCAACGGCGGCGGTATCCCCGTCATTTACCTGCTGGCCTGCGTCATCCTGATTATTTTTTCCGTCGGCTTTATCACCATGAGCCGGTATGTCAGCAGCGCGGGCGCTTTCTATGCCTATATTTCAAAAGGTTTAGGAGAGAATTGGGGCGCATCGGCGTCGGTCATGGCGCTAATGGCCTATTTCTCGGTGCAAATGGCCGTCGTGGCCATGCTCGGATTCTTTACCCAGCTATTTTTTGAACAACATTTCGCCACCTCGATTCCGTGGTGGGCATTTAGCATGTTGTTTGCCGTCATTGCCTGGATATTGGGCATTAAGCGTGTCGAAGTGGGCGGAAAATTGCTGGGCGTGTTGATGTTGGGCGAAGTTGGCATCGTCGTGTTGATGGATGTCATGATTTTGTTAAAGAAAACCGGCCCAGTGACCTTCAGCTCCTTTGAGCCCTCTGTGTTTATGCAGGGAAATCTGGGCATCGCCTTTATTTTTGCCATCGCCTCCTTTGTAGGGTTTGAATCGACAGCCATCTATGCCGAAGAGTGTCGCGACCCGCACAAGACCGTTCCGCGCGCGACTCTTTGCGCATTGCTGCTCATCACCGCATTTTTCTGCTTTACCAGCTGGTCGCTTGTTCAGGCGTTTGGATTAGACAGAATTGTCGAGATGGCTCGCAAAGATCCCGGTAATTTTGTGTTCGCCATTACACGCCAATACGTGGGCCAATGGGCCGTTGAAACCATGTCGGTCTTGCTGATAACCAGCCTGTTTGCGGCAACGCTTGCCTTTCACAATAATATTTCACGCTATATTTTCAGCATCAGTCGAGATGGTTTAATCTGGAAAGAGCTATGCAAAACACATCCAACCAACGGTACGCCGCATAATGCCAGTCACTTGCACAGCGTTATTTTACTGCTGCTGCTGGCGGCGATGGGCAGCATCAATATCGACCCGATGGTACACATCTTTGCCTTTGGCACCGCCATTGCCACAATTTGCATTCTCGTGTTGCAGATAGGCGTTTCAGCGGCGGTGGTCATGTTCTTCCGACGCACGGGAAAACAAGGCAACACGGCCTGGCGCGTATTTTGGGCACCGCTGATTTCACTGGTCTTTATGGTGATTACACTGGTTATGGTGATAAACAATCTCCAGCTGATAAGCGGCAGCGATTCGAAACTGGTGCAATTTGTTCCGTGGTTGATTGCCGGTTGTGGAATCGGCGGCTATCTGCTGTCCATAAAATCCAGAAAACCGATAAAATCGCCCTCGGCGCTCTAATATTCCCGCTCACATCCTCGCCTTCTCGCCGAGAGACAAAAGCCTCTGAAACTTAGAGGCTTTGTTCATCGCGGGTTGGCGTTAGGCAAGGCTTGGATAATCGGTGTAGCCCGCTTCATTTCCGCCGAAGTAGGTCGTGTGATCGGCCGGATTCATCGGCGACTGGGTTTGCAGACGGGTGATAAAGTCCGGGTTTGCCAGCACCATTTGACCATAGGACTCCAACTCGGTCATGCCCGAGGCAATATCGCTGCCGATATCCTCGCGCGCCCGACCCGGACGGTTGACTATCAACGACTGTGACCAAAGACGGCGAATATCTTTAAGGAGCGACTCGTTACCCAGGTGCATGACGTGCACATAGGCCAGTCCGAGCTTATTCAATTCGGCGACCAGATAACGGTAAAGTTCCGGCCCCTGCTCGCCTTCGTCAATTCCCCACATTGCGGTACCCGGAGAAAGGCGAATCCCCGTTTTTTCAGCACCCACGGCTTCGGCAACGGCGGTGGCAACCTCAATGGCGAAACGCGCCCTATTTTCCACCGAGCCGCCATATTCATCGGTTCGGGTGTTTGAGCTTGGCGCGAGGAACTGCTGAATCAGATAGGCGTTGGCCCCGTGAATCTCCACGCCATCAGCACCGGCTTCAATCGCACAGCGGGCGGCCAGACGGAAATCGTTGACCGTCTGGCGGATATCTTCGGCCGTCATCTCGCGTGGGACGGGAATGTCCTGCATGCCGTGGGGTGTAAACATTTGCGTGCCCGGCGCAATCGCCGAAGGAGCCACGCCCTGACGATGGTGCGGCGTATTCTCGGGATGTGACATACGGCCGGCATGCATGAGCTGAATGAAGATCCGCCCGCCCTGACGGTGCACGGCATCGGTGACCTTTTTCCACCCGGCAATGTGTGCCTCGGTATAAATACCCGGCGTCATCAAATATCCCTGACCGTCCGCCGACGGCTGCGTACCCTCTGCAATGATAAGGCCCATGCTGGCGCGTTGAGCATAATAATCCCCCATCAAACTGCCCGGCGTGCCATCAAAGTTGGCGCGACTGCGTGTCATGGGCGCCATGACAAGGTGATTGGAAAGGATGTAGGGACCAAGTTTGACGGGGGTAAAAAGGCGACTCATTTCATTATCCTAACGTTGATGTGCAGAATAGGCCCTGCCGGATTGACAGTGAAATCAGCAGGACCTGGAAGCATGATGTGACGTATACCAGTCAATGGGTACTTGGGCCCATCATCAACGAATTCCCTCGTGGGATAAATGACTCATAATGGAAATCATTATTCCATTCATGGAGCAATTAACTGCTTTATCTCCCTTCAAACCCTTTTTTTGGTCAAAATGAAACAGGACGAAAGGTCGACGGCGTTATCTCCGTCAATCCAGCAATATTCTGTTTTACGCCTGCGCGATGTCTTGTTTTGTGGAACCGGTGAAGAGATGAAATGCGGTTTCGAAATCAGGGATTTAGCCCGTAACCTCGATAAATTTGGGGATTTTCGCACCCCGTCACGCAGAGGGTGCGACACATCATGAAGATGACTCATGTTCCAATGAAATTAAATCACTTTTACTCCCTCCGTGACTCTGGCATAAAAGAGACACGAAATTATTAGCTTAGTCACCTTGAAGACGACTGAATACAAAGCCTGAAAATAAATCAGGGA
This sequence comes from Rouxiella chamberiensis, assembly GCF_026967475.1. Lineage (NCBI taxonomy): Bacteria > Pseudomonadati > Pseudomonadota > Gammaproteobacteria > Enterobacterales > Yersiniaceae > Rouxiella > Rouxiella chamberiensis. The sequence continues at coordinate 1,016,796 of NZ_CP114058.1, read as the reverse complement.
ACCCCTGAAAAAAGCAATAAGTCCATTCAGGTCTTTATATCAGAAATTAGGATGCCGGAACGCCATGAAAAACGAATTTACCTTTAACATTAAAAGCATTCGCTTCGACGAGAATTATAATCCGTCGGAAAGTACGCGTATCACCACCAACTTTGCCAATTTGGCGAGAGGAGAGAAGCGTCAGGAAAACTTGCGCAATGCCTTGATGATGATCGACAATCGTTTCAATTCGCTGGCGCGTGAAGATAATCCTAACGGCGATCGTTATTCTGTGGAGCTGGACATCGTCTCCGTCGAAATGAATATTTCTGCGCAAGGCAATACCGACAGTTTCCCGGTGATTGAAATACTGAAAACCAATATTGTCGATAACAAAACCCACCAGCGTTTTGAAGGCATTGTCGGCAATAACTTCTCCTCCTACGTGCGTGATTATGATTTCAGCGTGTTGCTGTCAGAGCACAATAAAAATCAAACCACATTCAGCACGCCGGAAAATTTTGGCGAGTTACACGGTAACATCTTCAAATATTTCATCAATTCAGAGGCTTATAAAAGCAACTTTAAAAAGCCGCCGGTAATTTGCTTAAGCGTTTCCAGTAAAAACACTTACCATCGCACGGATTATCAGCATCCGGTGCTGGGCGTCGAATATCAGCAGAATGAACCTTCCCTGACCGATCACTATTTCGGCAAAATGGGATTACAGGCGCGTTACTTTATGCCTGCCAATAGCGTTGCGCCCCTGGCCTTTTATTTCCCCGGGGATTTAACGGCCGATTACACCGACCTCGAACTTATCGGCACCATTAGCACCATGGAGACTTTCCAGCGGATTTACCGCCCGGAAATCTACAATGCGAATTCTGCGGCTGGGCATTGCTATCAACCGAACTTGAATAACCAGGATCATACATTAACTGAAATTGTTTATGATCGAGAAGAACGTAGCCAGTTGGCTGTCGAGCAGGGAAAGTTTACTGAACAACACTTCATTAAACCTTATCAGGCTATTCTTGAAGAGTGGTCTGCCAATTACGTTCTTTGATTAACCAAAAAATAAAAGGTCATTTGTCATGAAAATTTTGTTACCTACTTCTACGGCGGGCAGTTTGCCTAAACCTTCATGGCTTGCGCAGCCTGAAACTCTGTGGTCACCGTGGAAACTGCAAGGCGATGAACTGATTGCCGGTAAACAGGATGCCCTGCGTCTGTGTCTGGAAGACCAACGTCAGGCCGGTATCGATATCGTCAGTGACGGCGAGCAGACCCGTCAACATTTTGTCACGACGTTCATTGAACACCTTGATGGCGTTGACTTCGAAAAACGTGAAACCGTCCGAATTCGTAATCGCTATGATGCGAGCGTACCGACCGTTGTCGGCGCAGTGTCACGCCAGAAACCCGTGTTCGTCGAAGATGCCAAATTCCTGCGTCAGCAAACCACAAAGCCGATTAAATGGGCATTGCCGGGTCCGATGACGATGATCGATACCCTCTATGATGCCCACTACAAGAGCCGCGAAAAACTCGCCTGGGAATTCGCCAAGATCCTGAACCAGGAAGCCAAAGAACTGGAAGCGGCAGGCGTGGACATTATTCAGTTTGACGAGCCGGCATTTAACGTTTTCTTCGATGAAGTCAATGACTGGGGTATTGCCGCGCTGGAAAGAGCGGTTGAAGGGCTTAAGTGTGAAACCGCGGTTCACATTTGCTACGGTTATGGCATCAAGGCCAACACAGACTGGAAAAAGACGCTGGGTAACGAATGGCGTCAATATGAAGAGATTTTCCCTAAGCTGCAAACCTCGAGCATCGATATCGTTTCGCTGGAATGTCAGAACTCGCACGTTCCGATGGATCTGATTGAGCTTATTCGCGGTAAAAAAGTCATGGTCGGTGCCATCGATGTGGCTACCAATGCTATCGAGACTCCTGAAGAGGTTGCGAATACGCTTCGCAAAGCCCTGCAGTTCGTCGATGCCGACAAGCTCTATCCGTCGACCAACTGTGGTATGACGCCGCTTGCTCGTCAGGTCGCAAACGGCAAGCTAAAAGCATTGAGCGCCGGTGCTGAAATCGTGCGTAAAGAGTTGCTCGGAAAATAACGCCGTCAGGTCGTTGATAATTTTCCGTTAACGTGGTCCGGGTCCGGCGTTTTCTTTTTCGCCCATGAGGTTTACCCTTTTGCCGGACCGCGTTACCACATCTCTCGCCCTAAATGCCTTAACATCAATAATACTTCTCTATGCGCGAAATCGAGTTATTCCCTTTCACGCCATAATATCATAGCACCCTATCTATAATTCCCACGTTAAACCTCACCCCCTCTACATTTAAAATTTTCTGCCACTCTTTCAACCTAGACTTTAATTGCCGCAACACCTCGCAAGAATAATCCTCCAAACTTACAGGCAACCTCAGAATTATCGAGAGGTGTAATGAAGTAGCACGGAGTTTACACAGTGTAGAATGCGCGGAAAGCCGCAATCTGGGTTTATTGATGATTTCGAGCCACGGGATTACGATAAAGATTCCAATAACTGCAATACTTAATAGGTATCTGTAAGACGAGTGTATCATTTCCCTCCTGATAGTAAGAATATTTAGCCCGTTTCATTACGGGCATTTTTTAATTAATGAGCATAACGCCCCCTTCTCGTTAATTCATTTGCATGGGTTTTATTTTCCCGATGCAGAAAGAGTATGCACCTCACCCAGCCAACAGATTATGCCATTCCTGTCAGATTTATTATTCATCGGGCTTTTATTCCCTAAAAGCCACTTATATCAACGTGGAGAAAGTTATGTTTCATCATTCATCGAAACTTCAATTCCCAGTGCGTGTCGATAAACCTGATCCGGAATTTGCCATGCTGCTGCAACAGGCCATCGGGGGCGTGGAAGGCGAGATTCGCGTCGCCATGCAGTATTTCTTTCAGGCAATGGGCGCGCGCGGCGATGTGCGCATCCGCGATTTGCTGATATCGACAGCAACGGAAGAGCTCAGCCATATCGAAATGCTGGGCCATGCCGTCGCGCTGAACCTCGAAGGTGCCCCCTTTCCTATCAGGAAGCTTCGGCCAAAGATCCGGTCGTCAATGCCATTCTGGGCGGCATGAATCCGCTGCATGTCTTGTCATCGGGACTGTCGGCCATGCCGGTCAATGCCAATGGCGTGCCTTTCGATATGAGCCATATTTATGCTTCCGGAAATATTGCCGCCGATATGCTGTCCAATATTGCCGCCGAAGCGACCGGGCGCGTGCTGGCAACCCGTCTTTATAATATGACGCAGGACAGCGGCATGAAGGAGTTTCTGTCATTCCTGATTGCGCGTGACACCATGCACCAGCAACAATGGATGGCGGTCATCGAGGAGTTGGGCGGACTCAAGGCCACCCTGCCTATTCCCAACAGTTTCCCGCGGGAAAACGAGGCACTGGAGCACGCATATTATTGCCTCAATACCTCGCTCGACAAACCGCTCCCCAAAGGACGCTGGAGCGAAGGTCAGGCGTATGACGGCGTGGGCCAGTTTACGGCCTTTGAACAGCCCGATATTCTGGGGCAGGAGCCTGATTTGGGAAATGCCCGCTCGGGTTCCGGTGCGCAAATCGAGCAAATTCAGGTGCCGCCTTCCGTTTGATAATAGTGTCGATGGGTCAGGCCGAGGCTTTAGCTCGACCCGCCCATCTTTCAAGCCCGTGACCGACGCGCACACTTCTTCGCCGGTAACGCATTCTTTACCGGGTTGATTGCTGCAATTTCATCTCGAGACGGGCAATCAATTCGCCCAGTTCGCGCATATCGTCGCCATCCAGCAGCGGGCCAGGCTGTCGCACCGCGGCGCTACGGATAATCCCGCGTCGACGCAGTGTCTCTTTTCGCAGAGCCAATCCGATACCAAACTGGAATTCATGGCGCAGCAGCGGCAGATAGATATCGAACAGATTTTCCGCCTCTTCCGGCTTGCCTGCCTCGAACAGCGCACAAACCTGTACCAGCATTTCAGGATAGGCAAAACCGGTCATCGCGCCATCCGCGCCACGGCGCATCTCCTGCGGGAGAAAGAGTCCGCCATTGCCCACCAGAATACTTATCCGGCGTAAATCCCGCGCCACACTCTGCTTTCTGACCTGAGTCAGCTTGCGCAACCCCGGCAAGTCTTCGTGTTTCAACATCACCAACTGCGGCAGGGCTTCGATTAGGCGCAGTATGACCGCCACCGAGGTATGGACGCCGGTAGATTGCGGGAAATCCTGTAGACAGAGAGGCACGTCCGCGCCCAGTTTCTCCGCCACCGACAGGTAATACTGGCTTATCTGGTCATCGGTCTTGAGATTGGCGACGGGTGCCAGCATGACACCGGCGGCACCCAGTTCCATGGCGGTATGGCTTAGCCGCTGAACGTGTTGATGCGACGCATGACTCACGCCGACCACCACAGGCACGCGTCCGTTGACCCGAGCCAGCACGCGGCGCATAAACTGCAGCGATTCGTCCTCGGTCAATTTCGGCGCTTCGCCCATCATGCCCAGAATAGTCATGCCGCTCACGCCCTGCTCCAGATAAAAATCGGTCAGGCTGTCGGCGCTTTCCAAATCCAGAGCACCGTCGTCGGTAAAAGGCGTGGCGGAAATGATGTAGACGCCATGCGCCTGCTCATCGAGTTTAGGGGTCATCTCTGTCTTCCTGAGTAAATGAATAAATGTCTGCGGTGCGAAAAACTGCCTCAGCGCAGGTTGTTAAAAGGTCATGGCGTCGGCTGGCTGGAATCCCCATTCGACGATGTTGCCGGGCGTGCGTTCAAACGGCGAAATATCGGGCGGAGCATAGGCAATCAGGGTCTGCCCCTGCGAGGCGATAAAGAGTTTCCAGTGCATGCCGCAAAAAGTCGCCACCTGAACTTCTCCGCGATGACGCTGCGCGGCCTGCTGACTGGAATGGCCGACCAGCAAATGCTCGGGGCGAATGCCCAGCATGCCGCCGTTCTCCTGCGCAATAAAATTGCACTCGCCCAGAAATCCCGCCACAAAAGGACTGCCCGGACGACGGTAGAGTGTTTCAGGTGCGCCCGACTCCACAATGCGGCCGTTTTCCATAATGACGATGGTGTCGGAAAGGTTCATGGCTTCCTCCTGGTCGTGAGTGACGAATACCACCGTCAGGCCCAACTCCTGATGCAGCTGCTTGATTTGCAATTGAATCGTCTGGCGCAGATTTTTGTCGAGCGCACCCAGCGGTTCATCCATCAGCAGGATATCCGGATTAAACACCAGCGCGCGCGCCAGTGCGGTACGCTGCTGCTGACCGCCGGACAACTCTCCCGGCATACGCGTGCGATACGCTTCCAGGCTCACCAGCGCCAACGCCTCCGTCACTTTCCGTTCGATATCCTGCTTCGCCATACGGCGCATCCGCAGGGGAAAGGCCACGTTTTCAAAGACCGACAAATGCGGAAACAGCGCGTAGTTCTGGAACACCATCCCGATATTGCGCTCGGCAATCGGCATTCGACTGACATTTTTTCCTGCGATATGCACACTGCCTCTATCCGGCATTTCAAAACCCGCGATAATCTTCAGCAGTGTCGTTTTGCCGGACCCCGATGCACCCAGCAAGGTGCAAAACTCGCCACGTTTTACCGCCAGGTTGACCTCCGGCAAGGCAATCACTTCGCCGTAAGTCTTGCGAATTCCCGTTAGGGTGACGTCTTTACCTTGTTGTTGTTGCATTTTTTCTCCTTGGCGACCTGGCAGACTGTGGGCAAGCAAGATAAGCGCGGTGGCGGCAATCAATACGCAGGAGGCGGAAATCACCGTCGGGTCGAAATCGAACGACAACCCCTCGTACATCAGTTTTGGCAGCGTGCGATTGCGCAGCGTAGTCAGGAACAGCGCCATGACCACATCGTCGAACGAGGTGATAAAGGCAAAGACCGCGCCCCCGACAAGGCCCGGCAACAGCGCAGGCAGCATGATCCGCCTGAACATCTGGGGCCAGCTCGCGCCAAGACTCAGCGCGGCCAGTTCAAGGCTGGGGTCAAACGCCTGTAGCGCGGCACGGAGGGTAATGTAGACATAGGGCGTGGCCAGCACCGTGTGACCAATGATGAGCGCGACCGAGTTATTGATAAGGCCGAGCGGCCCGCAGAGATAATAAAGTGCCACGGCGGTGATGATGGCCGGTACCGACATCGGGATGATATACAGCGTTTCGAGCCAGCTTCTGCGGCCCGGCCGCATTTTATAGACGCCTAGTGCGGCGGTGGCGCCCAATAGCATTGAAACCAGAGTCACCATCGCGCCAATCTTGAGGCTCTGCCACAGCGCCGCCAACCATTTGGGATCCCCAAGGAAATTGCGGTACCAGCGAATGCCGTACTCCGCAGGCGGAAAGGTGGGGAAACTCCCTGTGCCGAAACTCATCGGGATGACGATGACAATCGGCAGCAGCAGGAAGACGGCGCACAGAACACCGGCGAGTGCGCTGATACGGCCTCCACCGGTGCGACGGGCAGTCACTATCTGATTCCCCTTTCCGGATGGCCCGCTCATCAGCTTGTCCAGCCCGAACAGCCGATTGAACAGCCACAGCGCAAAGAGCGTGGTAACAAGCAGGACGCCAGCCAGCGCGGCCGCGATGCCCCAGTTCAACTCATCGCTGATGTTATGCGAGATGAGTTCGGCAATCATGCGCTGCGCCGGTCCTCCCATCAGCGATGGCGTAATGTAATACCCCACCGCATTCATGAAGACGATAATGGCCCCCGCCACCACGCCCGGACGGGTCAGCGGTAAAATCACCCGGATGAAAATGCCGATGGAATCCGCGCCCAGACTCTGCGCCGCTTGAATCAGGGATTTATCCATCGAGCGAAACGAGGAGTACAGCGGCAATACCACAAATGGCATCAATACGTGGGTCATGCCAATCAAGACGCCGGTAAAGTTATAGAGAAAGGCGACCGGTTGATCGATAAGGCGCGTGGTGACCAGTAACGTGTTGAGGGGACCATTTTGCTGCAATAGCGCAATCCAGGCGGAGGTGCGCACCAGTGCGCTGGACCAGAACGGCAGCAGCACGGCGAAAAACAGCAGTTTCGACAGCGCGGGTTTTACCGAGGCCATCAAATACGCCAGCGGATAACTCATGACGATGCAACTGACTGTCACCACGGCTGCGATCACAAACGTGTTTTGCAGCACAATTCGATAGATAGGCACGTCGAGCAGCCGCCGATAATTGTCCACCGAGAGCACGCCATGACTGTAGAAACCCTGTTTGAGCAGGCCAATGATAGGCCAGATAAAAAACAGCGCCAGAAACAGCAGAAGCGGCAGTGCCAGCAAGGTCAGGCGGGAAAAACGGCGCACTTTCTTTTCCCGTTCGACCGCGTCCAGTCCGGGTAGCGATGATGTTGTCACGTTGTCTCTCCGGTTTTGACATCACAGGATGTTCAGGCAGGCGGTGCGCAAACTTTCTGTCGCACCGCCTCATGCACTAACTGATAAACAGCTGACGTGGATACTGGGTGAGCCGCTCATAACCGTCTTCGGTAATCGCGATGGTTTCCGACATACCAAAACCGCGCGCCAGCACATAGGTATGGAACGTCATACCCGGTGCAAAGTGCCAGTCACACCCCGGTGCCGCTTCCAGCGGTTCGCCGCCGCTGGGGGCCAGCAGCAGGCCGACCGAATAAAAGGTTTTGTTGGTATAGGTGTCGCGCAAACCTGCCGTCATCACCCCGTCCCGATAGAGCGCATCCGGCAAGCTTGCCGCCACGCCCGGCCGAACTTCTGCCATTGCGGCATCCTGAATGGCAATCAGGCGCTCAACGATGCGGTAGTCCTCATCGCTGGCCTGTCCCACCCGAATCGGGCGCATAAAACGGGCGTGATAATGGCGAACGTTGGGCGTGGTTTCAATCTGCACAATATCGCCATGCGCGAGCACCCGGTCACTGTATCCGCCATGCAGATGGTAGGCACGCTCGCCCGATGACATCACGCCCGGCCCCGGTAAATCACTGCCGGCACGGATCATCGCGCTACAGATTTCCGCCGCCATTTCGCGCTCGCTCACCCCGACCTTGGCCGAGGCGATGGCCGCCGTCATCCCGGCCTCTGCCGCCTTGCCCGCACGGCGCTGATACGCTATCTCCGCCGCGGATTTAATAAAACGCATTTGGGTCAGCATCTGGCTTTCATCGAGCATCAGGGCATCGGGCAAGCCCGCCTTGATGCCGTTAAAGCGCGCCACCGACAGCGGCCAGGCCGCCATTTCAATCGCCAGTCGCGGCGACGCGCCAAGCCGTGAACGAATCGCCTGTACGGCAACGGCGGTTTTATCGTCACTGTCGCTCCACAGCACTCGATCGGCATAGAGACAGGTACTGTCGAGATAATAAGCCTCGACGTCGCGGCAAATTACCGTAGGCTCGCCGCTCGCCGGAATAAGGGCAAATTGAAACGACGAGTAGGCGCGGGTGAAGAATCCGGTAATCCAGGTCACGCTTTCCGGCATAAACGCCAGCATCGCGTCATAGCCCTTCTCCACCAGCTGTTGTTGAACCCGAGCCAGACGCTGGTCATATTCGGCTTTTTCAAACCAGTATTGAGTTTCCACCATGTGTCATCTCCTCGTTCGGTGTTATTGCTGCATGGCAGTGTTGTAGGCTTCGCCCGCCGAAAGGGAGTGCGCCGCCCACCAGTCGATATTCATGAACAGGGCATTGGAGAGGCGCTCCGGCGTCGAAGGCAGCCTGTTCTGCAACGATTTGTCGATAAGCGGAATGGATTTCGGCGTCACCGGGCCGTAGGCAACATATTGACTAAAGCGGGCCTGCACTTCGGGACGAACGATATAGTTGAGGAATTTCACTGCCTGCGCCTTATGCGGCGCGTCTTTCACTATCATGAAATACCCGACCTGCGCCACGGACTGATCCCAGGACATGGCAATCGGCAGACCGCCGTCGATACCGGCCTGAAAGCGCCCATTCCAGCCCAGCGCCATCACGACTTCCCCGCTGCCCAGCGCCTGAACCGGTTGCGCGCCGGCCGACCACCACATGGCGACATAAGGCTTGATCCGGCGGATTTTATTCAAGGCGCGTTCCATGCCCGCCGGGGTATTCAGGGTTTTGTAGACATCCGCAGCGGCGACGCCATCGGCCATCAAAGCGGCTTCCAGCACGGTATCCGGCTTGTTTGGCAGCGTGCGCTTGCCGGGGAATTTCTTCACGTCCCAGAAATCGGCAAAGGTTTTCGGGCCGCCGTTGGGGAATGCCTTGGTGGAATAGCCAATCACGGTCGAGAAGATTTCTGACGGCACGCCATAGTCGTTGCGCGCTTCGGGTAACACATTGCTTTCATCGACCATCTGTGGCGTGATTTTTTCGAACAGACCGCTTTTCGCCCCCTGCATCAGACTCGCGCCACCGGCGGTCACCACGTCCCACTCGACACTTTTGGTATCAACCATCGCCTTGATGCGGGCGATAACCGGATTGGTATCTTCGATAATCTTGATGCCGGTTTCCTGGGTGAAAGGTTTCATCCAGGCTTCGCGGATCCCGTCCTGATAGGCGCCTCCCCAGCTGGCAAACGTCATTTCATCCGCAGCGGCCGCGCCAAGCGGCAACGCCGCCGAGACAAGCACCGCTGCACCGGCAAGCAGGCCGAACAGTTTTACAGGCAATCTGGTCATCATTTTTTCCCTGGTTAAATGGATAAAAATCGTTTGCCGCGCAAAAGGCCTTTGCGCAGGACGATAAGCCGTTAGCTGGACTTATGCGCACTCGACAGGCCGCCTCCCCAAAACACCGGGATGTTGAGTAGCCGTGTCGAGATGCGGGTATCAGGAATGTCGTTTATTCAAAAATGCAGTGATTCGGAAAAGGTCATCAACCCGAAACCAGCCGCGCAAAGCGGGTCAGCAGGGTCTTGGCCGCCGCGGCTTCGTCGGCAGTGGCAATAAGCTCGGCAATATCGCCGCCGTCTTGCTCCATAGTGGCCCGATTTTGCTCGAACCAGTGCGGGGCCTGTTCAAGGGTAATTTCCGGATGGCCCTGAATACCCCAGATGGGTCGATCCTTGTAACGCCAGATCTGGTTGGGGCATAGATCGCTTGAGGCCAGAATAGTCATGTCGGGATGGCTCGCCCGCACCTCGTCGTTGTGCCAGACAAACATATACACCTGCGGCGCGATGCCGGAAGCGATAGGATCGTTGGCCGCGGCGGGCGTGGCCTGCAGCCATTTGTTGCCAATCTCGCATGACGCGCGGCGAAAGACCTGATCTCGACCGCAGAGGGCGGAAGCCAGTATCTGACTGCCAAAACAGACGCCGAGCATCGGAATCCCCTGCGCGGCGGCGTCGACGATAAGGCGATGTTCCCGTTCGATAAACGGAATGTCTTCGTATGCGCCGTGTGGGCTGCCGGAAAGAAAGATTCCGTCATAACCCTTTAAGTCGGCGGGAAATTCGTTCTGATAGGCCCAGAAATGCGCCACGTCCAGACCCCAAGATTCAAAACGCTCGTCCAATCGCGCAATTGTCTGCTGCGATCGGCCATTGTGTAGATAAAGCAGTCGCTTGCGACCCATTTCACCTCCTGACACGCGTTAAGGAACCGCCATTGGCGGCAGAATTTATCGTAAGTCGCGACCCGTCACCGATTGAAAAATGGCATTGCGGGCATTTTCAATGTGCTGCGCCATCGCTTTTGCCGCCCTGTCACCGTCGCCCGCCTCAATGGCATCGATAATCGTAAGGTGCTCAATGCGTCCGGGTTCAAAGCGCGAGGGCACGGTTTCTTTACCAAACATGCGGGTGCGGGTGCGTAACTCACCTAAAAGGCGCAGCAGCAATTTGTTGCCACTGGTTTCGGCGATGCTGAAATGCAGAAAATCGTCAACTTCCCAGTGGTGGCTTGGCGTGGTCTGCTCCGGGCTGCTCATTTTCTCCAGTTGTTGACGAATATCGGCCAGTTTTGTCGCCGACATTCTTCCGGCCGCCAGACGGGCCGCATCGGCTTCCAGCAAGATGCGCACCGACATGATTTCCAGAATTTCTTCAAGCTCCACGCCATTGACCAGCAACGTACGCCCCGAGCGTCGCAGGTAGTGACTGCCCTCCAGTCGTCCAAGCGCTTCGCGAATCGGCGTGCGCGACAACCCGAGCTGTTCCGCCAACCGGCGTTCGCTAACCACTTCGCCATTGGCGAGCGCACCGGACTGAATCATATGCAGCACGGCCTCGTAGGCATTTTTTGTCGACGAAGGTCCGTCAGCCAGCGTCATTTCCGTTGCTTTCATTTTCGCCACCTTGCTTATTTTTTACTCGGCGATCATTTTGTATTCTATTTGTATACCACTTGTCTATTTTAAATTTACGGTCAATCTGCTGCGAACGTCTGCAATCACGTCGCGATGAAGAATGAAATAAGAAAATCTTATTGCGAAGGGGGATTATATCAACACGCGGTTTTAACGAAGCTTTGCTGAACAAGCCCGTAGGTACGGCGCGTTGAGGAAAAAATCAGCAACCTGATGGCGGCGGTAAGCCAGAAGAGGAGCGGGGAATATCGAGGAAAATGGCGTAAACAAGAGATAGGTAATTCATATCGCAAAAGGATGAAAGCCATGGCCCACCCTCTTTTTGTGAATGAGGATGGGCCTTGTGCCACTTAAGCAGAGGGAAAACTAGCTGTCATCGTCAAGCTTGACCACCATCCAGGGCAGCAGGCTTTGCGTTAAAGGCCCGATAAAGAAGGCGAACAGCACGGTACCTATGCCGAAAACTTCTACACCGCCCAACAGCAGGCCCAACATCAGCACGGTGACTTCAATCCCGGTTCGCACCAGCCGCAGCGAAAGCCCCGTCACCCGAATCAGCCCCGTCATCAGGCCGTCGCGCGGGCCGCGCCCCAGTTGCGCGCCGATGTACATAGCAGAACCTAGCCCGCAGAGAAAGACGCCTCCGACGGTAAACGCCAACCGTTCGAGGAAAACGTTCGGTGTATCAAGATGTTGCAAGGTCATGGCCGCCACGGTGCCAATCATGAAGGCATTGGCAAGCGTGCCAAGACCGGGTTTCTCGCGTAACGGGATCCACAGAATAAGCACAATAAAAGACAGACCCACGACCACCCAGCCAAAACTTATCGGCAGATGCCGGGTCAATCCGATGTGCAGGGCATCCCAGGGCGCGAGACCCAGATTACCCCGGATCATCATCGCCATCGAGATGCCATACAGGGTAAGGCCCGCCATCAGCTGAATCAGCCGCCTAAGGAGCTTTCCGGCAATCAATTGTTCTATCGGCCCTAACTGGGCAAGTTGTGTCGTTGTTTTCATGTGACGATAGTACGTATAATTGGCCTACCTAAAAATAGCCAATTACAAAAAAGTGGACTGCATGAGCGACAGTATTTCTGCACGCAGAGTGCGTGAACTCGTGGGCACCTTGTCAGGAAAACCCGTTTACGCCAGCCTTGCCCATGCCCTTACCCTACTCATCGGCGATGGACAAATTCCCGTTGGCGTCCGTTTACCCAGTGAGCGGGAACTGATGCAGGCGCTTGATTTATCGCGAACGACGGTCAGTCGCGCCTATGCTTCACTGCGAGATCTGGGGTACGCCTATGCCCATACTGGTTCGGGAACCTTTACCTCGCTGCCGGGCGGTCGCGAGCGCGTGCGTGACCGCGTGCTGATGCCAAAAGGTGCCGCAGCGAATTCGATTGACCTCAACTGCGCCGCCGACTCGGCCGCATCGGATGTGATGATGGCCTACACGGCCGCCCTATCCGACCTGCCGGCCTATCTCGGCGGGCATGGCTATTTCCCTTCCGGCCTCCCTGTATTGCAGGAGGCGATTGCAAAAACCTATCAGGCTCGCGGACTTGCTACCGATCCGCAGCAAATCATCGTCACGCCGGGGGCATTGACCGCCTTTAGCGTCGTGGTTCGCGCACTTCTCTCTCGTCGTGGAACCGCACTGATTGAGTCGCCGACCTATCCCAATGCCGCCGAGATGCTGAGAGCATCAGGGATAACACTGCATGAAGCGGGCGTCGACAGCCACGGCTGGGATATCGAGGGCATCATGAAGTCCGTGAAGCAGCTTCGTCCCGACCTGGTGTATCTCATTCCGGATTTCCACAACCCTACGGGCGCGGTCATGAGCGCGGCGCAGCGCGAAAAGCTCGGGCGTGCTCTGCATTCACAGAAAACTCTCACCGTGGTGGATGAAACGCACCAGTCTCTGGCCCTCGACGGCCAGCCGATGCCTGACCCTTTTGCCGCGTCGAATCCCGACTGCATCACGCTCGGCAGCATGAGCAAGGCCTTTTGGGGAGGATTGCGAGTGGGCTGGATCCGCGCCCCGCATGCGCTGGTGGAGCGTCTGACCCATTCCAGAATGTCGCTCGACCTCGGCGTGCCGGTGGCCGAACAACTGGCCGCCACCTACCTGTTGAACAAAGGGCCTGTTTCCGCCAGCCATATCGAACGTCTGCGCGTGCAACGCGATGCGCTGATAGCCCTGGTGACGACTCATCTACCGGATTGGCAGTTCATCCGCCCGACCGGTGGATTGGCACTCTGGTGCCAACTGCCTCATCGCGGTGCCACCGCGCTCGCCGCCACACTGGAGGAGAGTCATGTGATTATCTCCCCCGGCCCCGTGTTTTCTCCGAGTGGCGGACTGGATACCTATGTGCGTCTCCCCTGGACTCGGCCGGTGGCAGAACTGGAGCAGGCCGTCATGCGGATTGCGGCAGCCTGGAATACAGGCTTGCACACGGTTTCTCTTGCATCCCCTGCCCGTCGGCGCGGACGTCATCCCGCCATTTAGGCGTGATGCATCGATAATCGGCCCTTCAAGGGGGCAGTACGGATGTGCTCGCTTTTCATAGCCCTTTGACAAGCGCGAGATGATTGTCCTTGAGCAGTTGCAGTAAATCGAGAAGATTGGCATCGGTATTGCCTTTCATCCAGGCCACGCTAAGCGGAAGCCCGGCGACGTTTTCCGGCACCTGAAGCGCGATATATTTCACGCCCGGAAAGCTTTGCCCCTTTAGATAGGCGGGAACAATCGCCAACCCCAGCCCCGCCGAAACCAGATTGACAATCGTGTGCTTTTCATCTGCATATTGCGATATTTTTGGCTGTAACCCTTCTGTTCTAAAGAGGGTCATGGTGAGGTCATGACTATGAGGGCGTAATCTTCTTTCGGGCAGAATCATCGCTTCTTCGGCAAAATCGTGTACAGAGACGCTATTTCTTTCGGCGAGACGATGATGGCAAGGCACGGCCAGCGCGCAATTTTCATGGGTAATCAAACTAAACTCGATAGCGGAATCATATTTTTCCGGCGGCCTGACAAATATGGCATCCAGCCAACCCGATTTAAGACGCGGAATAAGATTAATACTTTTATCTTCCTGTAAATGAATATCCACCTCGGGATGAGACTGGCGATAAATATTAAGAAGTTTGGGTAATAATCCGGAGGCTGCGCTGTCCATTGCACCAATGCGCAGCGGATGTTTTATTTTCTGACCCACCTTTTTGAATTTACTCGACAGCTGATCCGCCAGCGCCACTATTTTGACGGCGTCCTCCAAAAACAGCACGCCCTCCTGCGTCAGCGAGACATTGCGTGTGGAGCGGTTCAGCAGTCGCAAGCCGAATTCTTCCTCCAACAGCCTGATAAACCGGCCAAAAGACGCAGGCATCATCTCCATTTTTTGCGCGGCGTGACCAAAGTGCAACTCTTGCGCCACTGCGATAAAACACCTCAGCTGGTTTAACTCCATACGCCCTCGATTGTATCACTAATTTATATAAATCAGCCCTGATGATAACGCGGCTTTTCTCGGCATACTGAGACTGTGATTACAAAAAAATAACATACCCTACACCCCGAAGAGGATTACCTCCCATGACTAATCACCTGGAAAAAGGGTGATGCGTAAAGTCACATTACGTATCGTGCCCTTTATCATGCTCCTGTATTTCATCGCCTTTATCGATCGGGTCAATATCGGTTTCGCCGCATTGACCATGAATAAAGATCTCGGTTTTTCACCCACGGTATTTGGCCTCGGTGCCGGAATATTCTTTGTCGGCTATTTTCTTTTCGAAGTGCCCTCCAATCTGATTCTGCATAAAGTCGGGGCCAGAATATGGATTGCCCGCGTCATGATTACCTGGGGACTTGTCTCTGCGGGCATGGCTTTCGTACAGGGAACCACCAGCTTCTATGTACTGAGATTCCTGCTCGGCGTCGCCGAGGCGGGCTTCTTTCCGGGCATCATTCTCTATCTCAGCTACTGGTTCCCCGCCACTCGTCGTGCGCAGGTGACGGCGCTGTTTATGGCCGCCGCGCCGCTCTCGACCGTGCTCGGCTCTCCCTTGTCCGGCGCGCTGCTCGAGATGCACGGCATGCTCGGCTATGCAGGCTGGCAGTGGATGTTCCTTATCGAAGCCATTCCGGCGCTTATTCTCGGCGTTGTCGTCCTGTTCTATCTGACCGATCGTCCCGAGAAGGCCCGCTGGCTTGACGATGAAGAACCGGGAGTGGCTGCAAGACAGGATGCAGGCCGAGCAGACTGCCAAGTCCGGCAACGCACATCAGAGCGCCTGGCGTGGATTGGCAGACAAGCGCGTGCTGGCGCTGGCGCTGGTCTACTTCGGCACGTCAGCGGGACTCTACACGCTCGGCATCTGGTCACCGCAAATCATTCACACCCTCGGCGTCTCGTCTCTTGAAATCGGCTTCCTGAATGCAGTTCCGGCCGTCTTTGGCGTCATTGCCATGGTGCTGTGGGCGCGACATTCCGACCGCACGCATGAGCGAAGCTGGCACGTCATCGGCGCCTGCATTCTCGCCGCCGTCGGCCTGTTCTTTGCAGGTAACGCCAGCTCGATGCTGACAGTAATTCTTGCCCTGACGCTGGTCAATATCGGCATCAGCGCCTCGAAACCGCCGCTTTGGAGCATGCCGACGCTGTTCCTGAGCGGTCCGGCCGCGGCCGCCGGTATCGCCGCCATCAACTCTATCGGCAACCTCGGCGGCTTTGTCGGCCCGATGGTGATAGGCATTATCAAGGAGTACACCGGCTCCTTTACCTACGGACTCTATTTTGTCGGCGGGCTGCTGCTCATTTCGGCCCTCGTCGTCCTGTTACTCGCGGCAGGAACCAAAACGCCTCAGGACATCACGCTTCCTCACCCTAAATCACACTAACTATCTGGAGATAGAACATGACTCATTATTCGATTGCAGCCATTCCCGCCGACGGTATCGGTCCTGAAGTGATCTCGGCCGGCATCGAGGTGCTGCGCGCGCTGGAAAAACACAATCCTCAACTGAAATTGACCATCAACACCTTTGACTGGGGATCAGACTATTACAAGGCAAACGGCGTGATGATGCCGGAAGACGGCCTCGCGCAGCTGAAAAAATTCGATGCCATATTTTTCGGCGCGGTAGGCGCGCCCGATGTTCCCGACCACATCACCCTATGGGGCCTGCGTCTGCCGATTTGTCAGGGCTTTGACCAGTATGCCAACGTCCGGCCGACCAAAATCCTGCCGGGGATTACGCCGCCGCTGCGCAACTGCGGGCCGGGAGATCTGGATTGGGTGATCGTGCGTGAAAATTCCGAGGGCGAATATTCGGGCAACGGCGGCCGTGCGCATAAAGGTCTGCCGGAGGAAGTCGGTACCGAAGTGGCTATTTTCACCCGCGTCGGCGTCACGCGCATCATGCGCTATGCCTTCAAGCTTGCGCAGTCGCGTCCGCGCAAGTTCCTGACCGTAGTCACCAAGTCCAACGCCCAGCGTCATGGAATGGTGATGTGGGACGAAATCGCGGCCGAAGTGGCGCTGGAATTCCCGGACGTGAAATGGGACAAGATGCTGGTCGATGCCATGACGCACCGCATGACGCTGCATCCGCAAACGCTGGACACCATTGTCGCAACCAACCTGCATGCCGACATTCTCTCGGATCTGGCCGGCGCGCTGGCGGGGAGTCTGGGCGTGGCACCGACCGCCAACATCGACCCCGAGCGCCGTTTCCCGTCGATGTTTGAACCTATCCACGGTTCGGCTTTCGACATTACGGGCAAAGGCATCGCCAACCCGATTGCCACGTTCTGGACCGCCGCACAGATGCTTGAGCATTTGGGTGAGAAAGAGGCGGCGGATACCCTGATGCAGGGCATCGAACATGCCTGCTCACAGGGTGTGCTCACGCCGGATGTGGGCGGCAAGGCCACTACGGCCGATGTCACGCGCGCAGTGGTCGCCTTTATCGAAGCCCACTCGCCGGTTACCGAGACGGTATAATCATGAACGATAAAGACGCTGCAAAAATATTGCAGGATATCTTTCGCGCCGCCGTCGACAGCGCCCTCCCCGGGCCTGTCGTCCCGCCCGCTCTGCCGGAAAAACCACGGGGTCGCTGTGTGGTCATTGGCGCAGGCAAGGCGTCGGCGGCGATGGCGGCGGCGGTAGACGCGGCCTGGCCGGATGTTGCGTTATCGGGCGTGGTTGTCACACGTTATGGCCACGCGGTGCCTGCCGGACGTATCGAGATTCTTGAAGCGGCGCATCCCGTCGCCGACGCCATGAGCGAAACGGCGGCGACAAGAATCGCCGAAGCGGTACGGAATCTCGGACCCGACGACCTGGTGCTGGCGCTGATGTCGGGCGGAGGATCGGCGCTCATGGCGCTGCCCGTCGCCGGTCTGACGCTGGCCGATAAACAGCAGATTACTCAATCCCTGCTGCTTAGCGGCGCGAACATTCGCGAGATGAATCTGGTGCGTCGCCATCTTTCGGCCATCAAGGGAGGAAAACTGGCGTCTCTTGCCCATCCTGCTCGCGTCGTGTCACTGATTATCAGCGATGTGCCGGGCGATAACCCTTCCGACGTCGCCTCCGGCCCGACGGTCGCCGACAGCAGCACGCCCGCTCAGGCCCTGGCGATTCTGGCACGCTACGCTATTCCCGTGTCGCCGGGGGTCCGAAAAGCGCTGATGGAACAGCAGGAAGACCCTCTTCTGCGCGCGGTACATGCCGACACACGGCTTATCGCCACACCGTCTCTCGCGCTCGACGCCGCCGCCGAGGCGGCAAGAAAACACGGTATCACGCCGCTGATTCTGGGCGATGCGCTCGAGGGTGAAAGCCGTGAACTGGGCATCGTGATGGCGGGCATCGCCAAATCGGTTCAACAGTACGGACACCCCGTGAAAAAACCGGCGGTGCTGTTATCCGGCGGGGAAACCACGGTGACGGTCACAGGCAGCGCCGGTAAAGGCGGCAGAAACACCGAGTTTCTGCTGAGTCTGGCCTGCGCGCTGGATTCGCAGCAGGCTATCTGGGCTATTGCGGGTGACAGCGACGGCATTGACGGCACGGAAGACGCCGCAGGTGCCATTATCTTTCCCGATACGCTCTCTCGCGGCAGACTGGCGGGCCTTACGGCGAGTGATTATCTACGCCAGCACGACAGTTACAGTTTTTTCCATGCGACAGGCGATTTGCTGATGACCGGGCCTACCTTGACCAATGTGAATGATATTCGCGCCATATTAATCCTTTAATACAGTAATAACGGGTATCGCGCCGTAAACGTGCTGGGCGGTTATTACGCGATACCCGATTTAATGCCCTTGCCTCTCAACCTCCTTATCTTCCCCCCAATCCGCCAGCAAAATTCCTCTCTCTTAATTTATGAATCCCGCTCATGACAGTAATCAGGGAAATAAACCGGCACTCTGTCAAAGAGAGATTATCCTTATAAAAGGAGTGCCTTTAAAATAATTACGCCCACGGACTGGCTTCTTTTACCGCCCTCACTCAACACCCGCATCAATAAGCGTCGATAAAATAATTCCGACCTTTGGAGGCCATTAATGAGCAACCCAGACTCGAAACCCGATAAGCAGACAAAAATTGAACAGCAAAATCAGCAAAATAGCCAGAGTGGACATTTTACTTTGAGCCGGCGGGACCTTATCAAGACTGGTGCGGTGTCGGCCGCCGCGCTAACCGCCCCTACGGCCTTCGCCGTCTCCGAACCCGAGCCTGCCCCCACACCCCCACCCGATATTTCTCGCCTAACCCTGCGGGTCAACGGTCAGTCCCGGCAGCTTGAAATGGATACCCGCACCTCCCTGCTGGATGCCCTGCGAGAACACCTTCATCTTACCGGAACCAAAAAAGGCTGCGATCACGGCCAATGCGGTGCCTGTACGGTGATTGTCGATGGCCGCCGAATCAATTCGTGTCTCACGCTCGCGGTTATGCATCAGGATGCCGAGATAACCACCATCGAGGGTCTTGGCACACCCGAAGCCCTGCATCCGATGCAGGCCGCCTTTATCAGGCACGATGGTTTTCAGTGCGGGTATTGCACCTCTGGACAAATTTGCTCGTCGGTTGCCGTCCTGCAGGAGATAAAACAGGGCATTCCCAGCCACGTGAGCAGCAATCTCCTTGCGCCGACGCCCATTTCCGCCGAAGAGCTGCGCGAGCGAATGAGCGGCAACATCTGCCGCTGCGGTGCCTATTCCAACATTCTTGCCGCCATTACCGACGTCGCCGGGAGTCAGACATGAAATCCTTTACCTACGAACGCGCAGGCACCCCCGCAGAAGCCGCGGCCAGTGCGGCGCGTCATCCGGGTGCCAAATTTATTGCGGGCGGCACCAACTTGCTGGATCTGATGAAGCTCGAAATCGAAACGCCCGCGCATCTGATTGATCTCAACGGCCTGAATCTCGACAGCATTCAGCCGACGCCGGAAGGCGGTCTGCGCATTGGCGCGCTGGTGCGTAATACCGACCTGGCCGCCGACATGCGGGTGCGTAAAGAGTATGCGGTGTTGTCGCGAGCGCTGCTGGCGGGCGCATCCGGTCAGTTACGCAATCGCGCCACTACCGCCGGAAATCTACTGCAACGCACGCGTTGTCCCTATTTTTACGACACCAATCAGCCCTGCAACAAACGCCTGCCCGGCAGTGGCTGCGCCGCTATCGGCGGATTTAGCCGTCAGCATGCGGTGGTCGGCGTGAGTGAGGCCTGCATTGCCACCCACCCGAGTGATATGGCGGTCGCCATGCGCCTGCTTGATGCCGAGATAGAAACCGTGCGCCCCGACGGCACCGTGCGCACGTTGCCCATCGCCTCCTTTTACAAGGCACCCGGCAAGACACCGCACCTTGAAAATGCACTGACCCAGGGCGAACTCATTACTGCCGTCACGCTGCCACAACCGCTTGGCGGCGTTCAGCTGTATCGTAAAGTGCGTGATCGGGCCTCGTATGCCTTCGCTCTGGTTTCCGTGGCGGCCATCGTACAACCCGATGGCTCGGGCCGCGTGGCGCTGGGCGGTGTGGCGCATAAACCGTGGCGGATTGACGCCGCCGACGCGGCCGTCTCGCGCGGTTCAAAACCGGTGGCCGATGCGCTGTTTGCCGACACCAAAACCACCCACGAGAATGAATACAAACTGATTCTGGCACAGCGAACCGCTTGCCAGCACGCTGACGGAAGCGAGGGCCGCATCCCATGAAATTTGATACTCCCGCAGGTGACAACCCTATCGACCAGCAGAAGCTCGTCGGCAAACCCTTAAGTCGTATCGATGGCCCGCTGAAAACCACCGGCACCGCGCATTATGCCTATGAGTGGCACGATCAGGTGGAAAACGTCGCCTATGGCTACGCCGTGGGCGCGGGTGTCGGTAAAGGACGCATCGAATCGATGGATATCAGGGCGGCCCGCAGCGCGCCCGGCGTGCTGGCGGTGGTCACTGCCGAGACGGCCGGGCGGCTTGGCAAGGGCGAGATGAACATCGCCAAACTGTTTGGCGGTCCGCTCATCCAGCATTACCATCAGGCCGTCGCACTGGTGGTCGCCGAAACCTTCGAGCAGGCACGTGCTGCCGCCAATCTGGTCGATGTGCGCTATCGTCGCGATCAGGGTGCGTTTGATCTGGCGAAACTCAAGACCCAGATCAACAAGCCGCAAAAGACAAGCCCGACGAGACGCTCGGAAACTTTGCCGAGGCCTTCGCCGCAGCGCCCGTACAACTGGACGCCCTTTACACCACGCCGGATCAATCGCACGCCGCGATGGAACCTCACGCAACCCTCGCCGCCTGGGAAGGAGACAAACTTACCGTCTGGACCTCCAACCAGATGATTGACTGGTGCCGTACCGAACTGGCGACCACGCTGAATATGGATAAAAAAACGTGCGTGTGCTCTCGCCCTATCTCGGCGGCGGTTTTGGCGGCAAGTTGTTCCTGCGCAGCGATACGTTGCTGGCCGCACTGGGCGCTCGCGCGGCGGGCAGACCGGTCAAGCTGGCGCTGACGCGCCCGATGATTGCCAATAACACCACGCACAGACCGGCCACCGTACAGCACATTCGTATCGGTACGGACCGCGACGGCAAGATTCTGGCGATCGCCCATGAAAGCTGGTCGGGCAACCTGCCCGACGGCAAACCCGAAGATGCGGTGCAACAGACCAATTTGCTTTACGCAGGGGCCAATCGACTCACGGGTCTTCGACTGGGAGTGCTCGACCTGCCGGAAGGCAACGCCATGCGCGCGCCGGGCGAAGCGCCGGGCCTGATGGCGCTGGAAATCGCGATGGACGAAATGGCCGAAAAGGTCGGCCTCGACCCTGTCGAGTTCCGTATTCGCAACGATACCCAGGTTGATCCCGTGCATCCCGACCGGCCATTCTCAAAACGGCAGTTGATTGAATGCCTGCGCACAGGTGCCGAACGCTTTGGCTGGGACAAGCGCCACGCCAAACCCGGCGGTCAGCGCGACGGTCAGTGGCTTGTCGGAATGGGCGTCGCCGCAGGATTTCGCAACAACATGGTCATGAAATCAGGCGCGCGTGTGCATCTCGACGCGCAGGGCATAGTCACGGTTGAAACCGATATGACCGACATCGGCACCGGCAGTTACACCATCATCGCGCAAACTGCGGCGGAGATGATGGGATTGCCCATCGACCGTGTCGTGGTCAAGCTGGGCGATTCCGACTTCCCGGTTTCGGCAGGCTCGGGCGGCCAATGGGGTGCCAACAGTTCCACCGCAGGCGTTTACGCGGCCTGCATCAAACTGCGCGAAGCCGTGGCACAAAAGCTGGGCTTTGAGAGCGCCGAAGCCGTGTTCAGCGAGGGCAAGATTACGTCAGGGAGTAAAAGCGCCCCGCTGACCGATGCCAGCCGTGAGGGGACTCTTACTGCCGAAGACACAATGGAATATGGTGATCTGGCGAAAAAATATCAGCAATCCACCTTTGCGGCGCATTTCGTTGAAGTGGGGGTCGATATTGCGACGGGCGAGACGCGAATCCGGCGCATGCTGGCCGTATGTGCGGCGGGTCGGATTCTTAATCCCAAAACGGCGCGCAGCCAGGTCATCGGAGCGATGACGATGGGCATTGGCGCGGCATTGACGGAAGAATTGTCTGTCGACAAGCGGCTCGGATTCTTCGTCAATCACGACCTGGCCGGTTATGAGGTGCCGGTTCACGCCGATATTCCGCAGCAGGAGGTCATTTTCCTCGACGAAACCGATGCTGTCTCTTCGCCCATGAAGGCCAAGGGAGTCGGTGAGTTGGGGTTATGCGGCGTGAGCGCGGCCATTTCCAACGCCGTCTACAACGCCACGGGGGTGCGCGTGCGCGACTATCCGGTTACGCTCGACAAACTGCTCCGCCATCTGCCTGAACTGATTTAAGTCCCGGAATCAAAGCCCGCAAGGCACCTTTTCGGTGTTCCCTGCGGGCTTTTTGGGGCATCCATATTGCGTGACGCTGCCCAGAGCACGTCGCGTCGAAAGAACAGGCCGCAAAGTGCATTACGCCAGAGTGTCCGCCTCTACCATGCCCGTCTCAACGTCGAAGACGCGAGTTTCCCCGGTTCGAGGTTGATAAGCGTACCCGCCTGCTGCGCCGCAAGAAATCCTTCGGGGCGACAGGTCGCGGGCAACACAAAGGCGGCGACCTGCTGGTCGGCGTTGTGCAGCAGCCAGCGGGTCGCCGAGCCAAACTGGGCTGTTTTGAACGCGGTACTAAAGCCGTAACCCTGCGGCGACGTTACGCCAAACGTCACTGTCTCGCCGTACTGCGGCAGATTGTCGGCAAAGAATACGATTTCGGGGTCGCACATCTCGGGCCGGTCAAGGCCGTCGAAACCAGCCGGTGATACCTGAAGCTCACGGGTGTAGTCGAGCCATTTCGGTGTCGGGCTGACGTGGGCCGGAATCGAGGTTCTGAGCTTGAAGGCGTCGTCGGGAATACTCTGACTGAACACGCCCCGATCGACCCAGGCATAATTCATATGGCACATGTACTGCAACGGCATGCTTTTGCCGGCCAGATTTTTCACCGCCATTGCAATACGCATTCTAGGACGCGCCGCCAGCAGCGTGACCGAGGGCGAAGCGAGATAGTGATGGCCGAACCCCTTGATGTATTCCACCTCGCCCTTGAGCGCGATTTCGTGGTCATCAAGCTCCAGCCACGCGCTGTCCATTCGCTGACAGGCCATCTCGCCATGCAGCGGATGGGTGTCTTCCGGGGCCGGACAGCCATTGGCGAGCAGACCGGAATGAAAGGCAAAACAGCCGTAAGTGTCAATGATGTCCTTGCCCGGCAGCGGTTGTGTAAAGCCGCTGCTCATCGTGAGCGAGCGCCCGTCGAAGGTGGCATCCCAGATCATCTGCCCGTAAAAAGGCAAAACAATGATAGCGCCGCGACTGTTTTGCAGCTTCACCGCGTCTATCCCTGACGCGTAGCGAAACAACTCCACACTGAAGCGGTCGTTACTCAACAAGACCTGCGGCGTTTCGTGAAACATCGCCGGGGTCAGCGGCAATCGGGTTTTCATCGTGTCTCTCCTGCGAGTTGGCCTGCGGGTGCCGAATGCTTCTTATGGCGCAGTTCGCCCCAGAAGTAGAAACCGACCCAGGCAAAGCATAACAACGAAACGCCGAACGCCAGTTGCATTGAACCTACACGGTCGGAAACCAGTCCCTGAAGCGCCGGAATAAAGGCCGCGCCGACAATGGCCATGACGATAAACGCGCCCGCCACCTCGGTATATTTGTTGTCTACGGTCGACAGTGTGCCGGCATAAATCGTCGCCCAGCAAGGTCCAAACAGCACGCTGACGAACACTGCGGCGTAGACCGCCGTAAAGTTGGGCACCAGCATCACATAAAGCAGCGTGACCACGCCCACGAGCGAATAGGCAATCAGCACCTTTTCGGCGCGAAAGCGTGTCATCAGGAAGTTGGCGACGAACTTGCCGATAAAGAAGCCGATAAAGCTGTAAATCATAAAGTTGGAGGCGTGACGTTCATTGACCGCGCCCAGATTCAAGGCCAGACGAATGGTGAAGGACCAGACCGCCACCTGCATGCCGACATAAATAAACTGGGTGATAATGCCGCGCTTGAAATGACGGTTTTTCGCCAGATAGCCAAAGGTTTCGCCGAGGCTCGGCAGTTTCTTCTCTGCGCTTACAGGCTTGCAACGCGGATAACGGGTCAGAAGGAACAGTACCATCACGACGACCAGCACCATCACCAGATATTTATAAGGTTCGAGCGTGTGCTCGAGCATGGCAAGACGGAACTGATGCAACTGTTCGGGATTAAGCCCGGCCATCTGGCTGTGAAGGCTGTCGCCGTCCTGAAACACCAGATACTTTCCGAGCACGATGCCCATCAGCGCGCCGACGGGATAAAACGTCTGGCTGATGTTCAGGCGCAGTGTGGCGTAATCGCGGTGACCAATCATCGAGCTGTAGGTATTGGCCGCCGTTTCAAGAAAGCTTAAACCAATCGCAATGGCAAAAATGGCCGCCAGAAACATGGTGTAGGTCGCCATGTGCGAGGCAGGATAAAACATCACGCAACCTGCAATATACAGCGCCAGTCCAAGCAGAATGGCAATCTTGTAGCTGCTGCTGCGAATAACCAGCGAGGCCGGAATGGCAATCAGGAAGTAGCCGCCGTAAAAGGCGCTTTGCACCAGCGCGCTGGCAAAGTCACTCAATTCGAAAACGCTTTTGAATTGCGTAATCAAGATATCGTTTAAACTGGCGGCGCAACCCCAAAGCGGGAACAGACACGACAACAGGATAAACTGCAACAGCGGGGTCTTGTTTAAATAGCCGTCAGGCTGCTGGATGATGTTCGGCTGCATGATGAATCCTCAATTACGCGGTGAGAAAACGATGGAAGGTGTCGGCATCGGGATAGGAACGTTGCGTGCCTTTTTGCGTCACACTACAGGCGGCGTAAGCCGAAGCGGCTTGCATCGCTCTGGCTATGTCGCCCTGTTCAATCAGGGAATGGGCAAAGCAGCCGATGAAGGCATCACCGGCACCGCTGGTATCCACGGCCTGCACGGGCGTCGGCTTGACGCGGTAAACCTCGTCGCCCTGCATCCAGAGAGATCCGCGACTGCCCAGGGTAATCACGAGATTTTTCAAACCGTGGCCGAGCAGCACACGCCCGGCGCGCAAGACATCGTCTTCCGTAGCGACCGGCAGACCCGTCAGAATTTCGAGTTCGGTTTCATTGGGCATGAAGAAGTCACACTGGCAGGCATAGGCGATATCCAGCCCCGCGACCGCAGGCGCAGGATTAAGGATGACCTTGATCCCGTGTTTACGGGCAAAGTCGATGGCGTAATAGACGGTCGGCAGAGGAATCTCGAGTTGCAGCACGATGAGTCGACAGGCTTTCAACGACTCGGCGGCAGCATCGATATCGGCCGGGGCCAACATCGCATTCGCTCCCTTGATAATCAGAATGCGGTTTTGTGACTGATCATCGACGAAGATGGGTGCCACGCCGCTCGAGGTGCCGGGCGCGACGGTGACATGCTGGGTGTCGACGCCGTATTGACGAAGATTGTCGACGGTATTTTCGGCAAACAGGTCTTCGCCCACCTTGCTCACCATCATGACTTTTGCGCCAAGCTTCGCGGCGGCCACTGCCTGATTGGCTCCCTTCCCTCCACAACCCAGCGCGAACTCGGGCGCTTCAAGCGTTTCGCCCGCTTTCGGCATCACGTTGGTATAGGTTATTAAATCGACCATGTTTGAACCGATGACGGCAATATCCATCACTTTCCCCTGTAAAAAAGCCTTGTTAGAAATGTTGTTAAAATAACAATACCAAGCAAGCAATGTTAATTACGTGACATTCATCTCACTCTCAACATTCCGTTTGCTGCGCTTTAACGGGCGATTCAGCTAATCGTGATAAATGTTACTATTTTAACAATTTGGGGGTTTTGAGGGAGAGGGAATGAAGATCTACAACAAGATTGCGTCAGGCAGGTTTCAAAGAACTCCCATGAAGCATGGGAGTTTCTATCAAGAAGAGAGAGTAAAGCGAGCGGAACGCGATGTAGCGCAGCATCGCGCGCCTTAACAAGTGACCGGCCGCGAATAACCTCCGACCGGGCACAGTTTATTGTTCGATATTTTCTGGCTGTTCGGCCTTTTCGGCCAGCGCAATGCCCGCCGCGCCGGCCGACATTCTGGCAGCCTGAATCAGTCGGCGCTGCGACATGCCCAGATGCGCCGCCGAGGATAAACCGCGTAGCGTAATCATGATGAAATCGGCAAGGCTTTCCGCCGCCTCGGGATACACCGATTTCAGCCACGCGAGGATCATTTTATTGCCGGGTTGTGCCATATCACAGGCAATTTGCCGCGCCACGCTGTCATCCGCCCGCATCCCTTCCATCACCATGCAGCCACGCTGCTGCGCGTGACGACCATATTGACGAGCCGCAGCCACCAGCAAACTTTCTATCGACTCCGCCACCGACTTGTCGGGCGACAGAATCTTGTCCAGCGGCAACCTGTTTTCCAGCGAATACCGCTGCAAGGTACGTTCAAACAGTTTCGCCTTGCTCTCATAGGCGGCGTAAAAGCTCGGCGGTTTGATGTCCAGCGCCTGCGTCAAATCGGCAATGCTTACAGCGTCATAACCGCGTTGATGGAACAGCGATTGGGCAATCGCGACACCCGCCTCGCGGTCAAACGGCGGACGGCGAAGACGGCTCTTGTCACTCATACATTTTCTCCTTTGCAATCCTCATATAGTAGTCGCTAAAAAGAATGGCATCAATTGATAAATTTAACCTGTTGATAAACCGTTTCTTTTAAAATAACCACCTTCACTCCCTTGCTTACAGCGGCTTATTCATGTAGTGATCACTATATAAATTCATTCACTGTCTCAAGGAAATATCGTTATGACTCTCTCATTTGACAACAAAATCGCCCTCGTCACCGGCGGCTCTTCAGGTATCGGGCTTGGCATTGCCCAGACGCTTTCCGCACTTGGCGCAAAAGTCATCATTACCGGTCGAAATCCGCAAAAGCTTGAAACGGCATTGGCGTCGCTCGGCGCAGAGGCCAAGGCCTACCCGCTCGATGTCGCCAACCTTGAAGAGCTCGACACGCTGTTCGCGCATATTCAGGCCGATTTTGGCCGCCTTGACGTGCTGATTGCCAACGCGGGCGTCGGCGATATTCAACCTCTGGGACAGATTACTGTCGAAAAGTACGACCGCCAATTTACCACCAATGTCCGTGGCATTACGTTCACCGTGCAGAAAGCCCTGCCGCTGATGAAGGCAGGAAGCAGCATCGTGATTACCGGCTCGACCGCCTCGATAAATCCGGGAGCGGGAATGAGCGTTTATGGCGCGACCAAAGCCGCGCTGCGCGCGATGGTTCGCAGCTGGATTGTCGATATCAAGGGTTCCGGCATTCGCATCAACATTCTTAGTCCGGGGCCGGTAGATACAACGTCACTGCGCGAATTTCTGCCAGGCAATGTCGATGAGGTGATTCAGGCGTTAAGCGATCGAAGCCCTATCGGCCGAATTGGCAGCACTGCTGAAATTGCCAACGCCGTAGCGTTTCTGGCCAGTGACGCCGCCGCCTATATCAACGGAACAGAAATCTTTGCCGATGGCGGCGCTTCGCAGATTTAACCACGTCGTAATATAAGAGGCCGCTCATCAATTTCTGACGGCGTGCCTTTCAAAACGGGCAAAGGGTTCCATACTTGATCCTGTGAATAAAAATAACTCACTTGAGGATCTTGCATGAATTTGTCTTTGGAAAACCAGGTTGCTTTAGTCACCGGGGCCAGTTCGGGCCTCGGTTATGCCTGTGCCGACGCGCTGGCCGCGGCCGGTGCCTGCGTCGTTATCAATTACAACAGTCACGCCGAACCGGCCGAAGCGCTGGCCGAAAAATTCGCGCCCGAGGCGGCAAGGCCGTTGCCGTCGGGGCTGATGTGTCCAAAGAGGAAGACGTCGAGCGGCTGATTGCCACCGCTGTCGACAGCTTTGGTGCGCTGGATATTCTGGTCGCCAACTCCGGCATGCAGAAGGATGCGCCGATTGGCGAGATGACGCTGGCGGACTGGAACAAGGTGCTGGAAGTCAATCTCACCGGGCAGTTTCTCTGCGCGCGTGGCGCGTTGAAGCAGTTTCGTCAGCAGCAATCGCGGTCGGTGAGCCGGGCTAGCGGTAAAATCATCCACATGAGCTCGGTGCATCAGGTGATTCCCTGGGCCGGGCATGTGAACTATGCCGCTTCCAAAGGCGGCGTGGATTTATTGATGCGCAGCATCGCCCAGGAGGTGGGTGAAGAAAGGATTCGCGTCAACGCCGTGGCACCCGGTGCCATCGCCACGGCTATCAATGCCAAAAGCCGTGACGACGACGCGGGCAAAAAGATGCTGGAACTGATTCCCTATGGCCGCATCGGCGAACCGGAAGACGTCGCCAACGCGGTGGTTTGGCTGGCGAGCGACCTGTCCGACTACATTCACGGCACTACGCTGTTTATTGACGGCGGCATGAGCCTGTACGCGAGCTTCCGCGACAACGGCTAACGCCTCATTGACGGCATTGGCGACGTCGTAATGTTCGCCAGTGCCGGTTAACGAAACGCATTTATTTCACTGTCCAGCGCCTCTTGCTTCCCCTCTTTCACAGACCTTGCCGCCATCTGTTCGCCGAGATGAACAGCATCGTGACCCACGCCCTCAAAACGGCCCGATCCCCAGGTCCAGAGCCACGGCAAGCCGAGAAAATACAGGCCCTCGACGCAAGAAACGCCACGGCGATGCATGGGATATCCGCGCGCATTAAAGGCGGGGAGGTTTATCCAGCTGAAATCGGTGTGAAAGCCCACAGCCCAGATAATGACGGCAATGTTGTCGAGAGAGAGCCGGTTGTCGGTGATAGGCGGCCGCCAGACAGGCACATAACGGGATTCTTCGGGCGCGTCGATACCCTGTTCCGCTATCCAGACATCGATACTGTCCTTGATTTTTTCGGCGGTCGCATCGGCGGCGTTTAAATACTTTTCAAGCTCGCCATCCAGTTGCAGATAGCCGTCGCCGGTGGTTTGCGGCTGATAGCTCTGTAAACGACCATGCAGCTGCATTCCTTCAAGGGCAAAGGCGCGCAGGTCGATATCTCTGCCACCGTCGCGACCGGTGACGTAGTGGTTGGTCTTCTGACGGGCTTCTTCCCCAAGCGGATGGTTATCGACATTAAGCTGGTAATGTCCCATGTCGTCGAGCCAGGCCACCACGTCACGCCCGCGATAAAAGCGGGCCACGCGCGGCGCGTTGCCGACGCAGAGATGCACTTTGCGCCCGGACAGATGCAAATCTTCGGCAATTTGCGCCCCGGACTGCGCCGAACCGACCACCAGCACGTCGCCCTCGGGCAGACTCCCGGCGTTGCGGTATTGCGCGGAGTGCAGTTGATGAATGCGCGGCGGCAACTGGGCCGACAAAGGCGGAAAACGCTCGCGGTGATAATTTCCGACTGCGACCACCACCTGTTCGGCGGTAAATTCGCCCTGACGCGTGCTCACGCAAAATCGCCCCGCCTGATCAGCGCGGCAGTAATCGACGCCCGTCACCTCGACGCCCTCACGCAGAGGCGGCGAGAAATGCGCGGCGTAGCGTTCGAGGTAGTCGACTATTTCCTCCTTGACCATAAAGCCTTCGGGATCTTTTCCGGCGAAACTTTCACTGTCCGTATAACCAAATCCCGGCAAACGACATTGCCAGTTGGGCGTGACCAGACAAAAGCTGTCCCAGCGCTGTTCACGCCATGCCCAGCCCAGTCGATGACGTTCGAGGATCAAATGTTCGACGCCCTGCTGCTTGAGGACGTAGCTCATCGACAGTCCCGCCTGCCCGCCGCCGATAATCAGGGTGTGAACATGCTGCGGTTTTGCCTCGCCTGCAAGATGTGAATGCGTGTTCATAATGGCAGCCCCGCGCCGACCGGCTCAATCGCCGCTACACTGACCTGCGCCTGTTCGTCGTGTTGAAAATGCCGCGCCCTGTTCTGGATTCGCGCCAGCTGGTCGTTGGCGCTGGAGCAGGCAAAACCGTATTTTTGTTCGACGCGCAGGCTGGCTTCGTTCAGCGCCGCAGTGCAGCGGCGGACAAACTCCGCCAGACGGTAGGTTTCTCCGGCGGCGAGATGCTGGCTGATGACCGTCGAGGGAGAATAGCAGACCTCGGACTCACCGTCGGGCCAGCACACGTGAAAATGCATTGCGGGCATGATATGCCTCCTGAGATTAAAGATGATTACTCCGATCGGGCCGCCCGAAGCCGGTCAGGGCCGAATGGGCAAGATCCCAGAAACAGTATTGCCGATGGTCGGCCGTGACATTGAGCCGCCGCGTGTCGGTTACCTCGCCGATGCGCGCGGCGGCGATGCCGCAGGAGTGAAAGCGCGCCAGCAGCGCGTCAACGTTTTCGAATTCCGTGGTCAGCAGATAGCCAAAACTCGGAAAAGCGCACAGCCAGTCCTGCCAGCGTTCATTTTCGGGCTTTGGAATCGCCGTCAATGCTATGTCGGCCCCTACCTGCGAGCTTTCCAGCAGCATGGTCAGCGTGCCGAGCAATCCTGCCTGACTGATGTCTTTCGCCGCGACCGCCAGCCCGCTTTCGGCTATTTCGGGCAACAGCGCGATAAAACGCCGTAACTGTGCCGGGTCGGCGGCGGTCGCCGCATTCCAGTTGAGATGAGGCGCGCGCCATGCCCCGCGAAGATCGATGGCGGCGACAATCGCCTGACCGGGTTTGGCGGCGAAGCCACTCAGCAACGCTTTCGCCTGACCCAGGATAGACACCGCAAGCTGCGTCTGCTGGCTGCGCAGATTGGTGTGTCCGCCCACGATGGGCACGCCGAAGGCGCTGGAGGCGGCGGCCATACCGGCCAGAATCTGCGCCGCCTTGTCTTCTCCGGCGCTCCACAGGGCATTGACCACGGCCAGCGGGCGTCCGCCCATCGCCGCAATATCGCTGACGTTAACCATCACGCCGCACCAGCCTGCAAACCACGGGTCTTCTTCCACAAAGCGGTTGATAAACCCTTCGATTGCCAGCAGGTGGTAGCTGTCACCGTTGGGCAATACGGCGCAGTCGTCGCCGTTGGGATAAAAATCATGGGCACAGGCTTTGCCGAGCTGTGACGGAATCAGCTGAATATCACGCTTTTGCGCAATGCCGCTGTATTCGCGCACGGTGTCGAAAAGTTCGCGCCAGTCGATGCCGGTTTCACACGCAAGCATGGGCCACCTCCGGCGGGCGCGACGACGGCACGCCATGATAGTCAAGCGCATCCAGCCAGGCAGGAGCCAGTTCGCCCACCGAACGGAGTAGTCGCCCCCTTACCACGAATCCGCTCTGGGGATCGAAACACGGCGGATAATGTTCCAGCTCGGCACGCATAAAGACGTGCGCCCGGTTCCGCAGGATTTCCCGTTCCAGCGTGTGCCAATGCAGACGTTGAAACAGGCCCTCGTTCTGCTGCTGCACATGCGCATAAAAACGCTGACAACCCAGAGCGCAGGCGCTGGACACGGCGAGGCGTATCAATGTCGCGCCAAGCTGGCCCTGACGACGAAACGCAGGGTCGACCGCCAGACGCGAGCCGCACCATTCGCCGGGCTGATCCTGATGGATGCGCACCGTGCCCACCACCTGCTCATGCCAGCCGCCGTAACTGCCGACGACCACCAAAAGCTGTGCGTGGTCGTCAATGGCATCCAGATCGTCGCCCGTAAACAACGCCTGCTCCTGACAAAACACCCTTTGTCGCAGCGCGTAGGCCTGTTCGCGCTCCCACGGCAGCGTGACCCATTTCACCGTGTAATCGGAATATTGGGGTTGGCTCGTCATCGCAATTCTCCCTTATTCGCTTTCATAGGTGGCGAGTGAAGAGCAGGCGCCGCAGCGGCCGCAGCCTGCCTTGATATCACGGGAATGCAGCGTGTTGTCGCGCAGCATGTTGGCGAGCGGGCGCAGAATCCCCTCCATGAAATTGGCGTCCGGCGCGGGGTGATCTTCAAGCGGAGTGCCGCGAATCGGCACAAAGGGCACCACAAACGGATAGACGCCGAGAGTGACCAGTCGCTGACACACGTCGAGAATCGCCTGCTGGGTATCGCCCAGACCGGCAAGTATGTAGGTACTGACCTGCCCTTTGCCAAACACTTTGACCGCCTCGGCAAACGCTTCCATATAGTGCTCGACGGTAACCTGCGCCTTGCCCGGCATAATGTGTTCGCGCACGCTTTCCGTGACCACTTCGAGATGCATGCCGAGCGCGTCGATACCGGCGTCTTTCATACGCTGATACCACACCGGATCGGCGGGCGGCTCGCACTGCCCCTGAATCGGAATATCCACCGCCGCCTTGATGGCCAGCGCGCTCTCACACAGCACCCTGGCCCCGCGATCGCTGCCCGACGGCGTGCCGGTGGTCATGACCATATGTTTTACGCCGTCCAGTTCGACCGCGGCCTTCGCCACCTCCGCCAACTGCGCAGGCGTCTTGTGCGCCACGGTACGCCCTGCGGCCAGCGACTGACCTATCGAGCAGAACTTGCACGCCTTGCGGCGGTTTTCATAACGAATGCAAGTTTGCAGCACCGTGGTAGCGAGGACATCCGTGCTGTGCAGCGTGGCGATATAAGAGTACGGCACCCCGTCGGCCGTGTGGCGCTCGTAGAATCGCGGCTTGCTGGCGAAGGTGATATCTCGCAGCGGAATACTGTCGCGCATCAGCCGCGCAATGCCCTCCGGCGTATGCTGCACGCTAAAAGGCGAGAACTGCGCCGAATTGCTGTAAACCGGCACCATGACTGTACTGCCGTCGATAATCATGGCCTGATGATCCGAGGGTCCCGCGCCGCCTTTTCTCGACACATGGTCCGTCTGCGGGTTGAGTACGCGAATGCCCTGCGTCTGTAACTCAGTAATCAGACGCTGTTTGGATAGAGTCTGGGTAGTCATGTTCACCCCCTGCTGCGTGTTGATTGAACATCGGGTCGACCGCCTGATTGCCGGTGTTCCGGCTGTAATGCGCAGGCTGATTGTTGATGAGTAAACTAAGCAGTTCCGGACGCGCATAATGTCCGACGGAATCCATCATGCGTTTGCGTTTGGTGATGAGGTTCATGTCCATGTCGGCAATCAGAATGCCCTCGCCTTCCGTCAGCGGCGGCACCAGATGGCGACCTTCCGGCGACACGATGGCGGTGTTGCAACCGCCCCGTAGCCCCTTTTGCAATGCAGGGTCGGCGGTGAGCCGTTCAATCTGCGCCTCGGTGAGCCAGCCGGTGGCATTGATGACAAAGCAGCCCGACTCCAGCGCGTGATGGCGAATCGTGACGTCCATCTGCTCGGCAAAAATAGGGCCGACCAGCGAGCCGGGAAACTGGCTGCAATGGATTTCTTCGTGCTGCGTCATCAGGGCATAACGCGCCAGCGGGTTGTAATGCTCCCAGCAGGCCAGTGCGCCGACGCGGCCCACGCGTGTGTCGACCACCTGCAATCCGCTGGCGTCGCCTTGGCCCCAGATCATCCGCTCATGATAGGTCGGCGTGATTTTTCGCCGTTTCAGCGCCAGCTTGCCGCTGGCATCAAATACCAGCTGTGTGTTGTAGAGCGTGCCGTGATCGCGTTCATTGACGCCCAGCACCACCACGATTTCCCGAAGCCTCGCGCGTTCGGAAACGGCATAGGTGACGGGGCCTGGCACCTGAACGGCCTGCTCATAAAGTTTCAAATGGGCTGCGCCCGCCGTCATCGCGGGGGTGATAAATGAAAAGTACGGGTAGTAAGGCACAAAGGTTTCCGGAAAGACGACAATCTCGGCTCCCCTGCCCGCCGCTTCGTCGATGGCGTCCAAAACCCTGGCGAGCGTCTTGCCGGCCTCGTCAAGGTCTGGCGCGATCTGTACTGCCGCAGCACGTACCGTGCGTTGTTGAGTCATCTCGCGCCCTCCCTTACATGGTCCAGGTATCGATGATCACCGCACCTTCACGGGTGTGGATAAGCTTGAGGTCCAGCACGTCGAGCGGATTGATGGCGCGAATGCCCTCAATCAGCGACGGTTCGCCGTGCCCGTAAAGGGCCTGCAGGGCAAAGCGACAGGCATAGACCTTGCCGCCTTCGGCCATAAATTTCGCCAGTTGTTTGTTGTAATTTTGATGTCCCGGAAAGGCTTCGTCGCCGAGTGTCGGGAAGCCGCGCTGAACGCCGAGCGTGACGCCGGGTCCGTAGAGCAGAATCGAGGTTTCAAAGCCTTTGCGCTGCAATCGTGTGGCCTGCAACATATTGACGAACCCTATCGAACCCTCAAAGGCCACGGTATGAAAAGTGACGAGCGCTTTCTGTCCAGGTTCCGCTTTAACGTCTTCAAACACTTTTTCTTCGTAATCGACCAGAAAATCCCCGGTTTTATGAGTCGGCATAGTGACTTTAGGCATGGTTGGCTCCCGTTATCTATTAAGGTCTCAATCGGTCAATCGGCTTGCCCACTGGCTTCCCATGCACCCTGCAAGGTGCATGGGAAGCGGGCTCATGATAGAAATTGCAAAGCCTGTGCCAGTTAAAAAAATGCCCATGCAATCATTGATAAATCAACTGCTGCTTTTCTGAGCAAAATAATTTTTTTCGCCTTAAATAAGGGATAAAGCCGCAGCGGGAAAAGGGCTATTTGCCGTGAACCGCACCAAACTGATGCTTTTATGCACTAAAAATGCACACATAGAAAATCAATATGCAATCATTGATGCAATCAACTTCCTCCGTGATTGCAATTTCGGGATCTCTCGCGGTATAGTCGTTTTTTCATACAATTTGCGGGGAGCGGTGACGTCCGCTAACGGCTTATGGTGCAACGTATTTATGAACGCTGGTTACAGAGCCTTCGCAAACATCCTCAGCGACCGGCTTATTTGATGATTGCAGACTTGATTGGCGACGGGATCCAGTCAGGCGAATTTCAGGCGCGGGATAGATTGCCGCCGCTACGGGATTTAGCTGTAGCGTTGCAACTCAACTACACCACCGTTACACGAGGCTACGCCGAAGCCAAAAAACGCGGCTTGATTGATTCTCGTCCGGGAATGGGCAGTTTTATCCGGGGAAAAGTGCCTGCCATTCCGTTAAGCGGAGGCAGTAGCTACGAGATGACCATGAACTCGCCCATCGAGCCTGAGGGCGCTCAAATCGGGGAGATGATCCGTCTTGGCGCGCTTAATCTGTTTAGTCGACAAGACTTGTTTCCCCTGCTGCGGTATCAGGATTTTGGCGGAATTGCGGCCGACAAAGAGGCAGCCATGCTGTGGCTTGGCAAAAGACTGCCGCCGTTAATGGCCGAAGAAGTGCTGGTTTGTCCGGGGATTCACAGTGCACTGGTAGGATTGCTGACTTTGCTGGGGCGTAAAGGCGGCAGTATCTGTGTCGGCAATCTGGTGTATCCGGGATTAAAGGCGATCGCCGCACAACTCGCTGTGCCGCTGCATGCACTGGATTGCGACAACGATGGTCCTACCCCGCGCGCGTTCGAAAACCAGTGTCAGGGCGGACACGTCAGCGCACTGTACCTGAATCCGACGATTCATAATCCCACCACGCTGACCATGCCGCTGCGGCGGCGCGAATCGCTGGCAGATATCGCGCTGCGTTACAGTATTCCCATTATTGAGGATGATGCCTATGCCGCGCTGCCTCAGCCCGGTTCCCCGCACGCCACCCTCCCGACTTTTGCCGAATTGGTGCCGGAACTCACCTGGTATCTGACCGGACTGTCGAAATGTTTTGGCGCAGGGATGCGAATTGCCTATGTCAAGGGGCCGGGCAAGCGTTCGACCCAACTGCTCGCGGGTGCGCTGCGGGCGCTGACCGTCATGTCCAGCCCGATAACCAACGCATTGGCGACGCAATGGATAACCGAGGGCACGGCGGATAGCGTACTTTTGGCGATTCGCGGCGAGGCGCAGGCGCGTCAGCAGTTGGCCCGGCTACATTTGCAGAAATTCAATTACCGCGCCGATGCCGACGGTTTTCACCTATGGCTGTTCCTGCCGAAACAGCACGGCTGGAACCCGTCCGATGTGGCGGTGAAACTGCGCGAACAAGGCGTGAGCGCCGTATCAAGCGCCGCGTTCAGCACCGATAATAATCCGCCCGATGCGCTGAGAATCTGTCTCGGAGGGGCCAATACCCGACGGCTTTGCGAAGAAAATCTGAAAGTGATTGCAGATATGCTGGAATATCCGGGGCATTTTGCGAGCGTGGCGCTGTAACGATGCGCGAGTGCGCGTGAACGAAGAGCCCGTTCCCCGAGCATGACACTGGGGGAACGGGTTAAAAAATTACGCCTGCTCGAGCACCCCAGCGAGACGCTCAGCCAGCAGTTTTCCGCGCCAGCCACTGACAAGTTCCGGTTCCTGCTCTTTGATTTTGAGCTTCCAGTGCCAGTTCAACAGCTGGTTTATCTGGCGGCGCGACGCCAGCAGTTCCACGCTCAGTCCCGTCTCTTCACTGACCGTTTGAATCAGTGCCTTAATCTCTTTGAAGATTTTCTTGTAACCCGGTTGATCGATAAGATTCGGGATAGGTGCCGGCAAATCGGCCTCGTCAACCGCTTCGCCTTCAACCACCAGCGCCAGCAAGGTACGGCCGTGATAACGAATCTCGGGACCGCTCAGACCCAGCGCTTCCAGTTCGCCCAGTGAATGCGGCTGATAACGGGCAACCTGCCACAGATTCTCTTCGCGCACCACGAAGTTGACGGCCAGATCCCGCTGGCGCGCCTGGATAAGACGCCATGACGCCAGTTTCTGCAAAATGGCAAGCTGGCGGGGACGTAACTGCCAGGCATTGCCGATTTCGAGATAGGCGGATTCGGGTTGCAATACCTCCTGACGGCGGCGGCACAGCGCCAGACACTCGTCGAGCGCGGCGTCTATCCAGCCGGCTTCGCGTGTTTCCTGTTCAAGCTGGCGTGCCAGCGGCAGCAGATACAGCACGTCGGCGGCGGCATAGTCGCACTGTTTTTGCGTTAACGGGCGGGCCATCCAGTCGGTGCGCGACTCGCTTTTGTCCAGCTCTATCTGCGTCGTCTCGGCAACGAGACGGGCAAAGCCGCAGGACAGTGGACGGCCGCTGAAGGCCGCGAGAATCTGGCTGTCGATAAAGGGCGCAGGCAACACGCCAAAGGCATTGAGAAACACTTCGAGGTCTTCACTGCCGGCATGTAGAAACTTGACCACGTTTTTATCGGTCAGTAATTCGATAAACGGCTGCCAGGCAGTAATCGGCAAGGGATCAATCAGCGTGAGGGTTTCACCATCAAAGAGCTGGATCAAGCCCAACTGCGGATAGTAAGTGCGGGTTCTGACAAATTCGGTGTCCAGCGCAATCTGGCTAAACTGTTGCGCCTGCTGACAAACCTTTGCCAGTTCTTCATTGCTAACGATCAACTGATAATTCAAAGCTTTTTCTCTTTTCGCTGTTAAAAACCGGTTCGGCCTGCATCCTGCCGCCGGGCGTTGGAAAGGTTATTACTGATTCGCGTTACTTGCATTATAACGCGAAAACGCCGGACTTAATCCGGCGTTGAGTGAAGGCGGCCTTCGGTTGATGCAAATTGCAGCGTTATGGCATCATGCAGCGTTTCTGTCTTGCGGGTGAAGGGCTCTTTTTCACCTCGTCTCGTAGTTCTCGTCGAAGAATTTTTCCGACATTCGATTTCGGTAATTCATCCCGAAACTCGATAACTTTCGGAACCTTGTAGGCCGTAAGATTGTGACGGCAGTGGTCCAGCAACTCTTCGGCGGTCAGGCTGGGATCTCGTCTGACTACACAGACCTTGACCTTCTCGCCCGTCGACTGGCTCGGCACACCGATGGCCGCTACCTCAAGCACTTTAGGATGCTGCGACACAACTTCTTCGATTTCGTTGGGATAAACATTGAATCCGGAAACCAGAATCATATCTTTTTTGCGATCGACTATGCGCAAAAATCCCTGCTCGTCCACTGTAGCGATATCTCCGGTCGAGAGCCAGCCCTCTTTTAAGACTTCGTCCGTTGCCTCCGCCCGTTGCCAGTAACCCAGCATCACCTGCGGTCCCTTGACCAGCAATTCTCCGGCTTCGCCGGGAGCGACATCCTGACCCGCTTCGTCAACCAGGCGGACATCCGTTGACGGCACCGGTAATCCGATGCTGCCGCTGTAGCGCTTGAGATCATAAGGATTGCCGGTTACCAGCGGCGCGCATTCGGTCAGCCCATAGCCTTCAAGCAAATGCAGCCCCGTTAATTCCTGCCAGCGTTCGGCAACGCATTTCTGAACCGCCGCCCCGCCACCGACCGACAGACGAAGATTGGAGAAGTCGAGTTTCTTGAATTCGTCATTATTGAGCAGCGCATTGAACAGCGTATTTACGCCGCTGATGGCGGTGAAAGGATAACGCGCCATCTCTTTTACCATGCCGGGGATGTCGCGGGGATTGGTGATAAGCAGACTGCGCCCCCCAATTCCATAAAGAACATGCAGTTAATGGTCAATGCGAAGATGTGATAAAGCGGCAAGGCGGTGACGACCGTTTCGTGTCCCGGTTTAAGCAGCGGGCCATAGGCGGCTTTGCATTGTTCGAGATTGGCCTGCATGTTGCGGTGAGTCAGCATCGCGCCCTTCGCCAGTCCGGTGGTCCCGCCGGTATATTGCAAAAAGGCGATGTCGTCATTAATAACTTCGGGCTTGAGATAATTCAGCCGCAGACCTTTGGCGATCACCTTCGAGAAAGCGAGGGCATGAGGCAGATGGTAGCTCGGCACCAGTTTCTTGACGTATTTGACAGCAAAGTTGACAACCGCACCTTTAATCGGTGACAGCTCATCGCCCATCTGCGTGACAATGACATGGCGAATCTGGGTATTGGCAACAATTTTCTCCAATGTTCCGGCAAAATTGGACACGATGACGATCGCGCTTGAACCACTGTCTTTAAGCTGATGCTCGAGTTCACGGGGGTGTAAAGCGGATTGACATTGACGACAATCATGCCTGCCCGCAAAACGCCGAACAGCGCGATAGGATATTGCAACAGGTTGGGCATCATGAGGGCGACACGATCGCCTTTCTGCAATTTCAGCTCGTTTTGCAGGTACGCGGCAAAGGCACGACTCCGTTCGTCGAGTTTGCGGTAGGTCATGACCTCGCCCATGTTGATGAAGGCAGGACTGTCGGCATATTTCAACGCGGCATTCTCGAACATCTCAATCAATGAGCTGTAACGGTCGGGATCGATGTTCTCAGGAACATCCGCAGGGTAACGTTTTAGCCAGACTTTTTCCAAGGGATAGCTCCTGATATCTATTTCAATGCGCTCTATGGCACATTTCTACCATGCAATTAACAATATTTTAACTCATCTTACCAGCCGAGTTTCAAACAATGTTTAGGTTGAGAGGCGCGTCACTAATTTGTGGCGCGTTGAAGGCGACTTCGGTTAAACAGATAACCTTAACTTTTCTACGCAATTCCATGGCTTCGAAAGGGGTAAAAAATGCTGCAGCATGGATAATATTCCGAAGTATAGCGTTTTGGTTTATTCAATGCCAACGGCGGCAAATAGGGTGAACGAGAATGAAAAAAATGACATCATTTAGCGAGTTGAACAAGTTGCGACCTTAATACCTGCACGCCAAAACGTAAAATAACGATTTTAATATAATCACTCAGGTAAATCACAAGGAAGAAGTTACTCATTACAGGTTACCTCTATCGGTAATAGACTCTATTAATAGCAGAGCAATTTATTTCAATATATTTAACAAAGCTTTTTTTCACAGCTTAATCAATTAAAACCTGATACTGTCTTTGCGGGTGCTCGGATCTTTCTATTCCGAGCTTTTATAACTTATATAATTGACAGCGTAAGGAGTGATGCAAGGTTTAAAAAGAGAAAAGCCCCGAATCGTTTAATAAAACAATCCGAGGCGCTCTTTCATGCACAGAAACATAAAAGTAGCGCCTCACATGCTTAAATGCAAGCTAAAAGGGGCTAAAATGCCACATAAATTGATATTCGCTGTTGTAACCATTATCTGTTTAACTCTATTAATGTTCACTTTACTTACCCGCCCCTCGCTCTGCGAGGTTCAGTATAAAAGTGGTGTTACGGAGGTGGCGGCTTATCTAGCCTGTAATGTTGTGAGGTAAACCTTGCTGC
Organism: Rouxiella chamberiensis; assembly: GCF_026967475.1. Taxonomy (NCBI): domain Bacteria; kingdom Pseudomonadati; phylum Pseudomonadota; class Gammaproteobacteria; order Enterobacterales; family Yersiniaceae; genus Rouxiella; species Rouxiella chamberiensis. The sequence continues at coordinate 976,119 of NZ_CP114058.1, read as the reverse complement.
GGGCGGTGCATGTTGCTGCCCGCAGCAGTTTGGCATGAAGAGAGAGCACCCATTTTTTCACCTTTGCCAGCCTTCGGGCTGGCTTTTTTTCAAACTTCTGGATTCATTCAAACAATAAATATAACGAGTTATTTTATTCGTACTGCACAGGACATTTCCTGGTGAAAAATAAAAAGGCGGCAAAATGCCGCCAATTAGGGAATCAACTAATACCTTTTGCTGAATGTGTCTCTAAAAGTGTGTTACTAAAGGAATACGTTATCGGTTATGGTGACTTACCCATTGAAGTCGGGTAGTTAATGACTCACCAACCCATAAGGTGCCGAAGCACCGCTTTGTATATAATCGACCCACGACTGAAGGTTCTCAATCATTATTCTTGCCGTATTAATATCCAGCGTCACGATAATATCTTTCGCCGAGGGAAGTGTTTCTCCCTCATCCAGTCGATATTCAAAATGAAGACCAAAAAAGTAGTCCGTTGAGTTTTGCGTATCTTCCGGAGAAATGCTGACCGTACTCCAGGAAACGGGGAGCATCATATCTTTATAAGGGTGTTTATTCATTTCACGTTCCTGTGATTGAGGATATTAACCTGCACGATTTTCCAAAAGTTTGCAGGTCCATTCACAGTATTACAGAAAATTGCCACGAAACGTGATGTGGCCGCCAGTAGTTAATTAAACCTTGATGAAGGTCAAAGATAACTGATGAAATGATAGGCGGGAGTATGCTCCCGCCTAAGAAATTATTTGAAGAACGAATGATTGGGCTTATGGGTCTTTTTTAAGCGCCAATGCGTAGCGAATCATCCTGTGATGGACTATTCGGCGACGACGGTTTCGACCCGCGCCGGACCGGTGTCATACCATCCGCCCCAGGACGGACCAAAGCCTCGGCCCCAACGGGGATCATAAGGACCGCCGTATCCCCAGCCCCACATTCCTACCGGCTGCGGCGGCATGACCACCTCTTTGACTTCACGCCAGCGCTTCATGCTGTTGATGTTCACCGTGACAAAACGATAATCCGAGTGACCTATTGCGCCGTTTTCAGAGCCGGTAATAGGCCCGACCACGGTAACCAGCTGATTTTTGAAATCGACCGGATCGAGGAAACCGTTGTAATAGGCGGCAAGGCGGCCTATCGACGGTGAGCCCAGCAGAGGTCGCGCGGCCGAATCCAGCGGCATCGCCGCGATTTCGAGTCGGGTACGGTTTTTATCATTGATAACGGCCACCACCCGGCCGCCAAAACGCGCCTCTTGATTGACATAAAGCTGCGGCGCACTCTGTACGGCAGCCAGATTCATTTGAGGCGTGGTGGTGGTGCCACGAATGCCTTCCGGCACGGTAGCACAACCTGACAACACTAAAACACTCAGACCAACGGCTAAGGCAACAAACTTCTTACTTGTGAAGATTTCACGCATGGTTACAACCCCTGGGAACATTAACTCTTCGACAGCGAATTCATGCACAAGTTGCCGATGCTTATCGGCCGGGAAGCTTTTTCCAGGTCACTTCATTACGCAAATAGGTCGGTTCGGCCTGATCGGCGCTGACCCTGATGCCGCGCTCCCACGCATCGAGCGCGAGAGGTAACATATCTTCCGCCTGTGGCAGCAATATTGTACCGTCGACAAGTTCAACGGAAGCTGAACCCACGAGCTGCGGATAGGTTTGCCACCCCGTGCCGACCGTGGCCCAGCGCCCGCCAAGCGCAGATTCCTGCAAGGCGAGCTGCTCAGGTTTAATGACGATTTCTGTGGTTTCACCGTGCCAGACGCCGTGAGATTCACGCGTGTACTCGCCCCAGTAAACCTCGCCCATACGCGCATCGATGGCCGCCAGCACGCGCTCTGCGCCCGTTTTGCGGTAGGCACCCTGCGCCATGGTTTGAAGCGTGGAGATAGGCAACACCGGCAACTCGGCCCCAAACGCCAGCCCCTGTGCGATGCTGATGCCGATGCGCACGCCCGTAAAGCTGCCGGGACCGCGTCCAAAGGCCAGCGCGTCGAGCTGGTTCAGCGTTAATCCGGCTTCTGCCAGAATCTGCTGCACCATCGGCAGAATACGTTGAGTGTGTTCGCGGGCGCAAAGCTCGAAATGAGCCAGCGTTTCGCCGTTTTCAGCCGACGTGGCCGAGTTGTACAATGCAACGGAACAGGCTTCGGTCGCCGTATCAATTGCTAGAATTCGCGTGGACATGCCAAACCTCAGGCGGGATAAAAATCAATAATGATAAGGCGCATCATAACATATCAGCGCGGGTGCAAAAACTTGATTGCCTCGTCGAGAGAGCGGGTGCGCGGTGTGGGCGGCAGGCTGTTTAAAAAGACTTCGCCATAAGGCCGCATGACCAGCCGATTGTCACAGATAACCATCACGCCGCGATCGTCGGTGTCGCGGATTAGTCGCCCCACGCCCTGCTTCAGCGTGATGACGGCGTCCGGCAGTTGAACTTCGTTAAACGGGTCGCCGCCGCGTAGACGGCAATCTTCAATACGCGCCTTGAGCAGCGGGTCGTCGGGCGAGGTAAACGGCAGTTTGTCGATGATGACCAGCGACAGGGTTTCGCCGCGCACGTCGACGCCTTCCCAGAAACTGCTGGTGGCGACCAGGAGCGCATTTCCGGCTTCGACAAACTGGGCCAGCAGCTGCCCTTTGCTGGTTTCGCCCTGCACCAACACGGGCAGTGTCATGCTCGCGCGAAACTCTTCTGCCAGTTCACGCATCATCTGGTGCGACGTGCACAGGAAGAAGCAGCGTCCCTGGTTGGCTTCAATGACCGGGCGCAACATTCGCGCCAGGTGGCGTGAACCGCCGCGCTCGTTGGGCGATGGCAGATAGCGTGGTACACACAGCAATGCCTGATTGGCGTAATCGAACGGACTGGCGAGCAGCAGCGTTTCGGCACCGTCCAGCCCGAGACGAGCGGTGAAATGCGCCAGCTTTTCGTTCACTGACAGCGTCGCCGAGGTAAAGACCCAGGCGCCCGGCTTGTCGTTCATCAATTCACGAAACTTGTCGGTGACCGACAGCGGCGTCAAGGCCAGCACGAAGTGACGCGAATTGCATTCATACCAGTAACTGAAACCCGGCACGCTGACGTCTTTGAGCCTTTTTAACCGGTTGCGGTAAAGCGTGGCGCGCTCGAAAGCGGCGTCGAGCAGAGCCGATCGGCCCAACGACAGCTTCATGACGTCGTAGCAGAGTTCCAGTGCGTCATCGAGCAGGACCAGCGCACGCTGAATGGAATTATCGGCCAGCACGTCGCGCAGATTGCCGCGAAAACCCGGCTCGCCCAGCGCCAGACGAAAGTCCATCGCGCTTTGACCCAACCGGTCGGCGCTTTTTTGCAGCTGCGCCGAATCGCGCACTTCGGTGCGATAGGCAATGGTGATGTCTTTAGACAGATCAAGGAGTTGGCGACTGGTTAACTGTTGCCCGAAATACTGGCTGGCGATATCCGGTATCTGGTGCGCTTCGTCGAAGATCATCACATCGGCGGTCGGAATCAGCTCGCCAAAGCCGCCTTCCTTGACCACCATATCCGCCATAAACAGATGATGGTTCACCACGATGACGTCGGCATCCATCGCCTTGCGACGGGCCTTGACCACGAAACACTCTTTGTACATCGGACAATCGCTGCCAAGACAGTTGTCATTGGTGCTGGTGACCAGCGGCCAGACATGGCTGTCTTCCGCCACCACGTTGCAGGTGCTGATATCGCCTTCTTCCGTCTTGGCGGACCAGCTGCGCAAATGCGCCAGGTCGCTGAGTGACTGGCTGGCCAGTTCGCCGCCGGTCATCGACTGCTGGTCGAGTCGTTCAAGGCAGAGGTAGTTGGAGCGCCCTTTCAACAGCGCCAGTTTGCCCTTGAATTTCAACGCACTGGCCACTTTAGGCAAATCGCGTGAATAGAGCTGATCCTGAAGGGCCTTGGAACCGGTCGAGATAATGACTTTTTTGCCGGAACGTAGAGCCGGAGCCAGATAGGCATAGGTTTTACCGGTACCGGTACCCGCTTCGACGACCAGACCCTGCTTGTTTTGTATCGCCAGAGCAACGGCATTCGCCATCAGACGCTGTGGTTCACGGGGTTTAAACCCCTCAATTTTTTGCGCTAATGCGCCGTCTGTTGCGAAATCGTCTATCACACTAAACCTGCGGTTGGAAATTCAGCGCTGATTATGCCCATCCTTGCCCTTGAGTACCACCATCATCTGTAGGTCCACTGTCCACCAATGATGTGCTACCCTGACCCCACTTCTTAAAACAACGACACTCAGGAGCAATCTTTATGTCTATTCAACGCATTAGACCTGAACACCGCATGTCAGACATCGTGGTTCATAATGAAACCGTGTACTACACCAGCGTCCCCGAAAATCTGGACGCCAACGCCCGCGAGCAAACCGCCGAAACGCTGGCAATCATTGATGCCGCGCTGCTCGAAGTCGGCTCCCATAAAAGCAAAATCCTCGATGCGACCATTTTTCTGGTCGACGGCAACGATTTTGCCGCAATGAACGAAGCCTGGGATGCCTGGGTGTCGCCGGGCAATGCACCTGTGCGCTGCACCGTGCAGGCCAATCTGATGAACCCGAAGTACAAGGTTGAAATCAAGGTCGTCGCTGCGCTGTAAGTTCTTTTCGCAGGGCATAAAAAAAGCCTCCACATTATCATGGGAGGCTTTTTATTTATGACGTCTACCGGCTTAATCAGCCTTTGACGCCCGCTACCGCTTCACGTGCAAGCTGCGTGATACGTGCATAGTCACCGCTTTCCAGCGCATCCGCCGGAACCAGCCACGACCCGCCGATACACAGCACGCTTTTCAGCGCCAGATAATCACGATAGTTGCCCGGCGTTATTCCGCCGGTCGGGCAGAAGCGCACTTGAGGAAACGGACCGGCAATCGCCTGCAACGCCTTGACGCCGCCATTGGCTTCCGCCGGGAAGAACTTGAACTCACGCAGACCCGCATCAAGACCCAGCATCAGTTCCGAGACGGTGCTGATACCAGGAATCAGGGGAATAGACCCTTCATTGGCCGCCTTTAACAGAGGCTCCGTCAGGCCGGGGCTGATGGCAAACTGCGCGCCCGCCGCCGTGACTTCGGCCAACTGCTGCGGATTCAGCACGGTTCCGGCACCAATAATGGCCTCGGGCACGTCGCGGGCAATCGCCTTGATGGCCTCAAGCGCGCAGTCGGTGCGCAGCGTGACTTCAAGAACACGAACGCCTCCGGCTACCAGCGCTTTCGCCATCGGCACCGCGTGCTCCAGCTTGTTGATAACAATGACCGGAACGACCGGACCCGAGGTCAGGATCTGTTCTGCGCTTGTTTTCCAGTTCTTCATCTTTGTCTCCATTTATGCCCGTTACGCGGTCCAGTAAACCTCTACGGGGGTCTGTTGCTGATTCAATACTGCCCTTACGGGCATATCATTTTGATCGGTGCCTTTTTCCGCACGCTCGTAAACTTCGCGTTTGGCTTCACCGGCCAACAGTAAATAGATCCGCCGACTGTCAAGGATAACCGGCAGCGTCAGCGTCATACGCTCGAGGGGCGCGGTAATGGGCGTGATGGCCACGCAGCGCCGCGTTGACTGCAAGTCCATCGCCTGCGGAAGATTGGCGCTGCCGGGAAACAGTGAGGCGATATGTCCGTCATCGCCCATTCCCAGCAAGGTCACATCGGCCGGCAAGAATAACGCGGCCAATGCCTCTTCGGTCTGCGCCTCGCCTTCTGCCGCCGTCGTGGCCGCATTCTTCAGCGCAATAAAGGTGGCCTTGGCCACCTCACCCTGCAAAAGACTGTTGCGCACCATCTTCTCGTTGCTGGAACCATGGTCGCGCGTTACCCAGCGCTCATCGGCAAGCGTGATAGTAACGCGACTCCAGTCCAGCTCCTGTCGAGACAGGTGTCTGAACAGCTCGAGCGGCGTTCTGCCGCCCGAAACAATCAATGTGGCCTGACCTCGTTCCGCAATGCCCTGGCGCAATGCGTCAGCCATTTTTCCGGAAAGGTTTTGGTTGAGCGCCGCCGCACCGGAAAACTCGACGAAATTGGCCATGTATTTGCCCCTTAGTCCTGACGTGCCTGAATACAACGGTGGATTAGCCGAACTCGTTCCATGAACGGCCATCACGGGTAATCATCGCCACCGAGGCAACAGGTCCCCACGTACCCGCCTGATAAGGCTTGGGCGCTTCGTTTTCTGCAGACCAGGCATTCATGATGCCATCCACCCATTTCCAGGCTTCTTCCACTTCGTCACGACGAACAAACAGCGCCTGAATGCCACGCATGGTTTCCAGAAGCAGACGCTCGTAGGCATCGGCAATGTGCTGCTCGTTGAAGGTTTCGGAGAAGCTCAGGTCAAGCTTGGTCGTTTGCAGGCGGTGCTTGTGCTCGAGTCCGGGAACCTTGTTCAATACTTCGATTTCGATACCTTCATCCGGCTGCAGACGAATAGTCAGCTTGTTTTGCGGCAACTGCTGATAAGAGTCGCTGAACAGGTTCAGGGCCGGCGTCTTGAAGTAGACCACCACTTCCGAACACTTGGTTGGCAAACGCTTGCCGGTACGCAGGTAGAACGGAACGCCTGCCCACTGCCAGTTATCGATATCGACACGAATGGACACGAAGCTTTCAGTGTTGCTGTTCTTGTTCGCGCCCTCTTCTTCGAGGTAACCCGGCACTTTCTTGCCCTGCACGAAGCCTGAGGTGTACTGACCGCGTACGGTGGTTTCACGCACGTTGGACTGGTCGATACGACGCAGTGACTTCAACACCTTCACCTTTTCGTTACGGATGCTGTCGGTGCTGAGATCGGCAGGCGGTGACATGGCGATCATGGTCAGAATCTGCAACAAGTGGTTCTGAATCATGTCGCGCATCTGGCCTGCCTGGTCGAAGTAACCCCAGCGACCTTCGATACCCACTTCTTCGGCAACGGTAATCTGCACGTGGTCGATAGTGCGGTTGTCCCAGTTGGAGACAAACAGGTTATTGGCAAAACGCAGCGCCAGCAGGTTAAGAACGGTCTCTTTACCCAGATAGTGGTCGATGCGGTAAACCTGACTTTCGTTAAAGTATTCAGCAACGCCGTCATTGATCTCCTGCGAGGATTTCAGGTCGGTGCCGAGCGGTTTTTCCATGACGACGCGAGCCGGTTCTTTATTCAGACCCGCCTCACCCAGACCTTTACAGATAGCGGCGAAGGTGCTCGGCGGCATGGCGAAATAGTTGATGGTTGTGCGTGTTTCGGTGTCGAGCATTTTGCCCAGACGATCGAAATGCTTGAGGTCATTGACATCAAGGTTACAGAATTCCAGACGACCGCTCAGCTTTTCCCACAGGGTCGGGTCCAGCTTTTCTTTCATAAAGGTGGTCAGCGCTTCTTTCACGATTTCGGTGTAAGCCGCCTTGTCCCACTCGGCACGGCCTACGCCGATGATTTTGGTGTCGTCGTGAATGTGTCCAGCCTTTTCCAGCTGATACAGGGAAGGCAACAGCTTACGGCGTGCAAGGTCGCCTTTAGCACCGAAAATTACCAGGTCGCACGCCTGGGCTGGTTGGTTTACCGCCATGTTCTTCTCCTTAGAGCAGGATATACCCTTTTTAAACCGTGATGCCGTGCCTGCGCAGAGAGCGTCACAATGTGTTGGGTAGATTGTAATTTTATTTCAACAGATTCCGAGTTTCAGCAACAATGTACTCTGATCGGGCAGAGGCAGTAAACCAAGATCTAAAGCATTAATAAATGATTAAAAAACCACAAAATTTGTCATGGTAGTCAAATCGGCTAACCTGTAATCAGCAGCTGATGTAATTTTATGACAAATTTGAGCATTAATTACCATATTGAAACTTAGACCTGAGTCAAACTCCTGGAAAAAAAGCTTGGATTTCACAAGATTGTCTCTGCCACCGCCTTCAGCGTCGTAGTATATTTTCATCAAACTGACATGATTTCTCCTTTTCGTTGAAATCGATGAAACCTATTGAGTGGTCGCCCATGAATACGCTGGAAAAAATCCTCAGCTTTTTGGACATCCTCAGCAAGTCTGAAAGAAAGGTTGCTGAAGTTATCCTTGCCGAACCCCAAACTGCCATTCACTCCAGTATCGCGACACTGGCGAAAATGGCCGATGTGAGTGAACCGACCGTTAACCGCTTTTGCCGACGTCTCGAAACGCGCGGGTTTCCGGACTTCAAACTGCAACTCGCACAGAGTCTGGCCAACGGCACACCTTACGTAAACCGCAACGTCGAAGAGTCGGACAGCGTGGAGGCCTACAGCACCAAAATCTTTGAATCCACCATGGCAAGCCTCGAGCAGGTGAAAAACACGCTGGATATCACCGCCGTCAACCGCGCGGTGGACTTGCTGACGCAGGCAAAGAAGATCTCTTTCTTTGGACTTGGCGCGTCTGCCGCCGTCGCCCACGACGCCATGAACAAGTTTTTTCGCTTCAACATCCCGGTTATCTATTTTGATGATATCGTAATGCAGCGAATGAGCTGTATGAATTCGGGCGAAGGTGACGTCGTTGTGCTGATTTCTCACACCGGCCGCACGAAAAACCTGGTCGAGCTTGCCCTGCTTGCACGGGAAAACGATGCCACGGTCATCGCCATCACCTCCCGCGATACGCCGCTGGCGCGCGAAGCCACGTTGTCGTTGCTGCTCGACGTGCCCGAAGATACCGACGTTTATATGCCGATGATTTCAAGATTGGCGCAGCTCACGCTGATAGACGTGCTGGCAACCGGCTTCACGTTGCGACGCGGTGCCAAGTTCAGGGACAACCTCAAACGGGTTAAAGAGTCGCTTCGTGATTCGCGCTTTGATAAAGGTGTATCAGCTCCGCCAAGATTTGAGTAATGCCATCCTGTAAACGGATGTTTTCTATTTCCTTATTTGTTACAATGTTGTTAACATTTCAGCCACACCCTGCTTCACAAGTCAACGGAGAAAGGCATGTCCAGACGGCTCAGAAGAACCAAGATAGTCACCACCCTCGGCCCCGCTACGGACCGCGATAATAATCTCGAAAAAGTTATTGCCGCCGGTGCTAACGTCGTCCGTCTTAATTTCTCCCACGGCACTGCCGAAGACCACCAGCTTCGTGCCGACAAAGTACGTGAAATCGCCGCAAAACTTGGCCGACACGTGGCTATCCTCGGCGATCTGCAAGGACCCAAGATTCGTGTTTCGACCTTCAAGGAGGGCAAAGTCTTCCTTAATATCGGCGATAAGTTCCTGCTTGACGCCAATATGGGCAAAGGCGAAGGCGACAAGGAAAAGGTCGGGATCGATTACAAGGGACTGCCGGCCGATGTGGTGCCTGGCGATATCCTGCTGCTCGACGATGGTCGCGTACAGTTGAAAGTACTTGAGGTCGTGGGTGTCAAAGTTTTTACCGAAGTCACGGTGGGCGGCCCGCTCTCCAACAATAAAGGCATCAACAAGCTGGGAGGAGGCCTGTCAGCGGAAGCGCTGACCGAGAAAGACAAGGCCGATATCATTACCGCCGCGAAAATTGGCGTCGATTTCCTGGCGGTTTCCTTCCCACGCACCGGCGAAGACCTGAATTATGCGCGCCGTCTGGCCCGCGATGCCGGTTGCCACGCCAAGATCGTTTCCAAGGTTGAACGTGCCGAAGCCGTTGCCAGCGACGCGGCCATGGATGACATTATTCTCGCCTCTGACGTGGTGATGGTTGCCCGTGGCGATCTAGGCGTCGAAATTGGTGATCCCGAACTGGTCGGCATCCAGAAAAAGCTTATCCGCCGCGCACGCACCCTGAACCGCGCGGTGATTACGGCAACGCAGATGATGGAATCGATGATTACCAATCCCATGCCGACCCGCGCCGAAGTAATGGACGTGGCGAACGCCGTGCTGGACGGTACGGATGCCGTGATGCTGTCTGCCGAAACCGCAGCGGGTCAGTATCCTGCAGAAACCGTGGCCGCAATGGCGCGCGTGTGTATCGGGGCAGAGAAAATCCCGAGCATCAACGTCTCCAAGCACCGTCTGGATGTCGAGTTCGACAACATCGAAGAGACGATTGCCATGTCTTCGATGTACGCCGCCAACCACCTCAAGGGCGTCAGCGCGATTATCTCGCTGACCGAATCCGGCCGCACGCCGCTGATTATGTCCCGTATCAGTTCCGGTCTGCCTATCTTTGCCATGTCTCGCCATGAGCACACCTTGAATCTCACCGCGCTTTACCGTGGCGTGACGCCGGTATTCTTCGACAGCAACAACGATGGCGTTGCCGCCGCCGTCGATGCCGTCAACCTGCTGCGTGACAAGGGTTATCTGCTGTCGGGCGACCTGGTTATCGTGACGCAGGGCGACGTGATGAGCACCACCGGCACCACCAATACAACCCGTGTGCTCACCGTCGAGTAACGCCCTTTTGCTCTGACGCGCACAAAAAACCGGCTTCGGCCGGTTCTTTATTCTCGCATTTATGACGAAATGTTCGCAAAACCTGTCAACGAGGATAGAGCTCGTCACGGGTATAGGGTTCTTTCTCGCCCGGCTTGCGGGTTTTGAGCAGTTTGAGTATCCACGTATACTGTTCAGGATTCGGCCCGACCAGCACTTCGACCTCTTCATTCATACGGCGTGCAATGGTTACGTCGTCGGCGGTCGCCAAATCATACATCGGCGGACGCACGAAAATATCCAGCCGATGCTCGCTGCCATTATAGGACGGGAACAGCGGCACGATATCGGCACGACATACTTTCATCAAACGCCCCAAAGCGGGCAGCGTGGCCTTATAGGTGGCGAAGAAATCCACGAATTCGCTGTGCTCCGCGCCGTGATCCTGATCAGGCAGGTAGTAACCCCAATAGCCCTGACGTACCGAGCTGATAAACGGCTTGATACCGTCGTTACGTGCGTGCATACGGCCACCGAAACGGCGGCGAACGGCGTTCCACAGGTAGTCGGTCAGCGGATTCTTCTGGTTGTGGAACATGGCGGCCATCTGACGGCCTTCCGCCGCCAGCAGCATGGCCGGAATATCGACCGCCCAGCCGTGCGGCACCAGAAAGATGATGTTTCTTCCCTGCGCCTGCAGGTCATCGATAATCTGGCGGTCGTGCCATTTCACGCGACTCAGCAGTTTTTGGGGATTGCCGCGACAGGCCAGTTCGGCCATCATCACCATCGACTGAGGTGCGGCGGCAAACATATCGTCAATGATCTCTTCCCGTCGCGCTTCCGGGAGTTCGGGCATGCAGTAGAACAGATTAATCTGCGCACGACGTCTGGCTCCCTTGGCAAATTTGCCCGCCAGTCGACCCAGGCCGCCGAGTATCGGGTCACGTACCGATGCAGGTACATAGGCCATCGCCGCCATGACGCCAACGCCCAGCCATACGCCCCAGTAGCGAGGATGGTAGAAGGCTTTCTGAAATTGCGGAATAAACTCGACGTTCGATTTTTTATCTGATGACATGCGTTAACTCATAACTTTTTTAGAGTAATTATAAAACCAATGTTTCAATGATAAGTGCAGTGAATTATTTTGCAATCAATGTTCTTCACAACCAAAGTTTTCGCCCGCAATGAAGCAGGCGATAACAATCAGTCACATAGCAACGCTACACGGCAAAACTAGATTTTCAGCTGCGGCATGACCTCACGAACGGTAGCCAGATAATCTTTAAGATCCTTGCCGCTCAGCCCTTCGGAGCGCGGCAGTTTGGCGGTCAGCGGATTTACGGCAATATTGTTTATCCACACTTCAAAGTGCAGATGCGGACCCGTGGAACGCCCGGTGTTGCCCGACATCGCGATGCGATCTCCGCGCTTGATCTTCTGGCCCGGTTTGACCAGCGCCTTGCGCAGGTGCATGTAGCGCGTCATGTACTGACGGCCGTGGCGCACGGCGACATAGTTGCCCGCCGCCCCGCCGTTTTTCACTACGACCACTTCACCATCACCCACGGCCAGCACCGGCGTATTCACCGGCACGGCAAAGTCTACGCCACGGTGTGGCGCAATGCGGCCCGTGACGGGATTAAGACGACGTGGATTGAAGTTGGAGGAGACGCGATACTGCTTGAGGGTCGGGAAACGCAGGAAACCGCGCGCCAGTCCGCTACCGGAGCGGTCATAGAATTTGCCGTCTTCGGCACGGATGGCGTAATAGTCTTTACCGCCGCTGCGCATGTGTACGCCGCTGAGCTCGCTCTGCTGACTCTTGCCGTCGAGCATTTCGCGCGACATGACCACAGAGAACTGGTCGCCTTTACGCAGCTTCTTGAAGTCCATCTGCCACTGTAATGCCTTGACGACGGCACTGATTTCGGCGCTGGACAGGCCTGCATCGCGGGCGCTGCTGACAAAACTGCCGTCGAGCGTGCCCTTGAGAATTTGATCCTGCCATTCGCCTTTGAGCGTTTCGGTGGAGGCTTTGAAACCGCTGCCGCTGCGGTCGTAGGTGACCGTTTCGCGCCGCGATTTTTCCCAGGTGACGCGCTGGAGTTCGCCGTCATCATTGACGGTCCAGGAGAGCTGCTGGCCAATCTTGAGATTGCGCAGGTCGCTGTTTTGCGCGGCGAGCGCGGAGATGTCCGACATATCGATGCCGTACTGATTCAAGATGCTGCTCAAGGTATCGCCGGTCGACACCACATATTCGTGCACGCCCTTTTCGTTCTCGGTTTTATCATCGAGTTCGTCCTGGGGTAAATCCGCGGCGGGCGGGGTGTCTTCGTCTATGGGTTCACTGGCTTCCGGCAGCAGGGATCGCACCTGCTGGGCATCGAGAATAATCTGTTTGGCGATGGGTTTTGGCTGATAGCCGTCTTGATCCGTTTGATAGACAAAGGGTTTCCAGACGGCTACGGCGAGTGTAACAACAGTGAGGGACCCCAGCATGACGCGATGAGGTCGAGGAAGGTTGTTAAACGCCAGAGCAATGGATCGAGCGAGTAGCTGCACGTGTTACGGTCCTTATGGCTTACTTCAGGCAGCTCACGTACTGCGAGATCAGATGTGACAGGAAGTTCACATAGCTGTCCCTGGTCAGTGCGATGCCACTCCCGAGAGGATCCAATGTGCCCATACGCACTGTTGTTCCCTGGGCAACGGCATTGATTACGGCCGGCCTGAACTGTGGCTCGGCAAAAACGCATTCCGCTTTCTGCAAAACCAGCTGTGTTCGAATTTGATGTAGTCGCTGTGCTCCAGGTTGGATTTCGGGATTGACGGTGAAGTGGCCTAATGGCGACAACCCGTAATGTTTCTCAAAATAGCCGTAGGCGTCATGAAAAACGAAATATCCCTTCCCCTGAACAGGTTGCAGCATCTTACCAAGCTTTGTGTCAGTTTTTGTCAATTCTTCCTCAAACTGACGCAAGTTGGCGTCTAATTGGTCTTTCTTTTGCGGCATAAGTTCCAATAATTTTCCGTGAATCGCGATTGCGGCCAATTTTGCAATCTCGGGCGATAACCACAGGTGCATATTGTACTGACCGTGATGATGTTTGTCGGCGCTTTCATGGGCAGGCTCGTCATCGTCGTCACCCGTCTGCAGCAAGGGCTGCACGCCAGGCAGCGACGAGAGGTCAACCACGCGATTTGGCGGCAGTTGCGCTACGGATTTGGTCATGAAGGTTTCCATATCCGGCCCCACCCAAATCAGCAGATCGGCGCTGCGCATACGCTGTAAATCGGAGGGACGCAGCGCATAATCATGCGGCGACGCGCCATCGGGCAACAGCACGTCGGTTGGCGTGACGTTATCGGCAATGGCGGCAGCGATGAAACCCAAAGGGCGCACCGAGGCCAGCACCGCCGCCTGCGCGCTGGACATCAGGCTGGCGGTAAGGAGTGTCGCCGCAGTCAAACCGCGCAGCAACGTCGTTTTGTTCACATTCATAAAAGGCTTACGCATTTTTTTCATTCTCAAGCCTGTGCTCAGACTACCGATAAAGGATTTGACCAAAACAAAGTTTTTAGACCGCTTTCATGGTTATTTTGGCAAAAACGCAATATTATAACATCCGATTTGTTCTGCAAGACGTAACTGACATGTCCACTCTCGCTACACTGAAAAATATTTCTGTCACCTACGGCGATCGCCGCGTGCTTTCCGATGTCTCGCTTTCGTTGCAGACCGGTAAAATTCTTACACTACTGGGGCCGAACGGTGCCGGAAAATCCACGCTCGTGCGGGTCGTGCTCGGACTGGTTGCGCCCGGCAGCGGGTCACGGTCGACTATTCCCGGCCTCAAAATTGGTTATGTGCCCCAGAAACTGCATCTCGATACCACGCTGCCGCTGACTGTAGCACGCTTTATGCGTCTCAAACCCGGTGTGAAAAATGATGACATTCTGCCCGCCTTGAAACGTGTACAGGCAGCGCACCTGATAGACCAACCGATGCAGAAACTTTCCGGCGGGGAAAACCAGCGTGTGCTGCTGGCGCGCGCCTTGCTTAACGCGCCGCAGTTGCTGGTGCTTGATGAACCCACTCAGGGCGTTGACGTCAACGGTCAGGTCGCGCTTTACGATCTGATTGACAAACTGCGCTGCGAACTCGGCTGCGCGGTGATGATGGTTTCCCACGATTTACATCTGGTGATGGCGAAAACCGACGAGGTGCTGTGTCTCAATCAGCACATCTGCTGCTCCGGCTCACCGGAAGTGGTTTCGACGCACCCGGAATTCATTGCCATGTTTGGCAATCGCGGGGCGGAACAGCTGGCGATTTATCGTCACCACCATAACCACCGTCATGATTTACAGGGAAGAATCGTTTTGCGTAATACCGGAGGTCGTGACGCATGATTGAATTGTTGTTGCCCGGCTGGCTGGCGGGCATTTTACTGGCGGGTGCAGCGGGTCCGCTGGGGTCATTCGTGGTCTGGCGGCGCATGTCCTATTTCGGCGACACCCTCGCCCACGCGTCGCTGCTTGGCGTGGCTTTTGGCCTGCTGCTTAACGTCAATCCGTTTTATGCCGTCATCGCCGTGACACTCATTCTGGCGCTGCTGCTGGTGGTTCTTGAACGCAAGCCGCATCTTGCCGTCGATACATTGCTCGGCATTATGGCGCACAGTGCGCTGTCGCTCGGTCTGGTGGTCGTCAGTTTGATGTCGGGGGTGCGGGTCGACCTTATGGCCTACCTGTTTGGCGATCTGCTGTCGGTGACGCTTGGCGATATCTGGATGATTGGCACCGGGGTTGCGCTTGTTATCGGCGTGCTGTGCTGGCAATGGCGCAATTTGCTGTCGATGACCATCAGCCCGGAACTGGCGCACGTCGATGGCGTCAACCTGCAGCGGTTCGCGCGTTATCCTGATGTTAGTGACGGCACTGACCATTGGTATGGCGATGAAATTCGTTGGCGCACTGATAATTACTTCACTGCTGATTATCCCTGCCGCCACCGCCCGTCGGTTCGCCAAAACGCCGGAACAGATGGCCTCGATTGCCGTCTTGCTCGGCATGATAGCCGTGACCGGCGGCCTTGCGCTCTCGGCTCTTTACGACACCCCCGCAGGCCCGTCGGTAGTGCTCTGCGCGGCCACGCTGTTTGTATTCAGCCTCTTTAAAAAGCAAATTGCCTAGTTCGGGTCTTCAATGGCCCCTTTGCTGTAAAGACCGGGCTTGACGGTTTTAGATAGACGCCTCTAAAAACCCGCGGCCCGGTCTCGCCCGATTCGACCCTACTCGGTTTTATCCAGCCCAAAGTGCCGATAAGCATGGTTTGTCGCCATTCTTCCACGCGGCGTGCGCTGAATGAATCCCTGCTGAATCAGGAAGGGTTCAATCACGTCTTCAATGGTTTCGCGCTCTTCGCCGATGGCCGCCGCCAGATTATCGAGCCCGACCGGCCCACCGGTGAATTTCTCGATAATTGCCAGCAACAGCTTGCGGTCCATGTAGTCAAAACCTTCGGCATCGACATCGAGCATGTCCAGCGCGCCATTGGCGACCTCGCCGCTAATGGTGCCGTCCCCTTTGACTTCGGCGAAGTCACGCACGCGGCGCAACAGGCGGTTGGCGATACGCGGCGTGCCACGCGAGCGGCGGGCGATTTGATGCGCGCCCTCTTCCGACAGCTCAAGCCCGAGGCAGGACGCGCTGCGGCCGACAATGTGCTGCAGGTCGGCAACCTGATAGAACTCGAGACGCTGCACAATACCAAAACGGTCGCGCAAGGGAGAGGTGAGTGACCCTGCGCGGGTCGTGGCACCGACCAGCGTAAAAGGCGGCAGGTCGAGCTTGATGGAGCGTGCAGCCGGACCTTCGCCGATCATGATATCCAGCTGATAGTCTTCCATCGCCGGATACAGCACTTCTTCGACCACCGGCGAGAGACGGTGAATTTCATCGATAAACAGTACGTCGTGCGGTTCGAGATTGGTCAGCATTGCCGCCAGATCCCCTGCCTTTTCAAGCACCGGACCCGACGTAGTACGCAGATTCACGCCCATTTCGTTGGCAACGATGTTCGCGAGCGTGGTTTTACCCAGACCGGGAGGGCCAAAAATCAGCAGGTGATCCAGCGCGTCGCCGCGCTGCTTTGCCGCCTGAATGAAGATCTCCATCTGCGAGCGCACGTGAGGCTGACCGACATATTCGGACAGCAATTTCGGGCGGATCGCTCTGTCGATTACTTCTTCTTCGCTTATTACGCCAGCAGAAATAAGACGGTCAGCTTCTATCATCTGTTACCTCACAGAGCCGCGCGAAGCGCTTCTCTAATCAATGTTTCGCACTCTGCGCCCGGTTTGGCAACCTTGCTTATCATGCGGCTCGCCTCTGGCGGTTTGTATCCAAGCGAGATAAGCGCCGCCACGGCCTCGCCCTCTGCATCGGACTCTTTGGCTTTGGACGCCGACGCCGGCAGCGAAATATCGGTAGGATTGTTGAATAGATCGCCGTTAAGCCCTTTGAAGCGGTCCTTCATCTCGACCACCAGACGTTCTGCCGTTTTCTTGCCGACACCCGGCAGTTTGACAAGCGTGGTGACTTCTTCTTTCTCGACGGCGGAAACAAACTGCTGCGCGGACATGCCTGACAAGATAGCCAGCGCCAGCTTGGGCCCGACGCCGTTGACCTTGATAAGCTCGCGGAACAGCGCCCGCTCCTGCTTGTCATTGAAACCGTACAGCAACTGCGCGTCTTCGCGAACAATAAACTGTGTAAACACCACGGCTTCCTGACCCAGTTCCGGCAGTTCGTAGAAACAGGTCATCGGCATATGCACTTCATAACCTACACCGTTGGTTTCCAGCAGCACCAGCGGGGGCTGTTTTTCGAGAATAACGCCTCTGAGACGACCTATCACATTTACCTTCCTTTGCGGATTAACCCCGCGAGGCATGCCGGCGAGGTCTCTGAAATTTTATCGTTTATATCATAAAAAAGAGCTGGATAGATATCCAGCCTTAATTAACGCATCCGCCCACGTGCCAACTGGAGCTTGTCCGTGCTCAGGCGGATGGCATTCTGGCTCACATGACAGTGGGTAATGGCTATTGCCAAGGCGTCGGCGGCGTCGGCCTGCGGGTTGGCGGGCAGTTTCAAAAGAGAGCGCACCATGTGCTGCACCTGGCTTTTTCTGCCGCACCAGTACCGACCACCGTCTGCTTTACCTGTCGCGCCGCGTACTCGAACACCGGTAAGTCCTGATTGACCGCCGCCACAATCGCTGCGCCGCGAGCCTGTCCGAGCTTTAATGCCGAGTCGGGGTTCTTGGCCATAAACACCGATTCTATGGCGAAGAAATCAGGATGAAACTGGGTAATAATTTCGCTTACACCCGCGTAAATAAGCTTGAGTCGCCCCGGCATGTCATCCACTACCGTGCGAATACAGCCACTGCCGAGATAGGTAAGCTGTCGACCCTGCTGACGGATAATGCCATAGCCGGTGATGCGTGAACCGGGGTCGATCCCCAGAATAATAGCCATAGCGTAATTGCACCTTTTCTTTGTCGGGCCGTCTTTGTCAGACTGAAGCGTTGCGGGTAATGCCGGCAAGTTTGTCCTGATTTGAACCAAAAGACAAACCGGACTGAGGGAGTCCGTAAAGCCAGCCGAAGAACGCGAGCCTGTCGCGCCTCCGGCTGAGAGGAGAATTACAGCGTTTCTGCAATCTCGTCGGAGATTTCACCGTTGTGGTAAACCTCCTGCACATCGTCACAATCTTCCAGCATGTCGATAAGACGCAGCAGTTTCGGCGCAGTCTCGGCATCCATATCGGCCTTGGTCGACGGGATCATGGTCACTTCGGCCTGATCGGCCTTGAAGCCGGCGGCTTCCAGCGCATCTTTCACATCGCCCAGGCTTTCCCATGCGGTGTAAACGTCGATTGCGCCGTCATCGAAGGTCTGCACGTCGTCGGCACCCGCTTCCAGCGCCGCTTCCATGATAACGTCTTCATCCTGACCCGGGGCAAAGGAGATAACGCCGGTTTTGGTGAACAGGTAAGCCACGGAACCGTCAGTGCCGAGATTGCCACCGGTCTTGGTGAAGGCATGACGCACTTCGGCAACGGTACGATTGCGGTTGTCGCTCAGGCATTCGACCATCACGGCCGTGCCGCCCGGACCGTAACCTTCATAGATGATGGTTTCCATGTTGGTATCATCATCCCCACCCACGCCACGTGCAATCGCACGGTTCAGGGTGTCACGGGTCATGTTGTTGCTCAGTGCCTTGTCGATAGCTGCGCGCAGGCGCGGGTTGGCACCCGGATCGCCACCGCCCAGTTTCGCCGCCGTGACCAGCTCGCGAATAATCTTGGTGAAAATTTTACCGCGTTTAGAGTCTTGTGCTGCTTTGCGGTGTTTGGTGTTGGCCCACTTACTGTGACCTGCCATAAAAGATCTCCATAAGCCTTACTCAGGCTGAACTCATATTTAGATAATCAACGGTCTGACCTTGAGCTGCAAAGGCTCCGATGCCGACCTAATAAAGAACAAACTCTTCTATTGCCTGCTGATTGCTCGGTGACTTGGTGAACGCGGCAGCGGCCGGTTTGTCCAGCCAGCGATACGCCAGATGTTCAGTCAGGATAATCTCTCGCTCCTCCGGCAGCGCCAGGCAGAACCAGTGCTCTTTGTTCCACGAGACGCCGGGGGCATAGCGATAGCGCAGGTGCGCAAACAGTTCAAACTCGACGCAGCGTAGGCAGTCCTGCAAATGCAGGTGTTCGCCGGCAATATCGATACCGACTTCTTCCATGACTTCACGCTGCGCGGTTTGCGCGGGTGACTCACCGTCTTCCAGACTGCCGGTAACAGACTGCCAGAAGTCGGTGTCGTCACGTCGCTGGAGCATCAGCACCCTGCCGCTGTTTCTGGCATAGATGACAACCAGTACCGACTCGGGACGCTTATAGCTCATTACTCGTTCTCTGAATTGATATCTGACGCCGCTTTTCTGGCCGTCACGCTGATACCCAACTCGACAAGCGAAGCCGGATTGGCGAAGCTTGGGGCTTCGGTCATCAGGCAGGCGGCGGCGGTCGTTTTCGGGAACGCGATAACGTCACGGATGTTATCGGTGCCGGTCAACAGCATCACCAGACGGTCAAGGCCGAACGCCAGACCCGCATGCGGTGGTGCGCCAAATTTTAGAGCGTCGAGCAGGAAGCCGAACTTCTCGCGCTGCTCGTGTTCGGTAATGCCCAGAATGCTGAACACGGCCTGCTGCATCTCACCGCGGTGGATACGCACGGAACCGCCGCCCACTTCATAACCGTTGATAACCATGTCATAGGCATTGGCGATAGCGGAAGTCGGGTTGGCCGCCAGTTCCTGCGCGGTCATTTCTTTCGGCGCGGTGAACGGGTGGTGCATGGCGGACAGGCCGCCTTCGTCGGTGTCTTCGAACATCGGGAAGTCGACAACCCACAGCGGAGCCCAGGCTTTCTCGTCGGTGATTTTCAGATCGCGACCCAGTTTCAGACGCAGTGCGCCCATTGCATCGGTGACAATTTTGGCACTTGCTGCGCCGAAGAAGATCATGTCGCCGTCCTGCGCCTGCGTGCGCTCAATCAGCGCGCTCAGCAGTTCGCCATCAAGGAACTTCGCAACCGGACTCTGAATGCCTTCCAGACCCTTGGCCACTTCGTTGACCTTGATGTAAGCCAGACCCTTGGCGCCGTAAATCTCGATAAACTTGGCGTATTCGTCGATCTGCTTGCGGCTCAGTTGAGCGGCACCCGGCACGCGCAGGGCAGCCACGCGGCCTTTCGGGTCATTGGCAGGGTCGGCGAACACTTTGAAGTCGATGCTTTTGAACAGATCGGCAACGTCGACAAGCTCAATCGGGTTACGCAAGTCTGGCTTGTCGGAACCAAAACGGCGCATCGCGTCGGCAAAGGTCATGATAGGGAAGTCGCCCAGATCCACGCCTTTGATATCAAGCCAGAGATCACGCGCCAGCTTCTCCATGATTTCACGCACTTGTTCGGCGGTCATGAATGAGGTTTCGACGTCAATCTGGGTGAATTCAGGCTGACGGTCGGCGCGCAGGTCTTCGTCGCGGAAACATTTTACAATCTGATAGTAGCGGTCAAAACCGGACATCATCAGCAGCTGCTTGAACAGCTGCGGCGACTGTGGCAGTGCATAGAACTTGCCTTTATGCACACGGCTCGGCACGAGATAGTCACGCGCGCCTTCCGGTGTGGCCTTGGTCAGCATTGGCGTTTCGATGTCAAGGAAGTCGTGGCTGTCCATGAAACGACGCACGAAGCTTGTAATGCGCGCGCGGGTTTTCAGGCGGTTGGCCATGTCAGGGCGACGCAGGTCCAGATAGCGGTATTTAAGACGCGCTTCTTCGGTATTGACCTGATTGGAGTCCAGCGGCAGCGGTTCGGAACGGTTGATGATGTTCAGCGAGCTGGCGAACACTTCCACTTCACCGGTCGCCATGTCTTTATTAAACTGGCTTTCAGGACGTGCACGGACGGTACCGGTCAACTGCACGCAAAACTCATTACGCAGTTCTGATGCCAATTCGTACGCAGCGCTTTGATCCGGATCGAAAAATACCTGCACGATGCCTTCACGGTCACGCAGATCGATGAAAATCAAACCACCCAGATCGCGACGGCGGTTAATCCAACCGCACAAAGTCACTTCCTGGCCAACGTTGGACGAATTCAGCTTGCCACAATATTCAGTACGCATAACGGTATCCCTTTGATCTCACTGCCTGTGAGTATCGGATTAATATGGGTCGAAAAAAGGCGGTCATTATAAAGGAATTTCGCGCACAGGATAAGTGCGAACATACCATTGATACGCCTGAAATTCGTCTGACGCCCTTCTCACACATAATTTAACAAATTTCTCGACTCCGGAGCCGACGGCTTGACATAAACTGCGTCGACACTCTTAGTGACCTAAGTAATTGCCATCGAAAGGACGCAGCGCAAGTACGAGGTTAAATTCTCATCCATTTGATAGGTCTATTACCATGTCTCTGAACAATACATCACTGAAAATTGATCCTGCAACGACTGCGCTGGTGCTTATCGATCTGCAAAAGGGCATCCTGCCGTTTGCCGGCGGCCCGCATACCGCGCAGCAGGTACTGGATAAAGCCTCCGAACTGAAATCCCGCTTCAACGCGCTGGGTGCGCCGGTGTTTATGGTCCGCGTGGGCTGGTCCGAAACCTTCGACGAAGCGCTGAAACAGCCGACCGATATCTCCATGGGTGGAGCCAGCCTGCCTGAAGACTGGTGGGAATTCCCTGCGCAACTTAACGTTACCGATAAAGATTTGCTGGTAATCAAACGTCAGTGGGGCGCGTTTTACGGCACCGACCTCGAGCTGCAACTGCGTCGTCGCGGCATCAAGACCATTGTGCTGGCCGGGATCTCGACCAACATCGGCGTCGAATCTACCGCTCGCAACGCCTGGGAACTGGGCTTTGAACTGGTGGTGGCCGAAGATGCATGCAGCGCGCACAACGCCGAACATCATGGTTCAAGCATCAACGTTATTTTCCCGCGCATTGGCCGTGTGCGTTCGACAGAAGAGGTGCTGGCAGCGATTGCCTAAACGACGTCGCCCTGCCTCGCATTCACGCCGCCTTCGGGCGGCGTTTTCGTTTAAAAAGACTATACTTTTTAAAGAGCTATTAAGTATTTTTTGATAAAAATCGAAAAGACAGGAAACGGCGTCATGTATATCGGACTTCCCCAGTGGCATCACAGCGCATGGAACAGCATTGGCTTGCAGGATCTCGCTGATTACGCACGCTATTTTAACTGCGTTGAAGGCAATACCACGTTTTACGCCCTGCCTAAACCCGAAATCGTGCAGCGCTGGCGCGACATGACGCACGACGACTTTCGTTTCTGCTTTAAATTTCCTTCGGCTATCAGCCACAAGGCCGCCCTGCTTGATTGCCAGCGAGAGGTCGACGCCTTTTACCAGTGCCTCGCGCCGTTGGAAAATCGGCTGGGTCAGCTGTGGCTTCAGCTCCCCGCCGCCTTTTCGCCAGAGGATTTGGACCGGCTGTGGCAGTTTCTGGATGGCCTGCCCAAAGGTTTCGATTATGGCGTGGAAGTCAGGCATCCACTGTTCTTCGACAAAGGCGAGGAAGAGCGCGCGCTGAATCGGGGATTGCACGAGCGCGGCATCAATCGCACGCTGCTGGACAGCCGTCCGGTGCATCATGCCACCAGCAAGACCGCTGCCGTGCTGGATGCCCAGCGCAAAAAGCCGCAGGTTCCGGTGCACGCCATTGTCACCGCCGACAGGCCGATGGTGCGATTCATTGGCGGAGATGATTTGGCCGCCAATCAAAAATGGTTTGCTCAATGGATAGGCAAGCTTGTCGACTGGCAAAAACAGGGCCACGCGCCCTATCTGTTTATCCATTCGCCAGACTGTAGCGATGCGCCGCAGCAGGCACAGGCCCTGTGGCATACGCTGCGTACCCGCATGCCCGACCTGCCGCCCGAGCCTGACTGGCCGCAGCAAAACAGCCTTTTTTAAGGTCTGAATACCCTGCCCCTGCCCGCGGGGCATTTTTTGGGCCACCCTAAAGGGAATCTGCTAAACTCCGCCCCCATAATGGCAAATCCGCTGTATTTTGCTCCCCTATTTACTATTTTTGGTCTGATTCAGCACTATGACTAACCAGGATAAACTGTTTTCCGCCCCGATAGACAAACTCGGCGACTGGACGTTTGATGAACGCGTCGCCGAAGTTTTTCCCGATATGATCCAGCGCTCGATACCGGGCTATTCCAACATCATTTCGATGATTGGCATGCTGGCAGAGCGCTTCGTCAAACAAGACACTCAGGTCTATGATCTTGGCTGTTCGCTCGGCGCCGCAACGCTCTCCATGCGCCGCAACATCAAGGTGTCCGGTTGTGAAATCATCGCCGTAGACAACTCGCCTGCCATGGTCGAGCGCTGTCGTCGACATATCGACGCCTTCCGCGCCGATACTCCGGTGACCGTTATCGAGGCCGATATTCTGGATGTCGAGCTGAAAAACGCTTCTATGGTCGTGCTGAACTTTACGCTGCAATTCCTGCAACCCGCCGACCGCCAGCGTTTGCTGAATCAGGTTTATCAGGGAATGCGTCCGGGTGCGGCGCTGGTGTTGTCCGAGAAATTCAGTTTCAACGATCCCGACGTGGGTGAACTGCTGTTCAGCATGCATCATGATTTCAAACGCGCCAACGGTTACAGCGAACTGGAAATCAGCCAGAAACGCAGCATGCTCGAAAATGTCATGCTGACCGATTCGGTGGAAACTCATAAGGCACGGCTGCATCAGGCCGGTTTCGAACATGCGGAAGTCTGGTTCCAGTGCTTCAACTTTGGTTCATTGATTGCCCTCAAAGCGGGAGACGCGGCGTGATTGAATTTGGTGATTTTTATCGTGCGATTGCCAAAGGGCCGCTGAGTCCGTGGTTGAATACTCTGCCTTCACAATTGACCGCGTGGCAGAAAGAGTCGCTGCACGGCAAGTTCAAGATGTGGTTCAACGCCGTTGACCGTCTACCGCTGCTGCAACCCGAAAAGCTGGATCTGCTGCACGGCGTGACCGCCAACATGCTGTCGCCGCTGCCAAAAGGTCAGCGTGAAGGCATGGAAAATCTGCTGCGTAATCTGATGCCGTGGCGTAAAGGGCCTTTCTCGCTTTACGACATCGAGATTGAAACGGAGTGGCGTTCGGACTGGAAATGGGACCGCGTGCTGCCGCATATTGCCTCCCTCGCAGGCCGCACTATTCTTGATGTCGGCTGCGGCAGCGGTTATCACATGTGGCGCATGATTGGCGCAGGCGCGCATTTTGCCGTGGGTATCGACCCGATGCAGCTGTTCCTGTGTCAGTTTGAAGCCGTGCGCAAACTGCTTGGCGGCGATCAGCGTGCACATCTTCTGCCGCTGGGTATCGAGCAGCTTCCCGAGTTGAACGCATTCGATACCGTATTTTCCATGGGCGTGCTCTATCATCGCCGTTCGCCGCTAGATCATTTGCTGCAGCTGAAAAACCAGCTGGTCAGCGGCGGTGAACTGGTGCTGGAGACGATTGTTATCGAAGGCGACAGCCAGCAGGTTCTGGTCCCGGGCGATCGTTATGCGCAGATGAACAACATCTACTTTATCCCGTCGGCCGAGGCGCTCAGGGGATGGTTGATCAAATGCGGCTTCGTCAATGTGCGTATTGCCGATGTGAGTCTGACCACCACCGATGAACAGCACCGCACCTCGTGGATGACCAGCGAATCGCTGGCAGAATTCCTTGACCCGCAGGACAGCAGCAAAACCGTTGAAGGGTATCCTGCGCCACGCCGCGCATTGCTTATTGCCAACAAGCCTTGATTGCCAATAATCGCTGACCTTTATTCGCTCCCTATTAATAACCTGGGGAGCGAGTTATTACGAGTGTGCGTCTGTTTTCTCGAACTATTAACCCGTGGCGCGAGAGGTTATTCCATACAAATTAACGGTTACATTTTCTTCATTGCCTGAAAATGAACAAACGATTAAGGTACGCGCGGTTTAAAATTTGATCTGCAAACAAACGTGTTTTTTTATTTATAGCGCTCCAAAATTTTAAAACGAATCGGTTATTCGAAACGTCTTTTCAATTAATGCGCATAAAGACAAAAGCACGTTTTTTTGCATCATATTCGTTACAACAAATCGTATAAATCTTAATAATAACCATCGTAATAATCTGATTTTCAGGACGCTGACAAAGAATGGCGCAAAATCGGCTAATATGTCCACACCAGAGAAAGATGATTGACGTCGTGCAGTTCAGTAATGAAGCATTAAGCGTTAACTCTAACAATAAAAACCCATTCATTAGACCAGGGTGAATAATGAAAAAGCTTAACTTGGTGATTTTGTCACTAATTTTTATATCCGGCGGAATATTCGCACAAACCACACCGGTTGATAACGCCTGTAAAGGTAACGGTGAAAACAATTCTTCGAATGTCATTACCTGTTATCGGCAAGAGCTGGCCGCCCAGCCTCTTAAATACTGGTTTATGAGCAACCAGGTTTATGGTGACGTCGAGGTCAACCGCTATCAGATGATCTCGCAATCCTGGTCTCCTGCCGGACTGGTTTCTCCGTCCCAGTGGCTCGAGAATGTGGATATCGCCATCCCTAAAAACCCTAAGTCGACGCGGGCGTTAATCGCCGTTGATATCAGTGACCAGATCCTGCTGGAAGTAGCACGCGCAACGCAGACTATCGTTATTTCACTGCACACTATTCCAACCCGTGATCTGGTTTACCAGAATGACGGTAAACCGCGTGAAGAAGATGACAGTATTGCTCGTACCTGGCGCTTATATATGGATGAACCGGTACAGCGTCAGCAATTACCTTTGCATGTTCCAATGGCGGCTACAATATCGCAAACCATCCGTCTTTCTAAGAAAGAGCTTAGAAAGTATGACATCAATAAATTTATTGTTACAGGTGCATCCAAACGCGGATGGGCGTCGTGGTTATCGGGTATTTCAGATCCCTCGGTCGAAGCCATTGTGCCTTTCGTCATTGACGTATTGGACACCAAACAGGTGATGCAAAATATATATCGCTCCTACGGCGGTAATTGGCCTGTTGCCTTTACCCCTTATTATGATCAGGGTATTGATAAAACGGTGAAGTCGGCCGATTTCGATCAGCTGATGAAAATCGAAGACCCGCTGCAATATATGAATACGCCGCTGCAATCCAGACTGGAAATTCCAAAATATATTGTTAATGCCAGCGGCGATGATTTCTTTGTGCCGGATAATACCCGTTACTACTTTGACAAATTACCGGGCGTTAAATCGCTGCGTATCGCGCCAAATACCGGCCATATCGGGATTATCGACTTTACCCAGCAGTCGCTTATCTCCTTTATCAACCGTATTCAGGCCAACAAGCCACTACCTCAGGTTCAGGTTGCGCCTTATCCTCAGCTTGATAACGGCAATCTGGACGTGAAGTTCTCGGAGAAACCGGCCAAGGTTGTACGCTGGACGGCAACCAATCCGGCGGCACGCGATTTCCGCTTTGCCTGCGGCGTTAAATATATTCCGACAGAGGTGACGGTTTCATCTGCCAACAGCGTGGCCGTTCCGCTGGATTATCATGGACCGGGTTGGCAGGCCACCTTTGTTGAAGCAACCTTCAACGACGGCTACGTCGCGACCTCACAGGTGTATATCACGCCGGATGCCAAATATCCGACCACTGCTCCGCCTGCGCCCGAGGGCAATCCGGCGTGCAGCACCCTGCCGGGTCGGGGTTTATAGGATCTGTCTGATAAGCCGTGTGTTTTCGTGCAAGGGCGAGCAAAGCTGTTTTTCTCTGCTAGTCTTAAGAAACTATCAACAAGGAGAGCGCATATGTTTAACCAAGCACAAGACAAAGTGAAAGAAGTTGCGGGTACTGCACAAGAAGCTTTTGGTGATGCCACTAATTCACCAGAGCATTCTGCCAAAGGCGCTGCAAAAAAATATGCATCTCAAGCAAGCTATGCCGCTAAAGATGCTGTTGCCACCGTGGGCGATCAGGTTAAAGAAAATCCGTATGCAGGCGTTGCCGTAGCCGGTGCCGTAGGTATCCTGATTGGTTATTTGATTGGCAGAAAGTAAAGCCCGATTGAATTAACGATCGGCAGCCCCTCGTCGACGCTCATTCTCAGCGAATGACCTTCACGACTTGAAGTACGAGCCATCGGCGAAAGCCGGTGGCTTTTTTTATGGCTGTCTCAGGGCAAAACGTCTAACCCTGTCCTATCCCCATGAAATCAAGGAGAACTTTATGAAAGCCATTACCCTGCGTGCACCCGGTGGTCTGGACAATCTGCACCTGGTCGACCTTGCCGATCCGGGTCAGCCCGGCCAAGGCGAAATACGGGTCGCGATACACGCCACCTCACTGAATTTTCATGACTTACTCGTGGCCGACGGCTCGATTCCGACCGCCGATCAACGGATTATGATGGCCGACGGCGCGGGCGTTGTCGAAGCCGTGGGTGAAGGCGTAACCGAATTCAATGTCGGCGACGCCGTTGTCTCGACGTTCTTCCCACACTGGGCGGATGGACTGCCCTTCGACAGCGTCGGTGACTTCAAAAAGACGCCAGGCGACGGCGCACACGGGCTTGCCGCACAATACGTCGTGCGTCCGGCCTCACACTTCACGCTGGCCCCCGAAGGCTGGAGTCATGCCGAAGCCGCAACCATTACCACTTCCGGACTGACCGCATGGCGCGCGCTGGTCGGCAATGCCCATCTCAAGGCCGGTGATACCGTTCTGACTCTGGGTACGGGCGGGGTGTCCATCACGGCGCTTCAGATTGCCAAGAGCATGGGCGCGAAAGTGATTATCACCTCGTCATCCGATGAAAAGCTGGCACAGGCGAAAGCGCTGGGAGCCGATCACGGCATTAATTACCGCACGCAGCCCGATTGGGGCGACGCCGTCTTGCAACTGACCGGCGGCAAGGGCGTGGATGTAGTTATCGAACTCGGCGGAACGGGCACGCTGGCGCAGTCCATCAAGGCGGTACGCATTGGCGGCCATATCGCGCTGATTGGCGTCCTGACCGGCAGCGAAGGGGTTGTCCCTACCGCTGCGCTGATGGCCAAACAGGCGCGGATACAGGGCCTGATTGTCGGTAGCCGCAGGCAGCAGCAGGATTTTGTACGCGCGTTGAATCAGACCGGTATACGTCCCGTTATCAGTGACACTTACTCGGCGCTCGGCGAACTGCCCGAGGCTTTCCGCCGCCAGCAAAGCGGCGCGCATTTCGGCAAGATTACCGTAACCTGGTAACCCGTGAAAAAAGGCGGCCCGCCCTGTCCCGTCGCCGTCAAGGTGGCGGGAACAAAGCGGGAACTTAGGGTGAATTGTCTACTTATTGTTCAATAAGTCTTAAGCGCCGCGCAGCCCCCACTGGCGACAAGACCACCCAACTTATCCCCTAAGTTGTCCACAGATAACTTGGATAAGCCTCGGCGTTTTTTGCCACTTCTCGCGTCCTGTCGCTAAGCCGATGAAAGCGGACACATCCCGATGAAACGTACATTTCATCCGCGTGCCAGCCTATCTGGGGCGGGATGCCTCGATACTGCACGTTGATTCGCCGTCTCCTTGTCTCGATTCATTAGCCAAATTTGTCGAACCCTGCGCGCCTGCCCTTGCCTGTGGATATCGTGCAGCGTTCTGCGGCCATAAAAAAACCGGCCTCGAAGAGAAGCCGGTTTTATCGTCAACGTTCAGGAAGAACTATTGCGTAACGAGAATCAGCGGTTTTCCGTCGGCCAACGCCTGCAAACTGAGGGTCGCCTCCACCTCATAGCTTTTTCCGTCGAGCAGATTGCGATAACGGCGATGGGCGAGATTGTCCGGCAATGGCACTTGCGTCTGCCCCCACTCTGCCGTATTCGCCTGCGCGGAATCCTCGACAAACGCCAGTCGCGGCAGGATAACCAGCAGGGCATGGTCGTTTTCCGTTCTGGCAAAGGCGATGACGTGGTTTTCGCGCTGCCCTTTGGCCGTTAGCGGCAGATAGTTTCCGTATCGAAACAGCGTCGGCTTCTCCAGACGTAAATGCAGCACCCTGGCAATCACATTCTGTTTCAGCACGCCGGATACGGCATGTTGCGGCAGGAAGAATACGGCGGGGGCGGTTTCCTCCAGCGTCTGTTCAAGTTCGGTGAAATCCGGTTCCCGGCGGTTATCCGGGTCCACCAGACTGAAGTTCAACCCTTCGCTACCCTGATAGATATCGGGTACGCCCGGCGCCGTCAGCTTGATAACCGTCTGGGTCAGACTGTTCACCAGACCCGCGTGAATAAAGGGCTGTAACGATGCCGTGAAATCTTCGAGGAATGTCTGATTCTCGGGTGACAGCAGATGACGGGTATAGTCGAACATCGCATCTTCGAAGGTGTCGTTGGTATCGGCCCAGTCGGTGCGCAGTTTTGCCTCGCGCAGCGCCTTTTCCACAAACGCCAGAAAGCGCGTTTCCAGTTCCTTTAGCCCCTGCGTGTCCTGCGGCTGCAAGGTGGTCGGCCAGACACCGGCCAGCGCCTGATAGATCATCCATTCTCCGGCGGGCTTTGGCGCAGGACCATCATCGAGCATCGTGACCTGATCGTGGTTCATTTCACGCCAGCGTGCAATGCACTGCGCCCACTTCTGCGGGGCTTCGGTCAGGGTGTAGAGTCTGGCGCGGGCGTCTTCGCCACGTTTGGTGTCGTGGGTCGAGGTGGTCGACAGCGCATCTGGCTGATGTTCCAGCCGTGTCTGCATCTCTTCATGGAACCGCGCCAGCGAGAACGCACGCGGCAGCGGTTCTGCCCCGACTTCATTCAAGGCAAGCTCCATGTTCTGCCGGAAAAACAGCGTATCTTCGACCGATTTTGCCATCAGCGGGCCTGTTAACTGCTGGAAACGCGTGCGGAAAGTGGCAACGTCGGCGGCAGAGGCATTGTCACAGACGTCCCCTATCATAATGGCGAGAATAAAATTCAGCGCCTTGAGATCGGGCGCGTGCTCGCTGTCTTTAACGGCCGTCGCGACCTCATGCAGCAGCGCTTCGCTCTCGGAGGGCAGCGCCTCATGCGTGCCATAGGTTCGATAAACAGGGAACGCCACCAGCAGTTCGCGCAGCGCCGCGCGGACGGCGGCTTCCTCGAGCATCTTGTGGTCCTTTGCCGCGATATCCATGGCTATCGACAGCAAGCGTGTAAACTCCCCTTCAAAGTTACGATTAACCATCAACAGCTTCGCGGCGCGCAGTTCGGCTTCCATATCGACCCGTTTGCCGACCACCTCATGATACGCCTTTCGCAACGTGCCAAGCTGACTGCCGTCGACCAGCGCATCCGACAGCGCTGCAATGAACTCATACCCGGTCGTGCCTGAAATCGGCCAGTCGCCCGGTAGCTGTTCGCCCTCGCCCAGAATTTTTTCGACCGTGATATAGCAATCTTCACCCGCCTCCCGGCGCAGCTGCTCGAGATACCCTTTGGGATCGGCAAGCCCGTCGACGTGATCGACACGCAGTCCGTCGACCGCGCCAGCATGCACGAGTTCGAGGATCAGTCGATGGGTATCCTCGAACACGGTTTTGTCTTCGACTCTGACACCCGCCAATCCCGTGATTTCAAAGAATCGCCGATAGGACAGGTCGCGCGGCGCCTCTCGCCACGACATCAAGCGCCACGGCTGGCGCTGATGCAACTCGGCGATATCGGCTTTATCATGGGCGTTCAACACCTCGTCTTCGCGCCCCTGCCAACTTTCGGCGACCAGCGGGTAGTAGTTTTCAAAATAGGCGAAAGCAGGTTTACCGGTCTCTGGATGTGCCTCGACCGCAATCTCTCCGGCTTCCAGTGCCGCTTCGAAGGTGTCGCCGAGGACGGCAAGGTGAGTGGACGCGACCAGTCGATGTCGAAATGCCGCGCATAGGCGCTGTTTTCGCCCTTTTCAATCACGTCGCGCCACCAGCGGTTTTCAAGCGAAGCGGCCATGTGATTCGGCACGATATCCAGAATCAGTCCCAGCCCTGCGCTTTTCAGCGCCTTGACCATGCGGTCGAAGCCTTCCCGCCCACCCAGCGAAGGCTCGATTTCGTTGGCATCCGTCACGTCATAACCATGTGTGGATTCGGCGGTCGCCGTAAAAATCGGCGAGGCATAGAGGTGACTGATCCCCAGCCTTTTTAAATAGGGCACCAGACTGGCGGCGCGATCGAATGTCATGCCGTTGCGAAACTGAATGCGGTACGTTGCGGTTGGAATATTCATTTTGCATCTCTCGGAGCAAGGCGGACGATAACGGAATTTTGCGGCAACGCCTGAGTCGCGTTTGGGGACGCGAAAATTACCTCACCCGGCAGATCGGGAAGGGCCTGCGGTTCATCGTTGATATTGAGCGCCATCGACAGCGTACCCTGCGGGAAGGTCCAACTGACCGCAAAGAAGCCTTCGGCGGTGTCCACGATATGGCCGCTGTTGCAGCCCGCGTCTGCCAACAGGGGCACGATGTGTTGATGACGCAGCGCCAGCAGCGTTTTGGTCAGCGCCAGCCAGCGCTTACCGGCTTCGCTTTCTGGCTTGTTCCAGTCGAGTTTTGACATCGTGAAGGTGGTTTCGGCGTTGGGATCCGGCACGCTTTCGCCGTCATATCCCGAGTGGCCCTCGAACTCTTTGGCGCGGCCGTCGCGCACCGCCTTGGCAAGTGAGCCGTGGAAATCGGTGAAAAACAGGAATGGATGGGTTTCGCCATACTCTTCGCCCATAAACAGCAGCGGAATATGTGGCGAAAGCAGCAGCGTGGCGAGCAGCGCCTGTGTGCGTTCCACACCGGCCAGCGAGACAAGCCTTTCCCCGTGAGCACGATTCCCGACCTGGTCATGGTTCTGAATAAAGTCCACAAAGGCCACCGGCGGCTGGCCGCGACTCCCTACACCGCGTTTCTCGCCCGACTGGGGCGACACTTCGCCCTGATAGGCAAAACCCTCGGCCAGCACGCGGGCAATCAGCTTTTCGGGCTGTCTGGCAAAATCCTGATAATAGGCATGCGTTTCGCCCGTGGCGAACACGTGTATGGCGTTATGGAAATCATCGTTCCATTCCCCGGTAAACAGCGGTGTCGAGCCGTCCTCTTCGCGTGGATGCAGGAAGATGACATTACGGCTGTCTTCGGTGGTCAAATGCAGCGGTCTGGAGGTTATTTCGGCACGAATTCGCTCCGCAATTTCAATAAGCGCATGCTTTTCGGAAACATCTTCAATCTGGTCGATGGCATCAAACCTCAATCCATCAAGGTTGAACTCCTTGAGCCAGTAAAGGGGCGCTTCAATGATGTAGCGCCGCGCCGCATCGACATCATAGGCAATGCCCGCCCCCAGGGCGTTAACCGCGCCTCGTGGAAGAAATCCGGCGACAGCAGCGGCAGGTAGTTACCCTCGGGACCAAAGTGGTTGAGCACGATGTCGAGCACCACGGAAAGCCCCAGCCCGTGTGCCGCATCGATAAAGGCCTTGAAATCATCCGGCGTGCCATAGGCGGAATGCGGCGCGTAAAGCAGCACCCCGTCATAGCCCCAGCCACGTTGACCGCCGAACTGGGAAACCGGCAGCACTTCCAGCATGGTAACGCCAAGGTCGGCCAGATAAGGCAGCTTCTCAATCGCGGAACGGAATGTGCCTTCGGGCGTAAAAGTGCCGAAATGCATTTCATACACCACCGTTTCTCGCCACGGACGTCCTCGCCACTGCGGATGCTGCCACTGATAGCTTTGCGGGTCGCAGACTCGAGAAGGCCCGTCGACACCAGCGGTCTGGGCGCGCGAGGCCGGATCCGGCACTACCGTGCCATCGGCCAGCACATAGTTGTACTCTGCGCCGGGCAACACCTGCGGCACACGCAGTTCGAACCAGCCGTCGCCGCTGGCCTGCATTGCCCGGTCTTCGCCGCCAATCCGCAGCGCGACCGTTTCCTGCCCTGTCGCCCACATACGAAAGCGCACCGCGCCATCGTCAAGATATTCCGCACCCCAGCTTTTCAGAAATGATCTGGATTCCATTCAATTGCCTCGATTTGGTCAAAGTAAGCAAAAGACGACATCACGCGGTACTGGTTCCAGCCGCAGGCAGTCTATGAAAATCAAGCATAGTTCATGATTTTGAGGTTAAAGTAGAAGTCGCACGGTTGCGGGTGGAAAAGGGGTATTCTGAAAAGCGGCGTCTGTCGAAGAATTTCACGACAATAGGCAAGTATCCATTAAAAATTTGACCGACAATAACGGATTGGCATCTGGCACCGAAAAGTTAATGATAATTATTTTCAAGCGGGCCTACTGACGTTACTATGTCGCAACATATTGAAATATGAGAACAACTAGAGATGTCATTGGATTTCAGTTTTACGACGAGAACCCAGATGAATCGCATAGTGTATTTAGTTGACGATGACATTGCCGTCACCGGCGCACTCGGCAACCTGCTCGCTTCGGTAGGTTATAGCGTCATGCCCTTTTCTTCTTCCGAGGCCTTTCTTGCCCACGCCTTCGCCCCCGTGCCAAGCTGTCTGATTCTGGACATCAATATGCCCGATGCCGACGGATTCGACGTGGTTCAGACGCTCAATGCCCGTGGTCATTCTATTCCCACCATTTTTCTCACCGGTTTTGGCACGATTCCCGCCACGGTAAAAGCGATGAAAACCGGTGCGCACGAGTTTTTCACCAAACCCGTCGATCCCGATTGCATCTTGCAGGCCGTCGATGAAGCCCTGAAAATCTCCGAGCAAAACCAGCACGTCTTTCTTGAAAAAATGGAGATGACGGCCCGCTATCAAACGTTGACGCCACGGGAAAGCGAGGTCATGAATCTGGCGATCGGCGGCCTTTTGAATAAACAGATCGCCGCAGAGTTGGGGATTAGCGAAATCACCGCCAAAGTGCATAAACGGCGTGTGATGGAGAAAATGCATGCCCGTTCGCTTTCCGATTTGGTCAGAAACGGCAGAAAGGCTGAACATCGTCTGCGGTCGTCAGCGCTAGTTAAAGGTGGCAGAGAGGTCGGCACGCCTGCCCTCTCTGCAACGTTGCCGCTTACGGACCTAACGGCTCGGTCGGCAAGATAAACCAGAATCGACAGCCTCTTTCAGGCCGGTTTTCGGCACTGAGTTCACCCAGATGCTTCTTGATAATCCCCTGACTAATCGCAAGCCCCATGCCCATGCCGTCTTTTTTGGTGGTATAGAAGGAGTCGAAAATATGCTTTTCGACCTCGGGCGTCAGACCTGTGCCGGTATCCAGCACCTCGAAACGGATGCTTTCCGGCGTAGGATTAAACGAACACAGCGTCAGTTTGCGAATGCCGCTTTCCGACGCCGACATGGCATCGATAGCGTTGATAACCAGATTCAGCAGCACCTGCTGAAGCTGAACGCGGTCACAGAACACCTCCGCGTTGTCCGCCCTAAGAACCAGTTCCAGAGAAATGCTTCGTCTTTCCAGCTCGATGCGCGACAACATTAAAATATCCCGCGCGATGAAATGCAGATTGGCCGGGGCAAAGACGGAATCATGATTACGCGTCAGGCTTTGCAAGCCACGAATAATTTCCCCCGCGCGTTTACCCTCGCTGATGATTTCATTGAGGCTGTGGCTGGCATTTTCCAGATGCATCGGCTCCCGCTTCAACCATCTCAGGCTTGCCCCGGCATTGGCGACAATTGACATCAGCGGCTGGTTAATCTCGTGGGCAATCGATGCCGTGAGTTGCCCCACCGTGGTTGCCCGCGACACGCGCGCGAGATCCGCCTGGGCAATGCGCGCAGCATCTTCGGCCTGACGTTGCAGCGTAATGTCGGAAATGGTGCCGAAATACTCTTTCAGTTCAGGCCAGTTGCTGGCCGGATCGCCGATACCTTTGATATAGCGGCACGCGCCGGCCTGCGTGATAACGCGGAAATCGGCCTGCATACTGACGCCCTTGTGCACGCTTTCGTAAATCAGCTCGTGAATGCAGTGATAATCGTCGGGATGCACGCGGTTGAGGAAATCGGCCATCGACAGGCTTTTCTGGTCTTCCGGCAGCCCCAGAATACGGCCATATTCGTCCGAAACATACATCATGTCGTGCTCGATTTCCCAGCGCCAGGTGCCGGTATGACTGATTTTTTCCCCCAACATCAGCGAGGTCTGGCTGGATCGCAGCTGTTTCTCGATGCGTCGGCGATGAATGTTCTCCTCGAGCAACTCGGCATACAGCCGCGCGGTTTCAAGCGAAACGGCCGCCTGCGCGCTCAAGGTCTTGACAATATGGGAGTGTTCAACGGTAAACACATCGGGCATCAGCCGATTTTCGAGATACAGCACCCCCACCATATTGGCCTGCTTGAACATCGGCACACACATTACGGCCGCGCCGGACGCCACCAGATAGGCGTCCTGACTGAAGGGGCTGAACTCCTCCGGCTTGCCCGTACGAATTTCCTGCCCCGTGCGGATAACGGCTGACAACACGGAAAGCGGCAAATCGGTGGCGGCAGGTTTCTCCCGCACAATCCTGACGTTGATGCCATCTGCCGTCGCTTCGGCGCGGGCCTCGATTTCCGGAATATTGCCATCGAGCACGCGAATCAGCATGCAGCGCTGAGCGCCGGAACGTTCCAGCAGCATGCGCATCAGGATATGGATCAAACGGTCGAGATTGATCTCTTCCGTCAATGCACGCACGGCGGTGACAACACTTTCCAGATCCCGAATCGCCTCGCCCTGCATAAAGGAGACGGTTTTGAAGGCATTGCCGGGCGCAGGCGCGACGAGCTGGGGGTTATCGTGCTCCAGTTGACGCACTTTTGCCCCCGCGCCGAGACTGTCCCAGCCGCCAATCGCGCCCCGGTAATAGGCATCGGAGGCAACATGCATGGTAAATGCTTCGGCGCACTGCCCCGCCAGTTCGTGCGCCAGCGCGTTGATGTGAATAAAATTGGCGGCGCGGGACAGACTGATGGCGGATTCATATAGCGTCAATGCGCCCGCGATATTGCCGTCGAGTCGCGCCATCTCGGCACGAATCAGCGCCGCCTTGTCGGCGAACAGCGTCGGATTAAGCGTGGCCCAGAAAGCGATTTTCTCCAGTCGCCACTGCGCTTCATGTCGTGCGTGGGCCGTGCAGTTCTCGTGGCTCAACGGCACCGTATAGGCAAGTGCGCTGTAAAAATAGAGATCCAGCAGATAAATGTATCCGGGGACCGTGTCGACCAGACTATCGCCCAACGCAAAGCAGCGCAGCGCGTCTCGATATTCCCGGGCATAAAAATGCGCCATGCCCTGATAGAGAAAGGACCAGAACTGTACCATCGCTTTCGGGCCGGATTTAATGCCAGGCTCGATACACACCAGATGTACCGGGAAAAGATTGACGGCGGTAAAAGGTTGCCCGGAAGTGTCGCGCAGATGCATCACAAACTGTTTCTGCATCAACAACACGTTTTCGACATCGGGATAATAAGATTTTCGAGTGAACGCCAATCCGCGCTCGATGGCGGTCAGCACGACATCCAGATGATCGCCCCGGGTCAGGTAATTCATTACCTGATGGCGCAGGGCGAGGCAGGCAAAGGATCGATCGCCGTGTGCGGCCGCGACGTTGAAGCTCTCCTTGACGCACTCGGTAACAAAAGTCAGCGGCTGGGTCCAGATAGCCACCTGATCCAGCGGCAGCAAGGTGCGCGCCTTGAAGCGGGTAAAGTCGTGCTGCTCGGCAAGTCTGGTCGCCAGCACGCCGCACTTGAAGCCGAGATGATACTCCTGATAGCGGTCGATAATCAGGACGCTAAACCACGCCAGCCCAAACGCCGACGCCCCCGTGACGCCATAATCGAGCGTCATCTCGAGAATCTTGCACACCAGCAGCAGGTGCAGTTGCGGGCAGTCATACGACGAGGCAAAAATGGTGCTGGCCATCAAATTCAGCACCGACTCTTTATCGCTGTCCTGTATCAGCGGCAGCGCCGTAAACAGCGCCTGCGGGTCGTCGCCAAGCCGGGCTTTCAAGGCAAAATAGGCCGCATTGCACTCTGCGGCATCCGGCTCGCGATTGAATTGCAGCCCGAAAACCGCAAGCCAACCCAGCGCCGTTTCCAATGCCAGATAGTTATCGGACTGGCGCATGTGAATCTCGGCCGACAGACAGGCCGCGACCGATTTTTCGGCTAATGTCGCGGGCACAGCCAGCAGCTGGGTACAAAGCCGCTGCGCATCGGTGAGATTACCCTGTAAAAACTCACATTCCGCCTGCTCAAGCCCCAGCGTAAAGGCGTTGCGGTGACTGTCGTCCGTTAAGAGCGCACGCGCGGTGTCCAGATAGCGCAAGGCCGACACATAATCCCCCGCGCGTTTTGCCCGCTGCGCCGCCAGTAGACTGAGCCGATAATATTCTTCACTCTGCGCTCGCGTTAACGCCTCACGGGCAATCATCGCGATGTGATAAACGGCGCGAAACAGCCCCACGTTGCTGTCGTTTTGCTGGGTGGCAAGAGACAGTAAGTGCGCCGCCTGCTGATGAATATGCTGCTTGTGCCTGTAACCAACCAGCGAGAAGGCGGCATCGTGTACACGGTCGTGGGTAAAGACATACTCGTCGAGTGACACTGTCACGAATTGGGCAATCACGGCGGGATCAATCTGGCGCTGGATCTCTGCGGGATCGATGCCCAGAATCTTGCTTAGCAGCGACAGACTGCCGCTGCCGCCGAGACAGGCCAGGCTGCCGACCAGTTGTCGCGTCGCGTCCGGCATTCTTTCGAGTTGCCTTATCATCAGGCTCGCGACGTTGTCCGTATATTGCCGTGCGCTCAACGCAGTACGATCGTAACGCCATTTCGGGGGATTTTGCGTGTGGAAAATCAGGCCGTCATCAACGGCATGACGGAAAAATTCCTGGATAAACAGCGGATTGCCGCGCGTTTTCTCATGAATTAACTGAGCCAGCTCGACTGCGCCGCGGGTTCGGGTGTGCAGCAGATGACGCAGCCAGCGGGCAATGGCCTTGACCGACAGCGCCACCGGTGTGATTTCCGAGCCGTGTGCCGCCGAATTTCTGATGCGGTTTAACGAGCCGTTCATCAGAGGACACGGCATCGACTCGGCATCACGATGCGCGAGGATGAGCAGAAATGGCAGATTTTCATTGCGCAGGACCAGATTTTCCAGCAGATGCAGGCTGGCATAATCGGCCCAGTGAACGTCATCGATGATCATCACCAGCGGCCGGCCGGGTGTTGCGAAAGCTTTGACAAGCCCGCAGGCCATTTGGTTGAAGCGTTCCTGAGCATCCAGCGCATTGACCGCTGATACACCTGGAGACTCAATACCCAACAGCTGTTTCAGTTCGGGAACCAAGTCGACGGCGAGTGCGGCATAATCGCCGAGGCAGTTCATCAGGTGCGCCCGCCATTGGCTGACATCGGCCGTTGACAGCCCCAGCAAATAAAGAATAACGGTGCGAAACGCCGACGTAAGCACCGAATAAGGCACCACCGGCGTATGCTGTTCTGCCTTGCCGACCGCCAGCAGAATCTGACGATGCCGAAACTCTTTCAGCGCCGTGGCAATCAGGGAAGATTTTCCGGTGCCGGGCGCGCCGCTAATCATCACCAGATTCTGCGTTCCGCTGCGGCGCACATCATCCAGCGCATCGACCAGCGCCCTGCCCTGCGGATGGCGGGTGAACAGGGTTTCGCTGCGATAACGACGCGTAAACCTTTCCTGAAGTCCGGGCGTAAACGCGGCAATCTGGTTATCTTCTGTCAACGTCGCCTGACAGCGGCGAAGATCGGCCATCAGACCTTCGATGGTCTGATAACCGTCGAGCGGAGATTTTGCCAGCAGACGAAGCAGAATCCGTGACAGCATCTTCGGCACGTCGCCCCTCACCTCTTCCGGCGGACGCGGCGCGGTTGCAATATGATGATGGATCCATTCCGCCTGCCCGGCTTTTGTCGAGCCGAACGGCAATTTGCCCGTCAGCATTTCATACAGCACCATGCCAAGACTGTAGAGATCACTCAGGCTGTTGACCGGATGCGGCGTGCGACCGGTGTGTTCGGGCGAGATATAGGCCAGCGAGGTGCCTGCGGTGGGCAAGGTATTTCTCGAGGTAGATTCCC
Organism: Rouxiella chamberiensis; assembly: GCF_026967475.1. Lineage (NCBI taxonomy): Bacteria > Pseudomonadati > Pseudomonadota > Gammaproteobacteria > Enterobacterales > Yersiniaceae > Rouxiella > Rouxiella chamberiensis. The sequence goes on along the minus strand of NZ_CP114058.1, from coordinate 936,910 downwards.
CCGCCAGCGAGGATACGCCAAAGCCGCCCAGCCGAAATGTGCCATCGTCGTTGATAAAAAAATGGGCGGGGGTGATATCGCCATGCACAATGCCCTGCCGATGCGCCTGACCCAGCGGAAAACACAGTTGGAGGGCGTTGCGAAGATAATCGGCGATAAGAACCGGCGGTGTGGCTATCAGGCTATGCAGCGTGCGGAAGGTAAAGGCGGGATAAATCAGGGTGTAATGACCGTGGTAGCGCGTGTTGCCGGAGGGTTTTATCGCCCAGAGCTCGGCGAGCCTGGAAGACAGTGCATATTCGTTTTTCAGTAACTGGGTGCTTTGAAAGGTCACTTCGCCGCTGGCGGCGCTGGCGATGATAAAGGTTTCGCCGTTCGGACGACGACCCAGCCACCAGGCAATACACCCTTCCTGCGCCAGCGGCGTGAAAGTCGCGTCCTCAGGCAAGGGCGACGCGTCGTCGCCACTTTCTACCGGTGTCACAGAAATTATGCTCATCCTTGCACCCCTCCGTTGAACAACTCGCTGCGTATTAGTGTCAGCAGCGTATCAACATCGATGGGTTTGCGCAAAAAGGTAATGGCGCCAAGGGCGATCGCCTGCTGCTGAACCGCCTCCTCCTGCTCGGCCGAGATAAAGATGACCGGCGGCAGAGCGCACTTTCTTTTCAGCGAGGCAAAGAGTTCGAATCCGCTCATGCCCGTGAGCCGGACATCGATAATCAGCATGTCGGCATCCGTCAGCGCGTTTTCATCGTCAAGCACATCCTCGCCGCATTCATAGTCGGCCGTGGTGTAACCGTCGGAGTGCAGTAAATTGCTCAGGCCACTGCGGACCGAGCGTTCATCGTCAACAATGACAATACGCGGTGACAGCCTCATGCTGAAATCCTCTGTAATTCCCCCATGCCGACACGAGGATTCCCTAAGGGGCTTTTTCTTGACCGGGGGCGGCGTGCCGCTGATTTTGGGCACACATTCGTGGCGGAACCAGGCCATCGTCACCGGTTGACGTTTGATTATTCGTTTCAACAGCGGGATTATCTGTTCCCCGACCAGCATGCCGAACAGTCCCAGCAGGGCAATAATCGGCGGTGCAGGAGAATTGATCGCCATGCAGCCATAAATCACGCCCGCCAGAATGCCGACGACGAGCGAGATAACATAAGATTTCAACATGATTAGCCTGCCTCGCCGCGACGTAACGGCAATGAAACGGGTTGCGCGGCGACAGAAAGCGGTGCGGCTGCCTGTATCGAGACAGAGACGGTACCTGTTTTCCCGACAACCTGCGCCATCAACTGACCGCCAATAATCATGCCCAGCAATCCTACCAGCGCTACGGCAGGCGGTGCCGGGGATCGCACATTCAACAGCGCATAGAACAGGCCGATAACCACGCCTGCCCCCAGCGAGATAACCCATGGACTCATGAAAAGGCTCCTTTCAGCGTCGATGCCGGTCGGCACAGCGCGTCGACCGGCAACGTGAAATTAGCGGGCCGGAACCGGCGCCAGTGTGCGGTGCTCGCTCTTCTGACGGGAAGGCGCCTTGTGAACCATGGTATAGGCGTAGTCGACACCCATGCCGTAGGCACCGGAGTGATCCTTGACGATGTTCATCACGGCATCATAGGTCTCCTTGTGCGCCCAGTCGCGCTGCCATTCCAGCATCACCTGCTGCCAGGTCACCGGAATCACGCCCGCCTGAATCATGCGCTGCATGGCGAAGTCATGGGCCTCCTTGCTGGTACCGCCGGACGCATCGGCCACCATGTAGATCTCGTAATCGCCTTCCAGCATCGCGCACAGCGCAAAGCTGTTGTTGCACACTTCCGTCCACAGGCCGGAAACCACCACTTTCTTCCTGCCGTTTTTCGCCAGTGCATCGCGCACTTTCTGGTCATCCCACGAGTTCATCGAGGAGCGTTCGAGAATGTCCTGCCCCGGAAACACGTCGAGCAGTTCAGGATAGGTGTGGCCCGAAAAGCTTTCAGTTTCAACGGTTGTCAGGATAGTTGGAATGGCAAATACCTTGGCCGCTTTCGCCAGGGCAACCACGTTGTTCTTCAGGACCTGACGGTCGATTGACTGTACGCCGAAGGCCATCTGCGGCTGCTGGTCGATAAAGATAATCTGGCAGTTCTGAGGCGTCAGGACTTCAAGTTTTGAATTGGACATGAATTTACCCATTGAGGTTGATGAAACTGAATTTCCGTCTCTTCGGACACGGAGAAAATGACAGCAACCGGTCGCCACACCTCGTCAAGACCCGCAATACGTTTACCTGATCGAAAAGCGCTTCGGGATAGAACCGGCGGCCACTGTCGGAAGTCAGTGTAGGAGGCCTGCCCCCGGCGAACTATTATCTCTGCGTATAACTATACGTTCGTATAGGTATCCTTTCGTATAACTAGACGCCACGCGTTTTCGCTCACCATAATCCGGCTATTCATTCGCTGCCTGTCCTTCGGCAGCACACTTCTCGTCTCGCGGCACAGGCCGCGGCAATCAATCAGATAGCCAGTTCAGGAGAGTCTATGGTTTCGCTTGGAAAAGCATCGCTGATTTTAACCAACGGCAAATTTCACACGGTCGACAGGGCCAATCCGCTGGCCGACGCTGTGGCGATTCAGGATGGCAAGTTTCTTGCCGTTGGCACTCTGGCCGAGGTAATGGAATATCATGATGACGCGACAAAGGTCATCGACCTCAAGGGCCACACCGCCGTGCCGGGCCTTAACGATTCCCATCTGCATCTGATTCGCGGCGGACTGAATTACAACCTTGAACTGCGCTGGGAAGGCGTGCCTTCCGTGGCGGATGCTCTGAGAATGCTGAAAGCGCAGGCCCTGCGCACGCCGTCGCCCCAGTGGGTTCGCGTGGTGGGTGGCTGGACCGAGTTCCAGTTTGCCGAACGCCGAATGCCCACGCTTGATGAAATCAACGAGGCGGCCCCCGATACGCCGGTGTTTGTGCTGCATCTTTACGACCGCGCCCTGCTCAATCGCGCCGCTCTCAAGGTCGTCGGCTATACCAAAGACACGCCGAACCCGCCGGGCGGCGAAATTCAGCGCGACGGCAACGGCAATCCGACCGGCATGCTGATTGCCCGTCCAAATGCCATGATCCTCTACGCTACACTCGCCAAAGGCCCGACCTTGCCGCTGGAACAGCAGGTCAATTCGACCCGCCAGTTTATGCGCGAACTCAACCGTCTCGGCCTGACCAGCGCTATCGATGCGGGAGGCGGTTTCCAGAACTATCCCGAAGATTATCAAGTCATTGCCCAGCTTCACGAAAACAAGCAAATGACGCTGCGCATCGCCTATAACCTCTTTACCCAGCGCCCCGGCCACGAGCTGGAAGATTTCGAAAAGTGGACCGACATGCTGTCGCCGGGTCAGGGCAGCGACTATTTTCGCCACAATGGCGCGGGCGAAATGCTGGTGTTTTCGGCGGCAGACTTCGAAGACTTCCTCGAACCTCGCCCTGATCTTGCGCCGGGCATGGAAGACGAGCTCGAGCGCGTGGTGCGCCATCTGGTCGAGCACCGCTGGCCGTTTCGTCTGCACGCCACCTATGATGAATCGATTGGCCGCATGCTGGACGTGTTCGAAAAGGTCAACCGCGACATTCCCTTCAACGGCCTGCACTGGTTCTTCGACCATGCCGAAACCGTTACGCAGAAAAACATCGATCGCATCAAAGAGCTGGGCGGCGGCATTGCCGTACAGCACCGCATGGCGTTTCAGGGCGAATATTTTGCCGAGCGCTACGGCATCGAGGCAACCCGCCATACGCCGCCGGTGACCCGTATGCTGGAAACCGGCGTGCCGGTGGGGCTGGGCACGGACGCCACCCGCGTCGCCAGCTACAACCCGTGGACCGCGCTGTACTGGCTGGTGTCGGGCCGCACCGTCGGCGGCATGCAGATGTATGACGTCAATTCGCGTCTCGACCGCGATACGGCACTGATGCTGTGGACGCAAGGCAGCGCCTGGTTCTCCAGCGAACAGGGCAAGAAAGGCCAGATAATCGTCGGCCAGCTCGCTGATTTGGCGGTGCTGAGCAAAGACTATTTCTCTGTGCCGGAAGAAGAGATCAAAGGGATTGAATCGGTGCTGACCGTGGTCGACGGCAACGTGGTCTATGCCGCAGGCGCGCTCGGCAGCGAAGCGCTCCCCGCCATCCCTGTTCTGCCGGACTGGTCGCCGGTGGTCAAGGTGCCGGGTCACTATCGCAGCGCCCCGCCGTCGTCGGCAAGCCGTGTCGGCATGATGCCCATGGCGCATCAGTGCAGCGGTCCTTGTGGCGTGCATACCCACAACCATGACGTTGCCCGCGGAGCCAACCTGCCGGTTTCCGAGGAAAACGCATTCTGGGGCGCGCTCGGCTGTAGCTGCTTCGCCTTTTAATGTTGATAAAGAGACGCAGCAATGACCCAAGTCAATGATATTCAGCAGGTCACGCCCGACGTGCCCGCAGAGGTGCCGGTAACCGGTACCTCGCCCTGGCAACCCTTGCGGCAGCCGGTTTTTCGCATGATCTGGATTGCCACGGTCGTGTCCAACATCGGGTCGTGGATGAACGATGTCGGCGTGAACTGGACCATGCTGACGTTAAGCGCGGACCCGCTGTCGGTTGCGCTGGTTCAGGCCGCCAGCAGCCTGCCGATGTTCCTGTTTGCGCTGCCGTCCGGCGTTATGGCAGACATCGTCGACCGCCGTAAATACCTGCTGTTTTCGCAGCTGTGGGTGTTTGTTGCGGCCACGGGGCTGACGGTGCTGTCGTTTACCGGGCATGTTACGCCGCTGGTGCTGCTGGTCGCCGCCTTCCTGTTGAGTACCGGGGCGGCGATGAGTTCCCCGCCGTTTCAGGCCATCGTGCCTGATCTAGTGAAAAAACAGGAGCTGGGCCCCGCGATTGCATTGAACTCGCTTGGCATCAACATCAGCCGCGCCATTGGCCCTGCACTGGGCGGGCTTATCCTGTCGTTTGCCGGGCCGTGGGTCGTGTTTATGCTCAATGCGCTGTCCGTGGTGGGTGTGGCCTGGGTGCTGTATCGCTGGAAAGCCGAACCTAGTGTGCAACGTCTGCCGCCGGAGCACTTCTTCTCGGCGGTTCGCGCCGGGCTTCGCTATGTGCATGCTGCGCCGGTACTGCGCAATGTGCTGGCGCGCACGGTGGCTTTCTTTCTGTTTGGCAGCGCAGGCTGGGCCTTGTTGCCGCTGGTGGCACGCCGCGAGCTGGGACTCGGCCCCGGCGGCTACGGCATCCTGCTTGCCTTTATCGGCGTCGGGGCCATCTTCGGGGCCGTTCTGCTGCCCCGCCTGCGCAAGCGTTTCAACGCCGACAGCCTGATGGTGCTTGCCAGCCTGATGTTCGCCCTGACCATGCTGGCACTGGCGTTTGTCAGAAATGTCTGGCTGCTCAATGCCTTTGAATTTTTTACCGGTTTCTCGTGGATTGCGGCGCTCTCCACCCTGAATCTCGGCGCACAGCGCAGCGCCGCCAAATGGGTGAAAGCGCGGGCGCTGGCGGTTTATCTCACCGTGTTCTTTGGTGCGATGACGGTGGGCAGCGCGGTTTGGGGTCAGTTGGCCTCGCACTTCAGCATTCCGATTTCACTGTGTATCGCGACGGTCGGTATGGTGCTTGGCAGCACCACCGTGTTGCGCTGGCGTCTGGATAAAGACCCGGACCTCAATCTCGACAGCGCCACCGAAGTCGGGAACAGCACGATGCCGACTATTCATCACGACCGCGGTCCGGTCATGGTGAGCTACGAATATCGTATTAAGGATGAAGATGCGCGCCGCTTTACTGTCTGCATGCAGGATATGCGGCGTGTCAGACGTCGCGGAGGCGCGATCAACTGGTCCGTGTATGAAGATATCCTGCAGCCGGGCATCTTTGTCGAAACCTTTGTGGTCGGTTCATGGATGGAACATCTGCGGCAGAAAGAGCGCTACACCATTAACGATCGCAAGATTCAAAGCCGGGTTTATGCATTTCATCAGGGAGAAAACCTTCCTGAAGTGCGGTATCTGGTCGCGCCGGTCTAACCGGTACGCCCGTTACCTTTTGTACTTTCATTCACTATAGGGCCACATCCAATGAGCACAATAACCACGACCGACGGAACTAAAATCTATTTTAAAGATTGGGGCACAGGCAAACCAGTGCTGTTCAGCCACGGCTGGCCGCTGGATGCCGATATGTGGGACAGCCAGATGAATTATCTGGCCGAGCGCGGCTATCGGGTTATCGCCTTCGACCGCCGCGGCTTCGGCCGCTCGGATCAACCCTGGACCGGCAATGACTACAACACCTTTGCCTCCGATATTGACGCGTTGATAAACCATCTGGATCTTCAGGACGTCACTCTGGTGGGCTTTTCAATGGGCGGCGGGGATGTGGCGCGCTATATCGGCCATTACGGCACGGCTCGCGTAGCCAATCTGGTGCTGCTGGGGGCCGTTACCCCTATCTTTGGTCAGGCCGATGATTATCCGCAGGGCGTGGATCTCTCCGTGTTCGCAGGTATTCGAGACGGGCTGTTAAAAGACCGCGCGCAGTTTATCAGCGATTTCGCGACGCCGTTCTATGGCCTCAATGCCGGTCAAACCGTGTCGGAGGGCGTGTTGACGCAGACGCTGAATATCGCCCTGCTGGCTTCGCTGAAAAGCACCGTCGACTGTGTTACCGCGTTTTCCGAAACCGATTTCCGCGACGACATGGCCAAAATCGATGTGCCGACGCTGGTCATTCACGGCAGCAACGACCAGGTTGTGCCGTTCGAAACCACCGGCAAAGTGGCGGCCGAGATGATTCGCGGTGCCGAATTGAAGGTGTACGACAATGCGCCGCACGGCTTTGCCGCAACACATCAGGACCAGCTTAATCAGGATCTGCTGGCCTTTTTGCAGGCGCATTAAGGAATGAAGACAAGTCGTTGAGATGAAGTATTGAACCCGCCTTCACTGCCCGGATATCGCCGGGCAGTGAAGATGATTTATCTTTGCGACAAGTCTTTGCGGTTGTCGAGCGTCTGGCGATGCTCATCCAGGAAAGGCTTCTCGGCAGGGTCTATCCTGTCCATTCCCGCCGTAAAGCGGTGCCAGTAAGGATACTGCGGCGCCTGCCGCGTCACCTGTTCGATTCTCTGCCGCTGCTCGTCACTCAATGTCAGGCTCATCGCCTCGAGATTTTCGCGAAGATGCGCTTCGGTGCGGTTGCCCACAATCAGCGAGGTCACGCCGGGCCGTGTCGCCAGCCATGCCAGACACACCTGTGCGACCGAGGCATCGAGCTGCGCCCCAACCTCCGCGAGCACCTCAATCACATCAAAGGCGCGGTCCATGTCATGCACATAGGGTTCGGGCCAGCCGCTGCCCTGACGATGCGAGGCTGGCGTCTTGTTGCCTCTGCGTACGACACCGGTAAGCAGCCCCTCCCCCAGCGGTCCCCACACCAGCGTACCGATGTCTTGATCCAGCGCCATCGGCAACAATTCATACTCCGCCTCCCGCGATTCCGGCGTGTAGTAGATTTGCTGACTCACCGGCTTTTGCAGCCGATTCACCTCGGCGCTGCCAAGCGTTTTCATCATCTGCCAGGCCGTATAGTTTGAAGTGCCGAAGTAGCGGATTTTGCCGCTCTTGGTCAGGTCCTCAAGCGCACGCAGTGTCTCTTCGACCGGTCGTCACGCCGTCCCAGTTATGGATCTGATAAAGATCGATATGATCGGTTTTCAGGCGGCGCAGACTGGCTTCGCAGGCCTTGATCAGATGATGGCGGCTCGCCCCGCTGTCATTGGGATCGTCACTTAGCGGACTGCGCGCCTTGGATGTCAGAATGATTTGGTTGCGCTTTTCGCCGAGCGCTTCGCCAAGCACCTCTTCCGCCCCGCCGCTTGAGTACAGGTCGGCGGTATCGACGGTATTGACGCCGTAATCCAGCGCGATATCGATAAATCGCCGCGCTTCGGCCGCGTTGACGTTACCGGTTTTTTCAAACCCTGCCTTGCCCGCAAAAGGGACCGTTCCCAATGCAAATTGTGAAACGAGTAGCCCTGAATGACCCAATTTTTTGTACTGCATTTCCTACCTCCTTCTCGGATTGATGGGGATGTCGGTGCCGCAGTGAAAGTAATTTCTTTTACGACCACTTTTATTTTTAAAAACAGCAAGACCCTAAAAGGGTAGAAGCCGATGTGGCGATGCGCAATCTTGACACCGCCTTCAGGTTCGGGAAAAAAGAGAAATCACCCGCAGGAAAAAGGAAAAAAACTGGCCGATTTCCCGGCCAGAGGTCGCTATTTAACCACAGGATTTTTTTGCAGTGACAGGGCCTTCATGAAGGTGTCGTCAAGCTTGAGATGCTGTCTCACAAGCTCTGGCGGCGTGCTGGCCAACCATTGATTCAACGAAATATCGGCATAGTAATCGCTCTTGAACAGCTCAAGAAACCGCAGCGGACCTTTTCCGGTATTTTCGATGTAATGGCCCATCGCAAAAGGCACATATCCCACATCGCCTGCGCGATAATCGAACGTTCTCGCCTGACCGGACGAGGCAAAGACCCCCATACGCCCTTCGCCTTCCAGATAATATTGCCATTCGTCATTGTTGGGATGCCAGTGCAGTTCACGCAGTCCGCCTGGCTCGATTTCGACAAGCGCGGCGGCAATGGTTTTGGAAATAGGGAAAGTAGAGGAGTCCGTTATCCTTACCGTGCCGCCCGGTGCCTTGATAGGCTCCTGCGCAAGCATGCGGTGGGTAAACTGCAATCTGGATTTTTTGGCGTTTTGAGTCGCGTCCGAGGCCAGACTGCCGGGAACCGTACCGGCAAAGATGTATTCGTCACTTGGTGACGGCAGGTTGGTGAAGGTCGAAACGGGCACCTTGAAGTTCTTGGCAAGGATCTCGGGGGGAATATGCTTGAACCAGTCGGACAGTAAAAAGGTGCTGTCTTCGTCGAAACTTCCATCGTCAAACGCCAGCAGGAATTCACAGCCGTCCGGTCCGATTCCCTGAATCGAATGCGG